>DASXMA010000164.1:0-12734 GCA_036495965.1 Mycobacterium sp.
TACGACGGAACTCAGCACACCGCGGTGTTCAACGGCGACCAGTGTGTGGATACCGCGGTGACACGCTATTTCGTTGCGGGGACGTTGCCGCCCACGGCCTTGCGGTGCCAGCCATAAGGCGGGCTCCAGCCGCCCCGAACAGCCCGTCTGAGGAGTCCGCAACGGTTCTGAGCGGGCATCGGTAACACGGATTTAACAGGTGTTGCCTAGTGTGCGGGTTATGGATCGACAGAAGGAATTCGTCCTCCGCACGCTGGAGGAACGGGACATCCGCTTCGTGCGGCTCTGGTTCACAGATGTGCTTGGCTTCCTCAAGTCGGTGGCGATCGCCCCGGCCGAACTCGAGGGCGCCTTCGAGGAGGGCATCGGCTTCGACGGATCGTCGATCGAGGGCTTCTCGCGCGTTTCGGAATCCGACACGGTGGCAAACCCGGATCCGTCGACCTTCCAGGTGCTGCCCTGGGCCACCGCCTCCGGCCACCATCACTCGGCGCGGATGTTCTGCGACATCACCATGCCGGACGGCTCGCCGTCGTGGGCGGACCCGCGGCACGTGCTGCGGCGTCAGCTGCAGAAGGCCAACGACCTCGGTTTTTCCTGCTACGTGCATCCCGAAATCGAATTCTTCCTGCTGAAGCCCGGTCCCAACGACGGGTCGGCGCCCATCCCAGTCGACAACGCCGGCTATTTCGACCAAGCGGTGCACGATTCCGCCTCCAATTTCCGCAGAGAAGCCATCGACGCCCTCGAATTCATGGGCATCTCGGTGGAGTTCAGCCACCACGAAGGGGCGCCCGGCCAGCAGGAGATCGACCTGCGCTTCGCCGACGCGCTATCCATGGCCGACAACGTTATGACGTTCCGCTACGTCATCAAGGAAGTCGCGATCGACAACGGCGCGCGGGCATCATTCATGCCCAAGCCTTTCGCGGAGCACCCCGGCTCCGCCATGCACACCCACATGAGCCTGTTCGAGGGCGACGTCAACGCCTTCCACAGCCCCGACGACCCACTGCAGTTGTCGGATGTGGGCAAGTCGTTCATCGCCGGAATCCTGGAGCACGCCTCCGAGATCAGCGCGGTCACCAACCAATGGGTCAACTCCTACAAGCGACTGGTGCAGGGCGGCGAGGCGCCCACCGCCGCGTCGTGGGGCGCGGCCAACCGGTCGGCCCTGGTCAGGGTGCCGATGTACACGCCGCACAAGACGTCGTCACGTCGGGTTGAGGTACGCAGCCCCGACTCGGCGTGCAACCCCTATCTGACGTTCGCCGTGCTGCTGGCCGCCGGATTGCGCGGGGTGGAGAAGGGCTACGTGCTGGGGCCGCAGGCGGAGGACAACGTCTGGGACCTCACCCCCGAAGAACGCCGCGCCATGGGGTACCGCGAGCTGCCGACCAGCCTCGACAGTGCTCTTCGTTGCATGGAGGCCTCCGAGCTCGTCGCGGAAGCATTGGGGGAGCACGTGTTTGACTTCTTTTTGCGCAACAAGCGCACCGAGTGGGCGAACTATCGCAGCCATGTAACGCCTTACGAGTTGACGACGTACCTCTCGCTATAGCTCACAGAGTCCGCCGGTCGGTCTGACAGATCGGCCGGTTGCGCTACCGTCTTGGTCGTGACCAAACCCGCGACGCAGCGTCCGAGGCTGCCCAGCGTCGGACGGCTCGGGTTGGTCGATCCCTCGGCGGGTGAGCGTCTGGAGCAGCTGGGCTGGTATGGCCACGACGACCAGGCATACATCGACCGGTTGTGGGCGTTGTCGCGCGCGCCCGACGCCGACGCTGTGCTGCGAGCCCTGATTCGCCTTGCGGAGAACCCAGAGACCGGTTGGGATGAGCTCAACGCCGCCCTTATCACCGAACGCCCGCTGCGCGGGCGACTATTCGCCATCCTGGGCTCGTCACTGGCGCTGGGGGATCACCTTGCCGTCCATCCGCAGTCCTGGAAGCTGCTGCGGGGCAAGGCCAAGCTGCCTACTCGCGACGAGCTGCACCAGGCGTTCACCGAGTGCGTCGACGAAGCGTCAGCTGAGCCGGGCTCGGCGGTTTCGCGATTGCGCACCTTGTATCGCGACCAGCTGCTGCTGTTGGCGGCGGTCGACGTGGCCGCGACGGTCGAAGACGAGCCGGTGCTGCCATTCCCCGTGGTCGGCGCGCAGCTATCAGACCTTGCCGACGCCGCGTTGGCGGCCGCGCTGCGGGTGGCCGAGGCAACCGTGTGCGGTGACCGCACGCCACCGCGGCTGGCGGTCATTGCGATGGGCAAATGCGGTGCCCGCGAACTGAACTACGTCAGCGACGTCGATGTGATTTTCGTCGCCGAGCACGCCGACACACTCAGCACCCGGGTGGCCGGCGAGATGATGCGGGTGGCATCGGACGCGTTCTTCGCGGTGGATGCCGGGTTGCGGCCCGAGGGCCGCAGCGGTGAACTGGTCCGCACCGTCGAGTCGCACCTTGCTTACTACCAGCGCTGGGCGAAGACCTGGGAATTCCAGGCGTTGCTGAAAGCCCGCATGGCAGTGGGCGACGCCGAACTCGGCGAGCGCTATCGGACCGCGCTGATGCCCATGGTCTGGGTTGCCTGCGAGCGCGAGGATTTCGTGGTCGAAGTGCAGGCGATGCGGCGCCGGGTGGAGCAGCTGGTGCCGGCCGATGTCCGCGCCCGCGAGCTCAAGCTCGGCAGCGGCGGATTGCGCGACGTGGAGTTCGCCGTGCAGCTGCTGCAGCTGGTGCACGGCCGCAACGACGAGTCGTTGCACGTGGCTTCCACGGTGGACGCCTTGGCCGCGTTGGGCGCCGGCGGCTACATCGGGCGCGAGGACTCGGCGAACCTGACTGCCTCCTATGAATTTCTCCGGCTGCTCGAACACCGGCTGCAGCTGCAACGGCTCAAACGCACCCATCTGCTGCCGGAGGTCGACGATGAGGAGGCGGTGCGCTGGCTGGCGCGGGCGGCGCACATCCGTCCGGACGGCCGCCACGATGCTGCAGGGGTGCTGCGCGAGGAGCTCAAGCACCAGAACCTGCGGGTGTCGCAGCTGCACGCCAAACTCTTCTATCAGCCGCTGTTGGAGTCGATCGGGCCGGCCGGCCTGGAGATCGCCCCCGGCATGACGTCGGAGGCCGCGGAGCGGCAGCTGGCCGCGCTGGGTTACGAGGGACCGCAGACCGCGTTGAAGCACATGTCTGCGCTGGTCAACCAGAGCGGCCGGCGCGGTCGGGTGCAGTCGGTGCTGTTGCCGCGGCTGCTGAACTGGATGTCGTATGCGCCCGACCCCGACGGCGGGCTGTTGGCCTACCGGCGCCTGTCCGAGGCGCTGGCCGCCGAAACCTGGTACCTGTCCACGCTGCGGGACAAACCCGCGGTGGCTCGGCGGCTCATGCATGTGCTGGGGACGTCCGCGTATGTGCCGGACTTGTTGATGCGCGCGCCACGGGTCATTCAGAGTTACGGCGACGGTCCGGCCGGCCCGAAACTGCTCGAGCCCGATCCCGACGCGGTGGCCCGCGCGCTGGTCGCCTCGGCGGCCCGCTACGCCGACCCGGCGCGAGCGATCGCCGCCGCGCGCTCGCTGCGCCGTCGAGAGCTTGCCCGCATCGGTTCCGCGGACCTGCTCGGCTTGCTCGATGTCACCGACGTGTGCAAGGGGCTCACGTCGGTGTGGGTGGCCGTGCTGCAGGCCGCTTTGGACGCGATGATCAGGGCCAACCTCCCAGACGACGGCAAGGCGCCGGCGGCGATCGCGGTCATTGGCATGGGCCGGCTGGGCGGTGCCGAGCTGGGTTACGGGTCCGACGCTGACGTTATGTTCGTCTGCGAGCCGGTCAGTGGTGTCGAAGATTCCCGGGCGGTGAAATGGTCGACGTCGGTCGCCGAGCAGATTCGGGCACTGTTGGGGACGCCCAGCGTCGATCCACCGCTGGAAGTCGACGCCAATCTGCGGCCCGAGGGCCGCAGCGGCCCGCTGGTCCGCACGTTGGGGTCCTATGCCGCCTACTACGAGCAGTGGGCGCAGTGCTGGGAGATCCAGGCCCTGCTGCGTGCGCACGCCATCGCGGGTGACGCGGATCTGGGCCGGCGGTTCATGCTGATGGCCGACAAGACGCGCTATCCGTCCGACGGCGTGTCAGCCGATGCGGTGCGCGAGATCCGTCGCATCAAGGCTCGGGTGGACTCCGAGCGGTTGCCGCGAGGCGCCGACCCCAACACGCATACCAAGCTGGGACGCGGGGGGCTGGCCGACATCGAATGGACTGTGCAGCTGCTGCAACTGCAGCACGCGCACGAGGTTCCGGCTCTGCACAACACCTCGACGCTGGAGTCCCTGGACGCGGCGGCCGCGGCCGATTTGATCCCCGAAGCGGACGTGGAGCTGCTGCGTCACGCCTGGCTGACCGCCACCCGGGCCCGCAACGCGCTGGTGCTGGTCCGCGGTAAGCCCACCGACCAGCTGCCCGGACCGGGACGCCAGCTCAATGCGGTCGCCGTGGCCGCGGGCTGGCAAACCGATGACGGCAGTGAGTTCCTGGACAACTATCTGCGGGTGACGCGGCGCGCAAAAGCAGTCGTGCGCAAGGTGTTCGGGAATTGAGTGAGGAGGCCGGCGCGTTCGGTGGCAAGTTTGAAGCCAGGTTCGAGGTGCTCAGCTCGGTGGAGGCTGATCGAGTGACGGCTCGTTACGCGCCGTTGGCCGACGCCGTCCGCGAACTCGTCGACGCCACCATCCGGACCGAGGCCGACGACGACGTCGTCGCCGGCGCGCGAACCGCGATCGAGGCCGTCACCCGGTCGTTGCGGCAACGGACCCGGCCGGTGGGAGTGAGCTACCGCGTCGACGATCGCCCACTGCCCTTGGGTAACGCTGTGGTCGGCGTGTGCAACCCGATCGCCCCGCCAATCGTGGTCCGCCACCAGGGCAACGGGCGCTGCTGGAGCGAGTTCTTCCTCGGATCCGCGTACGAGGGTCCGCCCGGCCGGGTGCACGGTGGCGTCGGCGCGCTGGTGCTCGACCACATGCTCGGCGAGGCGGCGAGCGAGGGATTGTCCAAGGCGCGTTTAACCGGAACCATCACAGTGAAGTACCTGCGCGGCACTCCGCTGGGTCCACTTCGTTGCGACGCGTGGATTGACCGCAGCGAGGGCGTCAAAGTCTTTGCACGCGGTACTATTTCGGATGCAGAAGGGGTAACCGTGGAGGCAGAAGGCATCTTCATCGAGCCGGCGTGGGCACGGGAAGTCGAATGAAGTTCTATATCAGCAGCGCCTTTTTGAACACCCGGGAGATCGTCGAGATCGCCAAGGCCGCTGACGAACTCGGTTACGACGGCATCGGCATCCCCGACCATGTCGTTAACCTGGAGACCCTGGAAACGCCATATCCGTACACCAAAGATGGGCAACGGCGATGGCAGCCTTTCACCGACTGGCCCGATCCGTGGGTTCTCGTCGGTGCGCTGGCCCAGGTCACCACGGGGCTGCGATTCGTCACTACCGTTTACATCCCCGCGATGCGCAATCCGTACTCGGCGGCGAAAGCCATTGGCACTGCGGCGGTTCTGGCGTCAGGACGGGTGGAGCTCGGCATCGGCGTCGGCTGGTGCCGAGAGGAATTCGCTTTGATGGGCGAGCAGTTCGCCGCCCGTGGCAAACGTACCGACGAGATCATCGACCTGATGCGGGCGCTGTGGAAACCGGGCTGGACCCAGTTCGACGGCGACTTCTACCCGACACCGCGGCTGGAGATGCAACCAACCCCGCCGCCGATACCGGTCTACGTCGGCGGGCTCAGCGAGGCCGCATTGCGCCGCGCTGCCCGCAACGACGGCTGGATCGGGGACCTGATCAACACCGATCGCGCCATCGAGGCGGTTTGCCGGCTGCGCGAACTGCGGCTCGAAAACGGCTTGTCGCTAGACGATTTCACTATCCTGACGCCGCTGACCGATGCTTTCACTACCGCCGATTATCAGCGCGCCGCCGACGCCGGTATCACCGGCATCATCACCATGCCATGGATGTT
Source organism: Mycobacterium sp. (assembly GCA_036495965.1). GTDB lineage: Bacteria > Actinomycetota > Actinomycetes > Mycobacteriales > Mycobacteriaceae > Mycobacterium. The sequence continues at coordinate 6,026 of DASXMA010000164.1, forward strand.
TTACGCCGGGCCAGACGCCACCTTGGCCGACAAGATCGACGGGATGCGGCGTTTCCGCAAGGATCTGTGCCTGGACGGCTAGACGCGCAGTTTCGTCAACGCCATACTCGACGCATGTCATTCACGGTGTTATTCAGCAACGGCGAACCGCGGGACTATGGCGTATTCGACAGCTTCGAGGTCACCGATGCGGGTGTCTTGCTCATCCGGATGCAGCGCCAAGATGTCAGCCGGCACTACATTGCTCCCGGCGGTTGGCTCGAAGTCGTCGAGTTGGCCGAAGGGCAGCCCACCAGAATGTCACGAGGGATCCTGGGCTGCCGAACTTCCTAGCTGCAGTTGCGGCACAACAGATTTGGTGCCATAACATCTTCCGCGACACGTGACCGGTCGCGAAGACCGACCGCAGGCGCCGGCACGAACCTGAAATCACTGACATCCTGTTCACCGGCAAGCCAGGTCTACCCGTGAGCCTGAATTCCCGATTCCGTCGGCTTCGTGGGCCATCCTAATCGGCCCTCTAAAGCAGAAGTTTGCAGACGACATTCCTTGCCGTAGCACCGTGCATGCTCGCCATGGGCGCTTGTCACGCGTTTGTTGAGCGCTCCGCCGCGGAACCGTCGGCACCGGAGTACGCCCTAGCCACCCGACTGACGAACTGGTAGACAGCCTCCTCATCCGGGGCCAGCGGCCCCGGACGGGCGTGTGGTGAGGCGAGTCCACGTTGCACCGACTCGCAGGCCGCCCAATCTTGCCGGTTGGTGAGGTCCCAGAAGTCCACCGCATACGAAGGATCGAAATCTGGCTGGGCCGCAACGTCTTTCGGGAAGGCCCAGGCGCACTCGACGTACGTACGGTCGACAGCCAGCGGCAGCATGAGGTGGGTCATTACGTAGTCGGGGTGCAAGCTCACCAGCAGATTCGGGTATCCGACGACGTACATGACGCTGCGCAGTTGCTGCTCGGACAGTCCGGCGATGGCGACGCCGCAGCTCTTACCGGTGAGTGACATCGTTTCCGCGCCTTCGATGATCGACATCCAGCCGGCAAGCCACGATCCGTCAAGGTCGAGGGTCGCGCCGCTGGTCGGCGGGCTGACGCGGGACAGCTCCGGGTGGATTGTCGGACAGTGGTAGCACTCTTGGTAGTTCTCGACGATGACCTTCCAGTTGGCGGCGAGCTCATAGGAGTGTCGGTCGACGATCGTCAAGTCTTCGGGCCGGTAGGGGCCGATCACGTCTTCGAGCCCCGCGACGTGCCCCGCGAAGTCGGCGTCGCGTCCGCTCGGGTCGACGAAAAGCCAGCCGTGCCAGTCCACTAGGCGCAGTTCTGTGAGCCCGAACTGGCCCGGGTCGAAGTCCGCGGCGTCGCGGAAGCCGGGCGCATTCCGCAGCGCGCCGTCCAGCCGAAAGGACCACGAATGGTACGGGCAGATGATGCTGCGCTTCTTGGTCGTCTCGCCACACGCCAGCAGTTCGTGACCGCGGTGGCGGCAGACATTGGCGAACGCGCGTACTTCGCCGGTCTCGGATCGCACCAGCAGGATGCCGTTCGCGCCGGACCCGACCGCGCGCTGGGCACCGACCGAGGCAATATCGCTGGCATGGCCCACACAGGTCCATCCGGAGAAGATGTTGCGCTGCTCCCAATCGAAGACCTGGGGATCGACGTAGGCTTCCCGCGGCAACATGCGCGATCTGCCGAATGGTGCCAGCGCCGCGGCCAGGTCCGCAGCGAGAAGGAGCACGCGACTATCCGGGTTGATCATGCGGTCAGACTAGTTGCCGCGCCTACTGGATTAAGGCGTATCGCCAGAGCCTCCTCTGGCGAGTGATCGCCAGGTCGGTGACACGTTTCCCGGTTGCGTTGAACATCGCGGCGAAAACGGCCGCGGGCAATCCGACAATCACTGACTCGTCGAGAACCGTCCACCTAAGGTCGGCGATGGTGCGCAATCGACGTGGGTACGGGCCGCGAAGACGCTCAACATGCAGGCGGGTGGTGATCGACAACCTGGATTCTTCGCCAATCGCGGGACGGTCTAGCCGGCAGACTATTACGCTTCCATCCGTTGATGACCACACCATGTCTCAGTGCATGGAAGACAACGCCAACATTACGATAGTCTCAAACAGTCAGAGGGAGGACAAATGGACGACATGTTTCAATATGCCGTCGGGATTGGTCCAGCAATGGTGCTAGTGGTACTAGTGGCAACAGGACTTATTTACGATATTCAAAAGAAACGACGCCTCCGCCGATACGACAAAGGGCATTGAGTCGGTCAAGACGAGTGCTCCCGCCGCCAAGGCTTGCCTACTTCCAATTGTTTTGTAGTGCAACGTATTCCGCGCACGCCTCGGCCCGATGCGGCATTGGACTGTAGCGACGGACCGACACTATGCGTCAGGTGCCTGCCTGATTTGGACGAAGTTGGTGGTTACGTACCCCGCTGGGTTCCCGCAGGCTGGCACGTTATAGGTGACTTGACTGTGCCTGCCAGGGTGTTTGGATCCCCCGTGTAATGGGCGGACACAGCGTTTTGAGCAACGGTACCGTCCGGGCAGCTCAGCGTATGTACGGCGGAGTCCAGTGTCCATTGCCCGTTAACCAACCGCGCCTGCGATAGAACAGGTCCACCGGGTGTGTCAGCCAGTGAGGCGCAGCCGTCGCCGCAGGGAGTGGCGTATCAATCATCGGTTTCCGATTGACCAGTTTGCGGATCCGTTTCAGTCCTCAAGTAGTGGCCGTTCATCGTCGATCCGGCTTCGGCCCAGGCTGTGCCAGCAGTACCGACAGCTAAACCGGCGAGCACGGCAGCTGCGGCGAACCCTCGCGTGATAGTCATGATCTTGATTCTCTCCTGCGCTGGCGGCGAGGGTGCAGGCAAATTCGGCGAATTGCATTGGTGAAACATCTGGCACATATTCGCGGGCTATTCCGCGCTACCGACCGGGCTTTGGCTCTTCGCGGTAGCGATCGCGGTCATCGTCGGCGTTGTGCGCATCGTACGTGCGCGTGCTAAACCCGTTGCTGACATCGCGCTGGACCGCAGCAGCGCCTCTTCGGCGGCGTGCGGCTCTTGTCGGCGCTGTAGTGTCTCAGTATGGAGACGCGACGTTGGCTGTCGCCCAGGCTTTTTCGACCTCAGAGCCGCCCGGGGGAGGCACCAGCCCGTTGATCATCCAGAGGTCCTCGCTGGTCTCATCGGCGTGGAACTCCCAGTGCAATCCCTCATGCCTTTCCATGTAGGGATGCAGTATGCGCTTGATCCAGCGGGTGATCTGTTCTCGGCTTTCCTTATCGCTGCTGTGCCGGGCGATGTGGTCGATGAGGATGCGAACCCCGACCGTGGTCGGTTCCCCGGCGACATAGAAATCTTCCGGCCGTGTCTCCTTGAAGATCGTGATCACGTAGAACCGGGGCAACCCGATGCGCTCGTAGTGATCGGCGATCCGCGATGCGAGCTGGTGTTTCTCCTCATCGCTGAAGATCCCGGGGGTGTGATGAATCGTCCATAGGGGCATGACAGTTCAGGGCTCCTCGGTTGCCTTGGTCAGTGTGCCGATGCGAAGGTCAGGCGTTCCACAGGACCACGCAGCGCAGCCTTGGCGTTGGCGGTGATGTCGTCGGTGAGCACCTCCACATCCACGGATTGGTTCGTGGTGCGGAAGGGGTGGCATGGCCAGCCGTGTCCCAACACTCCAGAGCATAGACAGTTCTACCGCAGCGGGGCGCATGGTGGCCGGGGTGCTCGCTAGCCTTGCCGAGCTTGAGCTTGAGTTAGGCCGGGAGAGCCGGGCAGCGGTACGGGAGGCGCGTCGGGTGCGGCGGCAGCACATCGGTCGACCCAGGGCGCTCGATCCGAATAAAACGGGCGTGGCGAGAAGCATGCACGCAAGCGGTGAGCCCGTCACGTCAATCGCGGACACGTTACGCGTCAGCCGCGCAACGATTTATCGCGTCCTCGCCGAGGAAGGCAGTTCCGGGGATGTATGAGCATGCCTCCGGGGGATCTCGTCGGCCCAGGACCGTCCCATCGTTATCCAGTGTTGACCCTTGCGGGTCCGAGGTTGACGGGCAAATGTTTTATTCCGTGCAGCAGGGTGCTGTCGTTCAGGGTCGGTTCGCCAGCGAGGGCTAGGTAGGGGAATCGTTCGAACAGTGCTTGCAGGCCGATGTGCAGTTCCATGCGTGCGAGCGGCGCGCCGAGGCAGACGTGGATCCCGGTGCCGAAGCTGATGTGGTCGCGCGCGTTGGCACGGGTGGTGTCGAATTCATCGGGACGTTCGAAGATGGCCGGATCCCGATTGGCGCCGCCGATGAGAAGGAACATGGCCGAGCCCTTGTGCACTGTGCCGCCGTCGATCTGAAGTGTTTCGGTGGCCACCCTGACCCCGATTTGTGCGACGGACTCGTAGCGCAGCACCTCCTCGACCGCGTTGGGCCAGCCCGCGGGATGTGCCTGGAGGCGGGCCAGTTGATCAGGGTGATCGACAAGTGCCACGACTGCGTTGCCGAACGCATGGGCGGTGGTGATGAACCCGGCGCCGAGGAGTAGCCCCGCGAACATCCTGACCTCGGTCTCGGTGAGATCGCTGTCCTGCAGGACAGCAGACAGGATGCTGTTGTCGGCGCCACCGTAACGGAGTCGCTCGATGCGCGCGGCGAGGTAGTCTTCGAACTCGCGCAACGCCGCTGTGGCAGTGTGGAAGTCGCGCCAGGACGGTGCTGTGGTGGTGAGCAGTTTGCTGCCGGGATCGGCGAATGCCTTTAGGCGGGGCGTCTCTTCACGGGGAATGCCCAGCATCTCGGCGATGATTTGGATGGGGATCTCAGACGCGTAGTGCGCGACCAAATCGCAGTGGGCGTTGTCGTTGAGATCGTCGAGCAGGGTGGTGGCGACCTCCCGGATGCGGTCACGAAGTCCGTCGATTGCCCGTGGGGTAAACGCCCGCGATACCAGGCGTCGCAACCGCTCGTGCTCGGGTGGATCGACGACGAGCAGTGACGGTGGTTCCACACCATTCAGCACACCGGGATTGGTTTTCGCGAGCATTCGCTGAACGACACGAAACGGTGAGCGGTCTCGCGGTTTAGCGGTCCGGAATCTGCCATCACGTAACACGTCACGGACAATCTGCGCGTCAGCGGTGACCCATCCGTTACTGAGCACCCCAGAGATACGGCCCCGTTGGCGTATCTGCTCAACAAGGAGATACACGTTGTTGGGCTGGCTGCTGTCGATCAACAGCTGGGCAAAAGGGTCACCCCGGCGAGCGAGCAGCTTCAGCGTCGCACGGGGCAGTCCATATCCCATCAGCCAATGCGACCGGGTCTTAATGTCCGCATTCATATTGTTCGCCCTTGCCTATCGAATACCGACGAGGCTAGCGGTGAACGAGCAGCGATACCCGCCAAACAAACGCGCCCGAATCTAGCGGACCGCACAGTAGCGGTCAGCCGCCCAGGAAGTGATCACTTTGACCCAGTCCGTCCCGGTCCTCAACAAACTGCATGCGGCACAGCTCAGCCAAGACGACGCTTGACGTTTACGGGCACATGTGGCCCGACAAAGACGAGACCACCCGAGCTGCAATCGGTGGTGTGATCGCGGCTCGGGTGGCGTCGTCTAGCGAGAATCCTGCGGGCGTTCTACAGGCGCTACGGTCGTAGCCCAACCGAAACGCCTGGTCAGAGTGGTTCGCTGGCCTATACGTCGTAGTAGAGCGCGAACTCGTACGGATGCGGCCGAATCTGGACCGGCAGAATCTCGTTCTCGCGCTTGAAGCTGATCCACGTCTCGATCAGGTCAGGCGTGAAGACGCCTCCCTCGGTGAGGTATTCGTGGTCTTCTTCCAGACGGTCGATCACCGCGGACAGCTGGACAGGTGTCTGCGGGATGTTCGCGGCCTCTTCCGGCGGCAGCTCGTAGAGGTCCTTGTCGACCGGCGCCTGCGGCTCGATCTTGTTCTTGATGCCGTCCAGACCGGCCATCAGCATGGCAGAGAACGCCAGATACGGGTTGCCCGACGAGTCCGGGCTGCGGAACTCCAACCGCTTGGCCTTCGGGTTGCTGCCGGTGATTGGGATACGCACACACGCCGACCGGTTGCGCTGGCTGTAGACCAGGTTGATCGGGGCTTCATAGCCCGGCACCAGCCGCTTGTAGGAGTTGACCGTGGGGTTGGTGAACGCCAGCAGCGACGGCGCATGGTGCAACAGGCCGCCGATGTAGTGGCGGGCCGTGTCCGACAGACCGGCATACCCCGTCTCGTCGTACATCAGCGGGCTGCCGTTCTTCCACAGCGACTGATGGCAGTGCATACCGGAGCCGTTGTCGCCGAACAGCGGCTTGGGCATGAACGTGACCGTCTTGCCGTTCGCCCACGCAGTGTTTTTGACGATGTACTTGTACAGCTGCAAGTCGTCCGCAGCGTGTAGCAGCGAGTTGAACTGATAGTTGATCTCGGCCTGTCCGCCGGTGCCCACTTCGTTGTGGCCCTTCTCCAGAACGAAGCCGGCGTTGATCAGGTTGGTCAGCATCCGGTCGCGCAGGTCGACGTAATGGTCGTTCGGGGCAACCGGGAAGTACCCGCCCTTGGGGCGGACCTTGTAACCGCGGTTCGGGCTGCCATCGTTCTCGGTCGGCTCGCCGGTGTTCCACCAGCCCGAGATCGCGTCCACTTCGTAGAACGAGCCGTTGGTT
>DASXMA010000165.1:0-4570 GCA_036495965.1 Mycobacterium sp.
GTTCGGCGAGTACGTCAGCGCTTGCGCGATGCTGCTGGCGCGCGCGCACTCACAGAGCGCGAATGCGTCAATACTGCGGGGATACGTTGGCACCGCCGACACCGCGCACTCCGCGGTCGCCGAGTGGTGCTACGCCTACGCCGACAAGTCACTCGACGACTTTCACCAGCTGCATGCAGCGGCTAAGGCCGGCGATATTGAGGTTGCCGACGATCCCGCCCGATAGCGGGCGGGCTGTGGTGCGAGCGCGCCGTCCTATAATCAATCGGTTGATCGTATAACCGTTGATAACCGCTGACCGCGAGGGTGCCACCGAAGACCTACGACGCCACCGTGAGCTCGGCGAAAAAACTCATCAGGGGAACGCTTTTCCAGCGCGGCAAACGTCAGTGATTAGATCCATTGCGGCATAAGTGAAGTCGGTTGCACCGCTCACCAGCGAGCTGCCGATCGACGAAGGTTGGGCCAGTTTGCACCTGCTGGGCGAGAGGGTTCTCCCTCACGTGTGGATCGCGCGGCCGCCAGCGAGTCGCCCAGTGTCCACAACGACACCCCGATCAGCACAAGATCCTTGAGCAGGAATTGGCCTGGCTGTGCTGACAGTACGGGTAGCCCGGCGGCGTGTGTTGCGATTACCCCGGGAGTGGTGAACAAGAAACTTATTGTCCCCAAGAAAAGCACCACCGCCAGCGCGCCGCCAACCGCTGACGCCCGCGGCCATAACGGCCGCAGCGCAATGAGAAGCGCGGCAACGATTTCCATCGTCCCCAATCCGCGTGCGACCGTGGTGACGCTGAGGAAGTCGTAGATCCAGCTCATCAACGGGCTGTTTTCGATGAGCACGCGGGATTCCATTTTCACGTACTTCCCGAACCCGATCCAGGCCAAGACAATCACCAGACCGTAACGGCTGACTAGTTGCCCCAATCGGGTCAGTGACGGCGCCACGCGGTTCAGGGTGTCGTCGATCATCGAGCGGAATCCTTTCGTTGGACGGATCGAATGTCAGATGAGTGCGCTGAGCGCGTCGACGATGTCGGCGACCTCGGTGCGGGTTGTGTAGTCGGGGTGTACATCGATCCAGCGGATGACTCCGGCACCGTCGACGATGACCACGGTCGGCATTGGTAGACCGTGAGTCCCGTCAGCATTGGCCTCGGACAGGTCGAGGCCAAGGGTGCGCTGAGCCGCGCGGGCATCTTCGATGGGAGCGGTGAGAACTCCCAATGCGGCCGCTATCTGATTGCCGGGATCAGATAAGACGGTAAAGCTCAGCTCGTTCTTCTCCTGGGCCGACAATGAGCCGTCGGGCTTTTGCGGGCTGATCGCCAGCAGCGGAATCTCACGCGGGGTTAGCTGCCGGACAAGATCCTCCTGATAGGCGCGCAGCGTCAGGTTGCAGTAGGGGCACCAAGCCCCCCGGTAGAGCACAACCACGGCACTGCGTCCGCCCACGGCCTGGGACAGGGTGGTCGGCGCGCCGTGCACGTCGAGCAGCTGCGCGTCAGGCATGGCGTCGCCCGATGCGGCAATTCCGTCCGGTACTCCACCGGCCTGCAGCGCAGACTGATCGGCGGCGAAGGCGTTGAGAACGTCGTCGGGGAGATAGCCGACCAGCGTGCTCTGCAGTTGAGCGACCCGGTCGGCGATGGTCGCGTGATTGGTGTCGGCAGGAGTGCCCATAATTCATTCCCTTCGCGCAGATGCCGGCCTGGCGCACAACAGCTTCCGGCACCGATTAGTAGACGAACGTCTTCAGCCTCCGGGTTCAAAAATGGAGTGTCAACTCCAAAAATTCATTTCTGTGGTAAATTTTGGAGTAATTACGCCACTCTGAAAGGTGCACGGATGGCTCCAGCCACTTACGACAACCTCACCGCGAAGGGCCGCGCGACCCGCGAACGTATCGTGGCCGCGGCCTCGGAATTGATGCTTCAGCGTGGGGTTGCGCGAACCACCATCGAAGACATCCAAGACGCCGCGGCCATCAGCACCTCGCAGATGTACCACTACTTCGCCGACAAGAACGACCTTGTCACCGCGGTCATCGACTTTCAGACCGACCAGGTACTCGGTCTGCAGCACCTCGGCCTTGACCGCATCGAAAGCATCGAGGACTTACACCGCTGGCGCGACATGATGGTGAACATAGTGGGCGGTCTGGGCGGCGCGGGGGGCTGCCCGCTTGGATCGATGGCCAACGAGCTGTCCGAATGCGATCCCGTTGCGCGCGCCCGGCTGGCGCGGTCATTTGCCCAGTGGGAGAACATGATCCACGACGGCCTGGTGACCATTACCGCGCGTTGCGAGCTCCCCGAGGGAACCGATGTCAATCGCATCGCGCTGGCGTTCCTCGCCGGCATACAGGGTGGGCTGCTGCTCAGCCAGGTTCGGCGCGAAACCGCCCCGTTAGAGGCCGCCGTCGACACGATGATCGAATACCTGAGTCGCCTCGGCATGCGGTGATGCTTCAGGCTTGCAGTCGCTCAAGCCCGGCGACGATGAGCCGCAACCCGAATGCGAACTCCTCCGCCAACGGAACGGGGAGATCGTCGGCGACCGCGACGGTCGCGGGATAGCGAGACGGATCGAGCTCGTGAAACGCAGCCGATAGTTCGGCGTCTTGCCGGCCGGCGACCGCCGCCGTCCCGGAGAGTTGGATCGCGAAGCCGAGTACATAACGCGCCAGCGTGGCGTAGGCGTGGGCGGCAATTGCCGGCGAAAAACCGTTGTCGAGAAAGACCGACAGACATCGCTCGCGTTTGGCCAATGCATTGGGCCCCATCGGGGTGTATTCGATCAGCAGGGAAGCGATATTGCCGTGTCGGCTCAGCGCGTCAAAGATGTGCTGCGCGAACAAGGTACAGGCTTGTTCCCAGGGCAGCGCGGCAACCGCACCAGCATCGAGGTCAACTTCCCCGAGTATGTGGTCGATCACCATTGACACCAATTCGGATCGATCTGAGAAGTGACGGTAGAGCGTGGCAGTCCCCGACTCCAAGCGCCGCGCCAGGGACCGCATCGACAATGCCTCTGCCCCCTGCTCGTCGAGGAGTTCGAGAGCCGCGGTGAGTATCCGGTCCATTGGTAGTGCCGGGCGCCCGCGTGAGCGGCCGGGCGACGGCTGGTTGACATCGGTCACATCGGCCAATCTGAGTGCTCCTGAGTCTTGACACCGTGGACAAATAATGGTCACACTGTATCCGTTAATCAAACCTTGGTCAACGCCCGTGATAGCCAGGAAGTTTCACCATGCTCCTCCCCCTCGCTTCGGAGCCGTACACGGCTCCCACCGACCGCGACATGCGTCCCTCCGAGCGGCGTGAATTCGTTCGAACACACCGCACCTGCGTGTTCGGTTACCGTCGCCGCAACGACGGCCCGGCGATGTCGATTGTCTACTACATCCCCACCGACACCGACGAACTGCTGGTATCCACAATGGCCGGGCGCGGCAAAGCCCGCGTCATCGAACGCGACGGCAAGGTCAGCCTGTGCGTCCTGGACGAACGGTGGCCCTTTGCCTACCTACAGGTGTATGCCGACGCGATTCTCGAACAAGACCGTGACCTGGCGGCCGACGTGATGATGGCGGTTGCCGGTCGGATGTCCGGCCAACCGCTCGGCGAGGAAGCGCGGCCCTACATAACCGAGATGTCGGAGCGGGAGAACCGCGTCGTCATCCGTTGCCGGCCGTACGCCACCTACGCAACCCCGCCCCGCCACCTACATCGCAATGACCAAGTCGAACAGCTGAGCCATTGGGTGTCAGGCGTGGTCGCATGGGACGCGGAGGATCCCGCCTGACCTACTTTGCGGCGTAGCGGTCACGCAGATTGGCCAGCGTTGACTCGATGCCGGTCGTGTTGGCCTTCCTGAAACCCATCCGTTCGTAATATTTCAGCTTGTTCTTGAGCGCGCCGGCGTTGCGATAGTCAAACGTCTCGGTGACCCTGGTCAGGGTCGGTGAAAGCGCCTCGAATTCCCAGCGCCAGCGGTGCCCGAGCGGATGCCGCCATTCGACCACTTCGCTCGGTTTGAGTTCGGTCACCGTGCTCGTGATGCGATAGGGCAGACCCAACATTTTCATGTGGGTCGAAAACTTCGATCCGACAACAAATGCCGTCGGCATCTTGATGTTGTCGCGAACGGTTCCTGAACCGTCGAGTTCGCGGTGACGCCGGGGATCTGCGGCCAGCGCATAGAGGTCGGCGGCGGGTGCGGCCACTTCGACCGACCGGCTCACCTGCCGAGGCCCCCTGTCGACAGCGATGACAGTCACGATGTCCTTACCTTTCTTGCAGGGTGATTGACGTCGTGGGCCTTAGGCTTCGAATCACCCAGGGACGTCGGGTATGGCTTTCATGTTGTTGCTGCATTTGACAGCAGAAGGAGATTGGCCGCCTGGCGTCTCGCGGCGATTCGACCGCTGATACGAAAATCGTGGTGAGTTGCGTTGTTTGGCTACCACTCATGTGACCGCCAGCGGGTTGAGCGTGACCTGGTAGCCGAGGTGGTTGAGCTGCCCGATGAGGCGTTTGGTGGCGCGCGCTTTGCCGGCCCGTTCGAG
>DASXMA010000166.1:0-1796 GCA_036495965.1 Mycobacterium sp.
GAAACTCGAGAAATCCGTAGCGTTCATGCAGCATCGCGCGGTCTTGCTCTGACAGGCCGGCGTCGAGCATGAGGAAGCGCCCGACTTGCGCCACATCGGTGCAGCAGTGCAGAAACGAGTCCAGCGATTGCTCCGTCGTGCCGCGATCCGGCCCGGCGATCAGGCTGACGACGACCTCCGCCGAACCACAACCGGCGATCAGACGCTTCACCAACGCGTCTGGGTATGAGGACGCCGCCTCGATCATTGCGGCCACGCCGAGGTCGCGATTGATCGCAATTCTTTGCCGCTCACTGTTGGGGACGTCGGGGCGGGCCAATAGGCGCCGCCACAGCGTGAACGCCTCGGGGTGCTTGCCGATCCGGTATGCACACACTGCTTGCTCGTCGGCTGCGCGCCAAGCGTAGACGTCGGGGTAGGGCACAATCATGTCGTCGTCGGGTAGCGGGATTTCGGCGGCGCGCTCGGCAAAGAGATAGCCGAGCCGGTAGCGCTTCTCTACGCGGTAGCGTCGCGCGATGCCATAGAGAGGCTCAGCGCGGGTCGGCCGGACTTCCCACGCTCGCAGGTAGGCGTCCTGAACATCGGGCCACGGCGTGCCGAGTTGTTCCATTGACTGCGCGATCCGCAGCATCGCCAAGAAGACTTCCTCGTCAGGGCCACCGATCACGAGCTTCCGCGCAAACCACTTGTGCGCATTGGCGTAATCGTGCGAATCGAAGTAGGCCTGCGCCAGCAAGGACATCGATCGCACATCTCCGGGATTGCGTTTAACCTCGGGTAGTAGCAGATCGATGAAACGCTGGTAGGGATCCACGTCGCGGGGCACATCGGCCGGTTTCACAACGCTATCCGCGGCCGCCTCAGTCTGCGCGTCTGTCACCTCGAGGCCTAGCTCGTCGGCGAGGCGGCGGATCGCAATGGCGGGCGTGGCGCGGAGTGCCTCAAAGTCAACCCTGACCGTCGCAGCGCCAGCCAGCGCGAGGTCGCGTGCGGCGATGAGACGTGTGGTCGACTCAGCCCGCTCCTGTTCGTCTGGCAACCATCCGAGTCGATTCAGCGAGGCCACCACATCCGCGAAAGGTCGGTCCACCACAACCGGCACGATCGGACCCCAGGCTTCACGGATGAAGTCAACAGCAAGACAAAGACATGGGTCCTTGGCGCCAGGCCGGCGTCCCGCCGTGCGGGCAGCACGACGATGGATGGCCGCCCAACTGCGCAGTTTCTCTTGGAACAAACTGGCGTCCATTTGGAGCTGATCGCCAGGCTCACTAAAGGCCCTGCTGCACAATTGGTGTAGCCCCAAATCCTCCCAGCTTTCGTTCAGTTCTCGAGCGGCCAAGCTGAATTCGTTGCCCATGTACACGCCAAGGTGGTGCAGTACGCCGGCGACGGCCGACGTACCGCCGCACCGCGGGCCCAGCACGACGATCATCGGCTCCACGAATGTCATGACGCCCTCCACCAATCCCGACTGCCAGGAACGGTACTTCGATGGTCGTTCCCACGCCGGCTCAATCGCGGACGGGTGAATGCGCTGGGGTACGGGTGATCCCGTACCGATGGCGGTAGCCCACCGGAGCCTTCGGTTTGGCAACCTCGGATGCCCGGGCGGTCATCTGATGCGTATAAGCCTGGGGTACTTGAGTTCACGGGGTCAGTTACGGCCGTTAGCACCGCAAGATTGGTTGTGGCCCGCACACTCAGGTGGTGTGCGGGCCACATGGGTTTGTGGGTGGTTATGCCCAGCTGCCGCCGACGGCGCTGTCGGTGGAGTTCATGTTGTTGCCGGC
>DASXMA010000167.1:0-2270 GCA_036495965.1 Mycobacterium sp.
TCGACGGGCACTTCGTAGGACGGCAACTGCGCCGCCGCGGCGCACCGCTTCAGCGACTCGTGCAGCGCGGTCTTCACCCCGTCGATGTCGTCGCCGAACTCGCCGAGTGCATCGAGGGTCGGCACGATGACAGCCAGCAGGCTTGACCGCTCGCTGCTGCCGTACACGAAGATCTGCCGCACCTGTGGAGCTGCGCCGTAGACAGCCTCCAGGTTCGTCGTAGCGACGAACTCGCCGTGGGCGAGCTTGATCACGTTGTTGCGACGATCGACATAAATCAGGTGATCGGGACAGAGCTCGGCCATCACGTCACCGGTTCGGTAATACCCGTCCGCGTCGAACATCGCGGCGGTGAGCTCTGGGCGCTTGTAGTAGCCCGGCGTTATCGTGTCGGTTTTGACCAGTAACTCCCCGCGCGGGTGGGGCCGGTCGGTGCGGAAGTAACCGAGTTCGGGAACGTCGATCAGCTTGTAGTGGTGCACCCGCTTGCGGCTGATCACACCATCAAAGCTGACCAGTCCGGTCTCGGTCAGCCCGTAGCCATCGGCGATGTGGACGTCGAGCCCCGAGTCCACAAACGCCTTCATCTCTGCGGCCAGCGGGGCGGTGCCGATGCAACCACCGAGCACCCGGCCGCCCACCCGCTCCCTCAACTCGGCCGCGGCGTCCTTCTCGGCGCCTGGCGGGTCTGCGCCTTCGGCGACCCGGCGGTCGACCCCGGTGCGGTAGTGCTGAAACAGCGTCTCCACCACGCGCGGAACCAGAACCATCTGAGTGGGCCGCACCAGCGCCCAGTCGTCAAACAGCGTCGACAAATCGGACTTGGGTACGAAGTAGCTGGTACCCCCGGCGATGAACGCCGATGCCAACGCCACCCTTCCACCGAAGTGGTTCAGTGGCATGAAATTCACATTGAAAACAGGGACGCCCGGCGACAAGTAGAACCCGGTCCACAGCTTGGTGACCGTCCCCTCGGTGTACATGACACCTTTGGGCGCGCCGGTACTGCCTGACGTGTACAAGATCATCGCCAAGCGCTCATCGCCACCCTCGGCGTACGCCGGCTCGACCGGTAGTCGGCTGCCGCGTTCGACGACCTCGTCCACCGTGGTGACAACGACCTGTCCCTCCGCCTCTCGCAGGCGGGTACGAGCCCGCTCGAAGTTCTCCCGCTGCTCATCGACTTCGGGCCGGTAGTCGAACACCATCACCTGGCACACCGACGGACTGCTCAGCACGGACTCGACCGCTAGATCGAGGTACTCCGCACTGACGGCGACGATCCTGGGTTGGCACTCCTCAATGATCGGCCGCAATCGCGATACCGGAGCGTTGTGCTGCAGCGGGACTGTCACAAGCCCGAGGTAGGCGCACACCATCTCGACGACCAAGTAGTCAGCGCTGGCGAATCCGACCGTCGCGACCAAATCCCCGGCGGTCGCGGGATGAGCAGGATCGTGGTGCCAGGCGCTGGCAATCGCACGCACCCGGTCCCAGAACTCGCGGTAGCTGATGGTGTCGAACTGGGGCGAGAGGCGCACCGACGTGCGGCCGGTGCCTGCATCGGTCACCAACTCATGGGCACGTTGCCCAAGCGCAGGACGATCGGCATAACCCTCGACGATCGTCTCCAACACTTCGGTCAAACGCAGACCGGGCATGCAGGCCGCCTCGATTACCTCGGGAACGGGAGCGGCGGCGCGGAATTGCCCATCACTGTCAAACAACTCGGCCACCCGGCGGGCTACCCGCTCTTCCTGGCTGCTACCGAGCTCGAGCAATTGCGTGTCATCGAGCGAACCGCTCGTCATAGCGCGTCCTCTTTCTCCCTTTAATGCATTGCCACAGTTACGCATTCGGCATATTTGGCGCGTCCGCCCAGGTGCCGGCGGGCGTGCACGGCTCAGCTGAACGTTTCGGCGAGTGCCGCACTGCTATCGAGCAGTCGGAGAGTTTCCGATTCGGGTTTGGCGGAAAGCTGGATGAACGCTCGTTCTGCGCCGTTCCGGCGGTAAGCGTCCAGGAGAGCGAATTCCACGTTCTCGGGCACGATGACGCTGACTGGAATGTCGGTAGCACCGTCGAGAAGGCTCAGCTGCGCGGGGACCATATCCGCGACGGGGACGGCCATGGGCATCCACCCAGCCTGATGCCGTCTTGCTCGGGATACCGTGGCCGCAGTGAATCCGCCGAAGTAAATCTTCGGATGCGGCTTCTGTATAGGCTTGGGCCAGCAGTAGGTCGCACCGAAATTGACGTAGTGGCCGTGA
>DASXMA010000168.1:0-2709 GCA_036495965.1 Mycobacterium sp.
CGCGATGATTGCGGCGTCGTTTCCGCCGAGCTCGAGCAACACCGGGGTGAGCCGCCGAGCGGCCGCGGCCATGACGGCACGCCCGGTGGCGACGCCGCCGGTCAGCGAGATGAGGTCGATGCCCGGGTGGGTGACCAGCGCTTGGGCGAGCTCGCTGCCCGGGGCCGCCAGCACGTTCACCACGCCCGGCGGCAACGCCGCGGCCAGTGCCCCGGCGAGATGTAGCGTCGCCAGTGGACATGTCGGGGGCACCTTGACCACCGCGGTGTTGCCTGCGATCAGCGCCGACGCCAGCTTCGTCATCGTCAGCGCGAGCGGCCAGTTGAACGGCAGCACGAGCGCGGCCACGCCGAACGGCTCACGATGCAGCCGTGGGTATTTCGAATGCGGGTCGACTTGCTCGGGCGCGAGGGCCGCTTCGGCCATTGACCCGATGAGTGCGGCGAGACCCGGTCCCGTGCTGATCTCGAAATTCGCCTCGCTGAGCACCTTGCCATGCTCGCGGGTGTACAGCCGCGCGCCATCCCGTGCGGCCAACTGTTCGGCGCCGGTGGTCGCCGCGGCCGCAAAAGCGGCTGCCCGCTCGGCAACCACGAACGCTCGCCATCCCGGCGCTGCCCGTCGTGCGGCCGACACGGCGGCGTCGAGCTGGGCGCTGTCGGCGGCGGGTGCGTGGCTGACGATCTCGGCCGGCCGGGCCGGATTGTGAACGGGGTAGGTCCCGGCGGCGCCTGGCTGCGGCTGGCCACCAATCGTCAGCACCGCCTGATCACCAGCGGATTGGGTTTCCCGCGTCACCGTCGTTGATCCGGTCATAACCCAATCTCCAACCTGTTTCGAAACCGTCGTCCCGGCTCCCTTGACCCGGTGCGGTTGTCCCGCCATCGTAAGTCGCTATGACGCCGATCACATTTTCGGTCCCATGAGGACCCCATGAAAGCCGTCGTGCTGCGCGAGGTCGGGCAGCCCACCGCGGTGGAGGAACTCGCGCTACGACCTCTCGGCAAGAACGAGGTTCGCGTGCAGCTTCACGCCAGCGGCGTATGCCACAGTGACCTGTCGCTGCGCGACGGGTCCATACCGACACTGCTGCCCTCCACGCTCGGCCATGAAGGCGCCGGCATCGTCGCCGAAGTCGGCGATGACGTCACCACGGTCAGTCCGGGTGACCACGTCGTGCTGACGTGGAACGTGCCATGCCGGTCGTGCCCGCATTGCCTGCGCGGCGAGGCCCAGCTGTGCGTGCACGGCTACGACCACGCCTATGGCGATCCGTACGCCGAGAGTGCGGGGGGGCCGGTGTGGCCGGGAATGGGTGTCGGGTCACTGGCCGAACAGACGCTACTACCGGCGGCGGCGGTGGTGCCGGTCGATCAGTCGCTACCACTCGACCTTGCCGCGCTGCTGGGCTGCGGTGTCACCACCGGAGTCGGCGCGGTGATGCGGACGGCGGCCGTGCGCCCGGGCGAGACCGTGCTCGTCATCGGCTGCGGCGGTGTGGGTTTGGCCGCGATCCAAGGGGCCCGGCTGGCCGGCGCGTCGCGAATCATCGCCGCCGACCGGGTGGCCGCCCAACTTCCAGCTGCCGTGGCCAACGGGGCGACCGACACCGTCGATGCGAGCGAGGTCGACCTGGCCACCGCGGTGCGCGACGCCACCGGAGGCGCCGGGGTGGATCACGGAATCGAAGTGGTGGGCAAGCCCGCCACGATGCGTGCGGCCTACGACGCCACCCGCCGGGGCGGCAGGGTCACGCTGGTGGGCGCCGCCGGGATCGAGGAGGCGGTGACGTTTCCCGCGCTGTCATTGATGGCCGACGGCAAGATCATCCAGGGCAGCGTCTACGGTGCCAGCGATCCGATACGCGACATCCCGGTACTCGCCGAGCTTGCCCAACGCGGCCAGCTCGACCTCGAAGCGTTGGTGACGCGACGGATCGGTATCGACGACGTCGAGGCAGCGTTCACCGACATGACCGCCGGGCGGGGAGCGCGAAGCGTCGTCTGCTTCGCTTAAGTATTCAGCGAGACAACGTGATTGCCTGCTCCGGGCAGTTTTGCTCGCCGACGACGGCCTGCGCCTCGAGTTCACCGGAGACTTCTTCGACGAGCACGACGGAGTGGCCCACGTCGTCGGCGTCGAAGACGTCGGGCGCCAAGGTGTAGCAGCGCCCGTGGCCGGTGCAGCGGTCGGCGTCGACGGAGACTCGGGTCATGGCTTCGAAACGGGGGAAGCCACCGGGAAGGTCAGCGGCAGCGACTCCACCGACCGCAACGCGGCTGTATAGGTCAGCTCGCTGCCCGGCTTGATCTCGTAATCCGGGATGCGCCGGTGAAATTCACGCAACGCCACGCGCAGCTCCATGCGGGCGAGGTGGGAGCCGAGGCAGCGGTGCGGACCGCCGCCGAACGCGCGGTGCCGATTCGGGTTGCGGTTGAAGTCCACCCGCTCCGGATCGGGGAACTCGGCCGGGTCGGTGTTGGCCGCACCCAGTAACGGGCTGACCCGTTCACCCTTGCTGATGGGGCATCCGCCCACCTCGACGTCTTGGATGGCGACCCGAGCCACGCCGGGCACCGGTGTCTCCCAACGCAATAGCTCTTCGATTGCACTCGGCAGGACGTCGGGCTGCTCGACGAGCTGATGACGGTGCTCGGGATGGCGTGCCAGGTACACGAAGAAGCAGTCGAGCGAGTCGGTGACGGTGTC
>DASXMA010000169.1:0-1811 GCA_036495965.1 Mycobacterium sp.
CGGCTCAAGGGCCGGTTGCTGTTCATGCCCAACGTAATGGTCACTTCCGTTCCCTGGCAATTGAGTTCGTCGGAACGACTCAAGGCATTTCAACCGCACGCGGCGCCCGGGGATGCCCGTCGCGGGATCTTCGATTGAGCATCGGGTCGACCCACGAACTCCGATGAGGCATACCCCGTGAAGCCCGTGCTGCCGGCACCACCCACCAGCGCCGAGCTGACGCTAGTCACCGGTGTTCCCGCCAACGGCGGCAGCTGCGTGGCCCACCACGAAGGCCGGGTGGTGTTCGTCCGCTATGCGCTACCCGGCGAACAGGTTCGGGTGCGCGTCACCGCGGATCGCGGCTCTTATTGGCACGCGGAGGTTATCGAGGTGATCGAGCCGTCGGCCGATCGGATCGCGTCACTGTGCCCGATTGCCGGGGTGGACGGTGCCGGGTGTTGCGATCTGGCATTTGCTGTCCCGGAGGCGGCCCGGACGCTCAAGGCGCACGTCGTGGCCAATCAATTGGAGCGGCTGGGCGGACATCGTTGGACCGGTGAGGCTGAACCGATCTCGGATTGTGGTCCCATTGGTTGGCGCACCCGAGTTCGGCTCGAGGTGGGCACCGACCGTCGCCCCGGATTTCACCGCTACCACAGCGACGAGCTGGTCACCGACCTGCGCTGCGCGCAGTTGCCGGACGGGATGCTGGACGGACTGACTGGGGCGGGTTCTGAGCCGGATTTTACGCCGACCGCACAGCTGCACGTGGCCGTCGACGACGACGGCGAGCGCCATGTGGTGCACACTATGCGGCAGGGCAAACGGACTGCGACAAAGGTGGTTCAGGGCAGCTACGAGGCGGTGCAGCGGGTGGGCACGCGCAGCTGGCGGGTGCCGGTCACGGCGTTCTGGCAGGCGCACCGGGACGCGGCGGGGGTCTACAGCGGTCTGGTCGCCGACTGGGCACAGCCCGGTGCCGGCATGACGGTCTGGGATCTCTACGGCGGCGCGGGCGTTTTCGCCGCGACGGTGGCCGACGCGGTGGGGCAGTCCGGCCGGGTGCTGACCGTCGACACCTCGCGCGCGGCGACGCGGGCCGCTCGGGCCGCACTGGTTGATCTGCCGCAGGTGGACGTCGTCACCGATTCGGTGCGGCGAGCGCTGGCGGTGCAACGATCCAGCGCCGATGTTGCGGTGCTGGATCCGCCGCGCTCGGGCGCCGGGCGCGATGTCATCGACCTATTGGCCGGCGCCGGGGTCCCGCGGGTGGTGCACATCGGCTGCGAGGCAGCGTCTTTCGCACGGGATATCGGCCTGTACCTCGGCCACGGTTACCTCGTCGAGAAGATCAAGGTGTTCGATGCGTTCCCGCTGACCCATCACACCGAATGCGTTGCGTTGCTGACCCGTTAAGGCGATTCGTCGCTTCAGCCCCAAACGAAGTAGCGCAACCACAGGTAGATCGCGGACAACGCAGCGGACATCGCGGTGACGACCATGCCTTTGCGGGTGAATTCCCAAAAGGAGATGGGACTGTCCGCCCGCCGGGCGATTCCCAGGATGACGACGTTTGCGCTGGCCCCGACGGCAGTGAGATTGCCGCCGAGGTCGGTGCCCAGGGTAAGAGCCCACCACAGTACCTGCGGGTTGACATGGCCTGCCATGGCTGGGATCAGCTGTCCGACAACAGGTGCCATCGTTGCGGCATAGGGAACGTTATTGATGATGCCGCTGAACACGAACGACACCGCCAGAATCAACATCGTCGTCAACAAGGCGTGCCAGCCGGTCACTTCAGTAGCCAACCGGGCCAGGTCCTTGACGAC
>DASXMA010000170.1:0-12746 GCA_036495965.1 Mycobacterium sp.
TCTGCGCGGTAGTTGGTGACCACCGAGAGCCAGCGGGCCTCACGCCAGCTCGGACGACGCTCGGTGATGGCCGAAACCAACTGGTCGGCATCGGCAAATTTTCCGGCCTCCGCCAACGCGGCCGCATAAGCGAGCGCGAAATCGTCCGGGCCGGTGGCGCGGAACTGTAAATACAGCCCGGTGTCGTAGCGGAAGCCCAAGGCCCCGGGCGCCAGTTCCACCTCACGCTGCAACACCCCTGCGGTGCTCGCGGTACGCCAAACAGATTCCAGCACCCGGATGGAAACGTCGCCGGCAGCGGCGAGCCCGGTCCACGCGTCGCACTGCTCGTGGGCGATCCGGCTCAGCGCGGTGAAACCCGAACGCGCGGCCGTCATGTCAGCCGGACGCTGGCGCTCATAGATCGAAATGCCGAGCGCGCGGCAGCAGGTGGCGAACCGACTGACGGTATCGCCGTCGACCCTGCCGTCTCGCCGAGAATTGACGGGCTGAGCTGCGAGCATGCCCGTGTCACCGCGTTCCACGGCAGCTTCTTCCCATGTATGTAGTCTCCCCTAACCTGACCCGCCTGAAGTTAGCATTGCATAAGCTAACTGTCGAGGTGCTTGGGTTTCCTTGAATCACGGCTCGGCTCTCGCTCCGGGTGGCATTGATCAGGGCATTCGAGACGATCACCGGCCCCCCTTCTGGAAGGTCTCCGCTAAGCAGCGCAGCTTACTGAAAATGATTATCATTGGTAATGCTCGTCGGGGTTCCAGGTGCCCGGCAGCATGGGCAGTGACGGCCCGCCACCGAACTCGTCACCGGCCAGCTTGGTCAACCCCGCCGCCGAACTCTCGGCCTCCTTGTAGGCCGTCCCAGCAAAGCCCACAGGCCCCGCCCCCTGATCAGATGCCACCGTCGACACGACAGGCACCTCACCAGGCGGGCCGCCCCAGTCCGGGTCGACCTCGACGTTCATCTCCATGAACTCGTCGCCGTGCCCGCGCAGCCCCGCCCTCCGACGCCGCCGCGCCCGCGCAGCCGTCCTCGCGACCGCCGCGGCCGCCGCGGCGGCCGCGGCGGAATCGGGCTCCTGCGCCTTCCGTTGTGCGCTACTGCTCAGACCCGAGCCAGTCCCGATACCGGGACCGGCCACCAGGTAGGGATAGGCAGCTCCCTCGATACCGGTGGGCGGCGGCGGTGCGGCGGCGGTTGCAGGTGCCGAGGTTGGCGCGGGCGCCGGAGCGGACGTCGGGGCAGAAGACGGCGCCGGGGCCGCGGCCGGAGCAGCGCTCACGACCGGAGCGGTAGTGACAACCGGCGCACCGGGCGCTTGGGGCATCGGCGCGGGCACAGCGGCCGGCGTCGGCGTCGCGGCCACGTCAGGCTGGATCCCGGCCAGCAGACTCAAGCCTGCTATGCCTCCCGCAAATCCCCCCGGCACGACGAACGGAACGGCCGCAAGCTGGGGAAACGCCTGAATGGCCTCGAGCGCGTGGGTGAACTCGTCTGAGATGAGTAGCGGAATGTCGCCGAGCAAATCCGATATTGCGTCCGCCGGGTTCGTGCGAAATTCCGCCAAATCGCTTCCCACGGTTAGGAATATCTCGAGGAACCGGTTTATCCACCAGCTCGGCTGGTACGGGTTGCCGCTGTCATTGTCGATGATTCCGTCAGGGTCACCGTTTTCATCGCCGCCGCTGTTGGCGTGCAGGATCACCGGTGCCGGATCGGCTTGCGGCGCTGACGCCACCGCCGCGGTGGAGACCGCCTGGTAAGTGGCCATCGTGGTGGCCGCCTGCACCCACATCCGCGCATAGTCGGCCTCGTTGAGCGCGATGGGTATGGTGTTGACACCGAAAAAGTTTGTCGCCACCAATACCGCATGGGTGGCATGGTTGGCGGCCAGCTCCACCAAGGTCGGCATGGCGGCCAATGCCGCGGTGTAGGCGGTGGCCGCGGTCTCGTGCCGGACAGCCGCCGACGCGCTGTTGGCGCTGGCCCGCACCAGCCATGCCAAGTAGGGCACATGTGCGGTCACATACTGTTCGGCACTCGGACCTTCCCACGCCCCGGCCTGTACCGCCGCCAAAATCGCGGTGAGTTCGTCTGCCGTTTCCACATAAGCGGCGCTCAACGTACTCCACGACGCGGCCGCAGCCAACAAGCCGCCGGGCCCCGGACCGCTGCTCAGCAACGCGGAATGAACCTCCGGGGGTGATGCCATCCAAACCGGGGCAGTCATTTCCAGCCGCTCTCGACCAGACGCGATGACATGGGACTCCTCGACGGGGTGAGCTCAACGACCGCCTGGGCTGTTAGGCGGCACACGTATCAGCTAGTAGTCGGCGGGAAGCCCACAAGAGTTCCAGCGGGGAGCCAACACATCAAAAGTTCTGAGATTGCGACCGCTGAGCCGGGCGCGCTGCCGCCGATGGCTTACGCCTTGACGGCGCTCACCAGGGTGTTGCGGGCGAAGTTGTGACCAGCGTCGTTATCCGGCAACGGCCGGCCGACATCGCGGAGATAATCAGCCAGCGGAGTGCCGACCGCGGTCCAGCCGCGCTCGCCGAACCATTCGGTGGCCGGCGCGTGCTGCTCGTTGTAGATCAACCGGAAAAACAGCCGTCGGTCGCCTTCAGCGGCCGCCGCACGTTCTTCTTCGACCGCGGCGGAGAACTCCTCGGGGTCTATCGGGGCGCCATCCTCGACGGCGACATGGCTGCCTGGGGCGGCCAGCGAGTCGATACCGGTGAACAGCTGTTCCTGCGCGTTGGCCGGCAGATAGATCAGCAGGCCCTCGGCGATCCACGCCGACGGCCTGGCCTCGTCAAAGCCGCTGTCCCGCAAAGCTTGTGGCCAATCCTCCCGCAGGTCGACAGCGATCTCACGGCGCTCGGCGCGCGGTTGGGCGCCATGGTCGTCGAGCACCTCACGTTTGAAGTCGAGGACCTGCGGACGGTCCAACTCGAAGATCGTCGTCCCGGCCGGCCAGTCCAGCCGGTACGCGCGGGAATCCAGTCCCGCTGCCAGGATGACTACCTGCCGCACGCCCGCATCGGCGGCCCGGCGGAAATACTCGTCGAAGTACTTGGTACGGCCGCTCTGGAAGTTGACGAAAGGCTCGCCGAAGTCGGCGGTCTTTAGCTGGTGGTCCGGGTCCTTGCCGTCAAGGACGTCGGCGGCGGGGCCGCCAACGGCACGGCAGAAAATTTCGGCAAACCGGTCGACGACCAGTGGGTCGGGCTTTTGCGCCTCCAACGCTCGTGCTGTCGCTACCAACAACGCCGTCGAACCAACACTCGTGGTGATGTCCCAGGTATCACCTTCGCTACGCACCCAATAAACACTACGCCGTCAAGCTGAGGCGCCTTTCCCCATGGGGCGCAACGGTACTGGACAACGCGGCCGTAGCCAGCCGCCAGATATCACAGCTTTGGCCTGGTTGCGGTGGCAATCATTCGACTACCCATCTGTCATAGTGGGATGCTTGCGAGGGGTTCTTGCCGGCCCCGTCACGACGATGTTTGGGGAGGTCACCATCGAGCCGTCGCTAGCCTGGTTGCTTCAACCTCTCGCGGTGGAGACCTTTCTTGACGAGATATGGGGGGCAACGCACTACCACGTCAAGCGTTGCTGCGCGGGCTACTTCGATAGCCTGCTGCAGGGGGCGTCGGCGGTTGAGGAACTCTTGGACCTATCTCGCGGAGAGCCATCGACGGTGCACCTGCTGAGGGGAAAAGACAGGAAGAGCGGCTCCGACAGCTACCGACTTGTTGATGGCAGCCTCGACCTTGCCGCTATCCGCAACGACTTTGCCGATGGTTACACCATCGTTCTGGGCGGCGTTGAGCGCTTCGTGCGTGCGATTGCGTCGTTGGCCCACTCTATCGAGGTCGAGCTGAACTTCCCGGTACAGGTCAACGCCTACATCACCGCGTCCGCATCGCAAGGGCTCGTTCCCCACTACGACGACCACGACGTGTTGATCCTGCAGATCCAGGGATCCAAGATCTGGCATTTGTACGACGGCCCCGACGTCCCGCTGCACGAGCTGCAGCCCGAGAAGGACAAGGCGGTTGCCATCGACGGCCTCCCGTTGCTAACCGACTTGCGCCTCGAAGTCGGCGACGTGCTGTACCTGCCACGCGGCCGAGTTCATGCGGCCGAGACAAATTCAGAGCCATCCGCCCATCTGACCGTCGGATTCCACCCGCCCACCATGCTCACGCTTGCCATCGCGGCGCTTAAGTCGCAGCGATTCCACGACGACCGTCTGAACGCCTATCTGCCGCCACGGCATCTCGATGACGCTGATGTGCAGGCGACCCTGGGCGTCCTCCTACGTGACGCTGCCAACGCGGTTGAGGACCCGAGCGCCATCGCGAGAGGTCTCGACGCATTGGCGGATGCCCTGGTCCGCCGCGGTCGATGCCCACCAATCGGGCCGATCTCGAATGCCGCCCGAATCGACGGACAAACAGTGGTGAAGAAGTACCAACCGCTCTATTCGCGGGTAAAGGCAGTTGCCGACGGCGTTGCGCTGCAGTTTGCCAGTTTGTCGGTACGCGCCGGTGCCGACCACGAAGCCGCGATGCTGTTCATCTCGAGCAGCACCGAGCCGTTTCGGGTTCGCGATCTGCCCGAGCTGAATGCGCAGCAACAGGTCGAACTAGCCCGATCGCTGATCGTGAGCGGATTCCTGATCCGACTTCCGGACGACTGATCCGATAGCTGCCCTTCTGATGAAGCTCGCCGATCTCGCTCGCTGGACGCCGGTCAGGTTCGACTTTTCTGAGCCGGCCATAGGCACTCCTCGGGCTGGGAGGGTTTACCAGACCCTCAACAGATCAAGGAGCCTAATGAAAATGATTGTTGTTATCAACACGGTGCGCGAGGCACGCACCCCGGGTGCTAGACCAACGGGCGCCCCGTCCTGATCCGGCGGTCGACGTCCCAGAGCAGGACGTTGAACGGGAACCGCCGAACGAATCGCGGCAAGAGCCGGTTGACGGTGCGCAATAACGCCATCAGCCGGTCGAACCGCCGTTGTTTGGCGGTATCCCACGGCAACCGCATCTCGTCGCGAAACCGTCGCGGCAGGAATCCTGTGGTGATCAGCAACGCGAAATTGTCCGACAGGCGTTGCAGTGGGCCCGGCAGCGCCACCCCTCCCATCCGACCCGCGGCGATCGGGTACAGGTAGTCGCGGACAGCGTCATCGATGTGCACCTTGGCCAGCGACTCCTGCCAGTACCGGTCGAACGCCGCTCGATCCGGCGGCCACATCTGCGGCGGCACCTGCAACGTAGTGGCCAACGACATGCCCTCGCGGTAATGACGGTCGGCATCCTCGCCGTCCAGCTCACCGATGAAGATGCGGTAGATATCGACCCTGCCCTTGTACAGACACGCCCCCACCCACAGCTGCAGGTCCACGTCGAACGCGTGGTATTGCACCGGGCTTTCGGGCGTGGAGTAAACCTGCGCGTGGGCCCGGTTCACCGCGCACCGAAACGCCTCCTTCTGCGCATCGCTACCCCCAGTGGCCACCGCAAGGTAGGTGAAGGTGGTGCGCGCCCGTTTGATCGGGTGCAGGTCCACCCGGCCGCTGTCGACGCGACTCTCCAGCACGCCGTAGCCGACGCCGGGTCGCGCCAGTTGCATGATCACGTTCGCCGGGCCGGCCAGGAGTGCCACGCCCATCAAGCCTTCGTCGATCCCCAACGACCCCATGCGCCGGGCCCGCCGCGGCCGGGGCGGATCGGCGATCGCGCGCTCGACATGCCGAACGGGCTGGTGAACCGCTTCGTGAATTGCCATCGTGGACCTCCCGCGCCGGCTGCCGAGCTAAATGTGAGAACGTGTGTTTCCTGATATTGTCTGCGCGTCGCGCCGATGTCAAGATGGAGCCATGACCGAGACTCCGAGCGCGCGGCCGTACCGCGGAGTCAAGGCCGCTGAGCGCCTGGCGGCCCGCCGCGGCCGGCTACTGGCCGCCGGCCTGGACCTGCTGGGGGCGGAACTACAGGACATCTCGGCGCTGACCGTCCGTGGCGTATGCCGCCAAGCGGGCCTGGCTGCCAGATACTTCTACGAAAGCTTTACCGACAAGGACGAATTCGTCGGCCGCGTCTTCGATTGGGTCGTCGCCGATCTGGCCGCCACCACTCAGGCCGCAGTAGCGGCGGTACCGGTGCACGAGCAGACTCGCGCGGGGATGGCCAACATCGTGCGGACCATCATCGGTGACGCCCGCATCGGGCGGCTGCTGTTCAGCACCCAGCTCGCCGATGCCGTGATCGTGCGCAAGCGCGCCGAATCCAGCGCACTGTTCGCCATGCTGTCCGGCCAGCATGTGGGCGACGCGCTACGGATGCCGGCCAACGACCGCATCAAAGCGGGGGCGCACTTCGCGGTCGGCGGCGTCGGCCAAACGATCAGCGCCTGGCTGGCCGGCGACGTCCAGCTCGAACCGGATCAGCTCGTCGATCAGCTAGCCACGCTGCTCGACCAACTCGCCGATCCAAACCTGTACGGCCTCACGGGAACAGCGGCAGCTGCCACAGTCGCATCCCGGGATCAAGGCGCCAGAAGCGCATCATCGTGAGTCGCACAATGCGCTGCACGCCGATGATCATAAAGATCGCCAGCGGCACCTCGATCAGCAAGGCCGTGACCAGCGCCAACCAGATGTCCTTGGGTCCGGCGGTCATCAGATCGAACCACGCGTCGCAGATCAGCAACACCCCGGAGGTGAACGCTGCAAGCGTCAGCAGTTGGCGGCGCAGGTATCCCAACACGGCCGTTGCCAACATGAATGCGACCAGCAAAATATCGAAGCCCACCCAGGTAGCCGGCCAGTTGTGCGCAACATAATTTTCCGGGAGCGTCACCGAGAGATACACAAGCCAGGGGATCATCGCGATCGAGCCACCGATCATCAGACCCAGCCGGATGCGCCGTATCCGACCGAGCAACTGGGGGTCAATCAAGTCGCTCAGGGGCTGCTCGAGCCGGGAAATCAGCTCCCGCCTCTGTTCGGGCGTCAACGCCGCGATCTGCTCGTCGGTCAAAACCCCGTCGGTCATCATGGGCATCCCCCGGCTTGGGCACGGTTTTGCCGATTAGCGTACGACCTGGACCTGAGGTCGCCGATCGGAAGCCGTCTTCGGCACGGCCCGGGCGTCGCTTGTGGTGAATTCCTTTACCCAGCAGGCGAATTCCAGCGTGATGCCGTCGGGATCCTGAAAGTAGAACGAGCGCACGTAAACGCCGGGGTGCACCGTCGCCGATACCTGCCTCTCACTCTCGTCGTGGTTGAGCACCGGGCCGACGCGCACACCTTTTTCCTTGAGCCGCTGCCGGTAGGCGTCGAACTTCTCGGCCGGTACATGAAACGCCAGATGATTCATGGTGCTCACGGCGCTGGTGATGTCACCGATGCCCGGGATGGCGCCCGGCGAAGAGATGCCGGGCACTCGATCGGCTGCGTCAGCGAACCAGAAAAAGGCGACGCAGTCGCCGTTGCCGGCGTCGAAGAAGAAGTGCTGCCCCTGACCGCCGGGCAGATCGAGCGATTTGATCAGCGGCATGCCCAGGGTGTTGCTGTAGAAGTCCACCGTGCGCGCCATGTCCGAACACACCAGCGCGACGTGATTGATCCCGCCGAGCTCGAATTCCGCGTTGGTGTTGTGCGGCTTGATCATCTTGCGGCTCCCATCGGTCCCCGGGGGTGCAGGCCCTGGCCAAGATCCAAATCTGAATCTAACATCAGGTTCAGTTTTGCTCCAGGGGAGGTGCGCCACGTGTCGACCGCGGCAGAGCCCAATGGCCGGCCCGGCCAGTCCGCCGAGTTCCCGACCCGTCGCGGCCGCCGCACGCACGCCGCGATCGACATGGCCGCCCGAACGGTCATCGCCCGTAAGGGCATCCTCGCGACGACCATTGCCGACATCGCCGCGGAAGCGGGCCGCTCGGCGGCATCGTTTTACAACTACTACGACTCCAAAGAAGCGATGGTCCGCCACTGGGCCCTGCGTTTCCGCGACGAGGCCAACCAGCGCGCGCTGACGGTGACCCGGCATGGCCTGTCCCACCGCGAGCGTGCCTACGAGGCCGCCGCTGCGCACTGGCACACCTACCGCAACCGGCTGGCTGAGATGATCAGCGTGTCTCAGTTAGCGATGGTCAACGACGATTTCGCACAGTACTGGGCCGAAATGTGCGCGATACCGATCTCTTTCATCACGGAGACGGTCCGACGCGCTCAGGCCGAGGGCTACTGCGCGGGAGATGACCCACAGCTCATCGCCGAGGCCATCGTGGCGATGTTCAACCAGTTCTGCTACGTCCAGCTCAGCGGGACACGTTCCGGCGAGCCCGACGATCAGGCCTGTATCCAGACCCTCGCCAACATCTACTACCGAGCCATCTACGCCTGAGGAGAGCGGCTGAATTGACTCGTCATACGGGTGCCGCAGGGATTATCCGCGAGTTCGTCGGGCTGCCGTCTCGCACCGCGGGGCGCGCCGGTGCCGGCGGCCATCCGTGCCAGGGTCTGTACCACCGCGGGGTCGGAGGAAAGCCGAAGGTGGCGATGATCGCCACGCACTACCAGATCGACTTCTCCGAGCACTATCTCGCTGACTACATGGCCACCCGTGGTATCGGATTTCTCGGCTGGAACACCAGGTTCCGTGGTTTCGAAAGCAGCTTTTTGCTCGACCACGCCCTGGTCGACATCGGTGTCGGGGTTCGTTGGCTCCGCGAGGTCCAGGGAGTGGATACCGTTGTGCTGCTGGGTAATTCGGGGGGAGGCTCGTTGATGGCGGCCTATCAGTCACAGGCCGTCGGCCCGAATGTGACTCCGCTCGAGGGTATGCGTCCGGCGGCCGGGCTGACCGAGTTGATCCCCGCCGACGGCTACGTGGCCACCGCCGCTCATCCCGGGCGGCCGGAGGTGCTGACGGCGTGGATGGACGCCGCCGTCGTCGACGAGAATGACCCGGTGGCCACCGATCATGACCTTGACCTGTTCAACGAGGCAAACGGTCCCCCGTACTCGCCGGAGTTCCTTGCCCGCTACCGTGCGGCGCAGACCGCGCGCAACCACGCCATTTCCGACTGGGCCGAGACGGAGCTCAAACGTGTTGGTGCCGTGGGGTTTTCCGATCGACCGTTCACCGTGATGCGAACTTGGGCCGATCCCCGCATGGTCGATCCCAGCATCGAGCCCACCAAACGTCAGGCGAACTTGTGCTACGCGGGAATCCCGGCCAAGGCCAACCGCTCCGCCCACGGCATCGCCGCGGCCTGCACACTGCGCAACTGGCTGGGCATGTGGAGTCTGCGGGTGGCCCAAACCCGTGCCGAGCCGCACCTGGCCCGCATCACCTGCCCGGCCCTGGTGATCAACGCCGACGCCGACACCGGAGTCTTTCCGTCTGACGCCCAGCGCATCTACGACGCGCTGGCCAGCACCGACAAGACCCGATACTCGATCGACACCGACCACTACTTCACTACTCCGGGGGCGCGCAGCGAGCAGGCCGACACCATCGCCAAGTGGATAGCCAAGAAGTGGCGCTAAGAGTCTCGTGAAAGTCCTGGCCCACTTCGTTCCCGGCGATAAAGTCCTTAATCTTGTTGCACCCGAAGCAGATTGGCTTGACATCCGCTGGTGTGCCGACGATGACGACACCGCCTTCTACCGGGAGCTGCCCGACGCGGAGGTGATTTGGCACGTGCTCCGGCCGTTGTCGGACGCCGACCTGCGGCACGGAGAACGCCTGCGGCTGGTGCACAAACTGGGCGCCGGGGTGAACACCATCGACGTCGAGACTGCGACGAAATGCGGTATCGCAGTGGCCAATATGCCCGGCGCCAATGCACCGTCGGTGGCCGAGGGCACGGTGTTGCTGATGCTGGCCGCATTGCGCCGGCTACCGGCGCTGGACCGCGCGGTGCGCCACGGATCCGGCTGGCCGGCCAATCCAGAACTCGGCGAGACGGTACGCGACATCGGCGGCTGCACCGTCGGTCTGGTCGGATACGGCAATATCGCCAAACGTGTTAGCGACATCGTCACCGGCATGGGCGCCACCGTCCTGCACACCAGCACCCGTGACGACGGACGGCCCGGGTGGCGGCAGCTGCCCGAACTGCTGGCCGCCAGTGACATCGTCTCGCTACACCTACCGTTGACGAGCGACACTGTCCACCTGCTCAACCGAGACACGATGGCCCAGATGAAACCGAATGCCATACTCGTCAACACGTCACGTGGTGCCGTCATCGACGAAGACGCGCTTGTCGACGCGTTGCGCAGCGGCCGGTTGGCTGCTGCAGGACTGGATGTTTTCGAAGTCGAACCGGTCGCGCCTGACAATCCTCTCCTCGGTCTGGACAACGTGGTGCTGACGCCGCACGTCACCTGGTACACCGCCGACACCATGCGACGCTATCTGGCCGAGGCCGTTGCCAACTGCCGCCGGCTGCGGGACGGACTTCCACTGGCCAATGTGGTCAACCAACCGACCGGTTATTAGATTGATTGGTGCTTGGCCAAAACGGATCCCGAGAGCTGTGGGAAGGCGACCAATGCCGATCGCGATAACTCCTGAGCACCAAGAGCTGGCCGATTCGGTGCGATCCCTGGTGGCGCGCGTGGCGCCGTCGGAGGTGCTGCACGCGGCTATGGAAACCCCGATCGAGAATCCTCCGCCGTACTGGCAGGCGGCCGCCGAACAGGGCCTGCACGGTGTTCATCTGGCGGAATCCGTCGGCGGACAGGGCTTCGGCATCCTCGAGTTGGCGATCGTGCTCGCGGAGTTCGGCTATGGCGCAGTACCCGGGCCATTCGTGCCGTCGGCGATCGCCAGTGCGCTGATCTCCGCGCATGACGCGCAAGCCAAGGTGCTCGCCGACCTTGCGTCCGGTGCGGCCATCGCCGCCTATGCGCTGGATTCCGGGCTGACCGCCACCAGGCAGGGTGACGTGCTGGTGATCCGCGGCGAAGTCCGCGCTGTTCCCGCGGCGGCGCAGGCAGATGTGTTGGTGCTGCCGGTGGCGATTGACAGCGGTGACGAGTGGGTGGTGCTGCACGCCGACCAGCTGGAGATCGAGCCGGTGAAAAGCCTGGACCCGCTGCGGCCCATCGCACATGTGCGGGCCAACGCCGTCGAAGTCGGCGACGATGCGGTGTTGACCAGCCTGGCCATGACAACCGCATATGCGCTGATGTGCACGCTGCTAGCTGCGGAGGCGACTGGTGTGGCGCGCTGGGCGACCGACACCGCGTCGCAATACGCCAAGATCCGTGAGCAGTTCGGCAGGCCGATCGGCCAGTTTCAGGCCATCAAGCACAAGTGCGCGGAGATGATCGCCGACACCGAGCGGGCCACCGCCGCGGTGTGGGATGCCGCCCGCGCCATCGATGAAGCAAGCCAAAACAATTGGGACATAGCCGCTTCCGGAGTCGAGTTTGCCGCCGCCGTGGCGGCGACACTGGCACCCCCAGCCGCCCAACGGTGCGCGCAGGATTGCATCCAGGTGCACGGCGGCATCGGCTACACCTGGGAGCACGACACCAACGTCTTCTACCGCCGGGCGCTGATCCTGGCCGCCTCCTTCGGCCGCGGCTCGGAGTACCCGCAAAAAGTGGTGGATACCGCGACCACCACGGGGATGCGTGCGGTGGACATCGACCTCGACCCCGACACCGAACAGCTGAGGGCCGAGATCCGGGCTGAGGTCGCCGCGCTCAAGGCGATGGAGCGCGAGCCACGCAGGGTCGCGATCGCCGAGGCAGGCTGGGTGCTGCCGTATCTACCCAAACCGTGGGGGCGGGCCGCCAGTCCGGTGGAGCAGATCATCATCGCCCAGGAGTTCACCGCCGGACGGGTCAAACGGCCACAGGTCGGCATCGCCGCGTGGATCATCCCGTCAATCGTCGCGTTCGGAACCGAAGAGCAGAAACAACGGTTCCTGCCGCCGACCTTCCGCGGCGAGATGATCTGGTGCCAGCTGTTCTCCGAACCGGGTGCCGGATCGGACCTGGCCGGGCTGACCACTAAAGCGACCCGGACCGAAGGCGGCTGGCGCATTACCGGACAGAAGATCTGGACCACCGCCGCGCAATACTCGCAATGGGGCGCGCTGCTGGCCAGGACAGACCCGAGCGCCCCGAAACACAACGGCATTACCTACTTCCTGTTGGACATGAAAAGCGAGGGCGTCACGGTCAAACCGCTGCGTGAGCTCACCGGCAACGCGATGTTCAACATCGTCTATATCGACGACGTGTTCGTGCCCGACGAATGCGTGCTCGGCGAAGTCAACCGAGGCTGGGAGGTCAGCCGCAACACCCTGACCGCGGAGCGTGTATCGATAGGCAGCAGCGACGCCAATTTCCTGGCCACCTTGCCGGAGTTCGTCGAGTTCGTCCGCGACGGCCAATTCGACCAGGTCGCGCAGCACCGGGCAGGGCAGCTCATCGCCGAAGGTCACGCGGCCAAGGTGCTGAACCTGCGCTCGACGCTGTTGACACTGGCCGGCGGGGACGCCATGCCGTCGGCAGCGATCTCGAAGCTGCTGTCCATGCGCACCGGCCAGGGTTATGCCGAATTCGCGGCGTCCTCCTTCGGCACGGACGCCGCTATCGGCGACCCCGATCAGTTAGCGGGCAAGTGGGGGGAATACCTGCTGGCCAGCCGGGCTACCACGATTTATGGCGGCACGTCGGAGGTGCAACTCAACATCAT
>DASXMA010000171.1:0-14976 GCA_036495965.1 Mycobacterium sp.
CACCAGTCCGGGCGGCCCTTCATAGACCAGGGGAAAGTAAACCCGGCCGCCGGCCTTCTCGGCATCGAGATAGTCGAACCGGTACTCCGGAAAGCACGGATTGTAGGCACCGATGTCGGTGGCGTGATTGAGATAAACCCGTCTGGGGTCGTCGTCTATCGCACCGATGCGCGGCGCGTTGTCCGTCGGAGCGGCAGCGGCCAGCTCACTCTCCCATTCGGCGAATTTCGCCAGCATGGCGTCGACCGCGGGGTGATCGTGCTCGAGGCTGAGCAGCAGTGAGCTGAGACGCCGTATGGCGCCCGCGGCGGCCACGGTCTGGGCGAGTGGCGCCTCGCCGAATTTGGCATCCGATGTGGCAGCGTGAGTGCTCGTCGAAGCGGGAGTGGCTTGCCCCTCCTCGAAGGCCATGCTTCCCTCTTTCACCCGGCTGTTCCGTCGGCAGCGTTTCCTTGCTAACTTATACAGCGTATCAATCGTATCGCCTACTGTATGGGTAACCGTACCGGCGGAGAAAGGCCGGATTCGACGGTGAATCACGAGGCCGAGACGGCCGGTGCCGAGGGTTCGGTGACTGCGTGCCGAGACGGCGCGGTTTTGCGAGTCACGCTCGACCGCCCATCTCGGCGTAATTCGTTGACCCAATTGATGATCGGGACTTTGCTCGACGTGCTGACCAATGCCGCCGCTGACGACTCGTTGCGGGCGATTCACATCCGAGGCACCGGAGACGACTTCTGCGCCGGCGCCGATTGGATGGCCACCAACAATCGGCAACGTCCCCGGGCTGGTGATCTCGTGCGACGGATTCCCCATGCCGCCCATCGCGTGATCGAGCTCGTCGGAAGCATTCAGCTGCCGGTGGTGTGCAGCGTGCAGGGATGGGCTGTGGGGTTTGGCTGCAACCTGGCGCTGATTGCTGATTTCACCGTGGCGGCGACCGACGCGGTGTTCTGGGAGCCGTTCGTGGACCGTGGCTTCAGCCCGGATTCGGGTTCCACCTGGCTGCTGCCCCGGCTGGTCGGCCTGGCCCGGGCCAGACGAATGCTGCTGCTCGGCGAGAAAGTCAGCGCGACGGATGCCGCCGACTGGGGATTGATTCACCAAGCGGTAACCCCGTCCGAACTCGACAGCACCGCCGAGGAGCTGCTGCAACGGCTGGCCTGCGGACCAACGGTAGCAATCGGGCTGGCCAAGCAGGCGCTGGGTTTCGGTCAGCATGCAACAATGAGCCAGTCCCTGATGCAAGAGCTGTTCAATCTGGAACTATCTTGTCGAACAAGCGATTTCAGAGAAGGCCTGGAGGCCTTCCAGCAACGGCGCGCCCCGAAGTTCCACGGCCGATGAGGAGCAGGGATGCCTACTGACTCGTTCGACACCATCAACTACGACGTCGACGGGCACACGGCCACCATCACGCTGAACCGTCCGGACGCCCTCAACGCGCTCAGCCCACACATGATCACTGAGCTCCGGGCCGCCTACGACGAGGCCGAGAATGACGACAAGGTGTGGCTGCTCCTGGTGACCGGCACCGGTCGCGCATTTTGCACCGGGGCCGACGTCAACGCCATTCCCGGCGACGGCAAGGTGATCTACGAACGGCCGTATCTTTCGACCTACGAACAGTGGGAGGCGCCTCAGGAAGGCACACCTCCGTTTCGACGAATGGCCAAGCCGGTGCTGACCGCGGTCAACGGCTTGTGTTGTGGCGCCGGCCTCGACTGGGTCACCACTTCGGACCTCGTCATCGCATCCGACCGTGCAACATTCTTCGATCCCCACGTCAGCATCGGACTGGTGGCCGGACGCGAGCTGGTGCGGCTGGCCCGGGTGCTGCCGCGATCGGTGGCCCTGCGGATGGCCTTGATGGGCAAGCACGAGCAGATGAGCGCAGAGCGCGCATTCGACCTGGGATTGATCAGCGAAATCGTTGAGCACGAACGGCTTCTCGAGCGGGCCCATGAGATCGCCGGCATCGTCAACTCCAATGCGCCACTGGCGGTTCGCGGGACGCGGCTGGCCATCGTCAAGGGCCTGGACCTGCCGCTGCACGAGGCTGAGATGCTCGCCGAAACATTCCGCGAGCGCGTCCTGCGCACAGAGGACGCGCTGGAAGGCCCCAAGGCATTCGTTGAAAAGCGGCCACCTGATTGGCAGTGCCGATGACCGTGACGCCCTTCGAAACCATCCTGCTCGACGTCGACGCCTCCGAGCACGTCGCCACCATCACGCTGAATCGACCTGAGCAACTCAACGCGTTCAACCGAGCTATGTGTGAGGAGATGGCCCAAGCCTGGCACATGGTCAAACTCGACGAGTCGGTGCACGCGGTTGTGCTGCGGGCAGCTGGCAGCCGGTCGTTCAGCGCCGGTCTGGACGTCAAGACGCCATACGGCCAACCCGAAAACATCTGGAACCACGAAGATCCCGGTGAAGCACTGAGCCCCAAGTGGCAAAAGATGTGGAAACCGGTGGTGTGCGCCGTTCAGGGGATGTGCACCGCGGGAGCGTTCTATTTCATCAACGAATCCGATGTAGTCATCTGCTCAACCGACGCGACGTTTTTCGATTCACACGTGTCGGCCGGCCTGGTCTGCGCATTGGAGCCGATCGGCCTGATGCGGCGTATTGGTCTGGGCGAGACGTTGCGCATTGCGCTGATGGGCAACGACGAACGGGTGAGCGCTGACACCGCGCTGCGCATCGGCTTGGTGTCGGAGGTGGTGTCCAGCGACCAGCTGTGGAATCGCGCCCATGAGATCGCGACGGCGATCGCCGCCAAGCCACCGTCGGCGACCCAGGGCACCGTGAAAGCGATCTGGGAGTCGCTGGACAAGCCCTACCGCGCCGCCTTGGAGCAAGGGCTCATCTATACGCGGCTGGGCAACCCGCTCGGCACCGCTGAACTCGCCGCCCAGAACAATGCCGACGGCGGGGCTGACAGGAGCGAACCGAAGATCCGCTGATGGCCGATCACCCGCTGAGTCAACGCATCGCCGATGTGCTGGGCCTGCAACCGGACGCGCGGGCCATCGAGTACGACGGTCGATGGCTCTCATGGGGCGAGGTTGGCGAGGCGGCACGGCGCACCGCGTCATTGACGGCCGAACACGGCGCCGAGCCTCAGATCGGGATGTTGCTACGCAACCGACCTGGCCACGTTGCGGCATTCCTCGGTGTGCTGCTGGGTGGCGGAACTGTGGTCACCATCAACCCGTCTCGCGGCGATGAGCGCACCAGGGCCGATATCGCCGCACTACGACTGCCACTGGTCGTCGGCGAACCCGACGACCTGGCGACGCTGGTAAACCCGGAGACCCCGACAGTTGCGATCTCGGGTCTGTTGAACGATGTCGGTGGGTCTCCGCGACACACAGCCGGATCCGCGCCCCGGCCCGGTGTGGCGGTACGGATGTTGACCAGCGGAACCACCGGTCCTCCCAAACGAATTGACCTCAGCTACGACATGCTGGCGCACAGTGTGATGGGTCCCGATCCTGACCACGCGCCGGCACCTACCCAGCTGCGACGCGGAGTCGCGATTGTCAACTCGCCACTGGTCCACATCGGCGGTGTATTCCGGGTTTTGCAATGCATCGCCGAAGCCAGATCGTTTGTGCTGCTGGAACGATTCGAGCTGAACGCATGGGCCGAGGCGGTGCGCAAGCACCGGCCCCGTGCGGTATCGCTGGTACCGGCTGCCTTGCGGACGGTGTTGCACTCCGACCTGCCGCGAGCCGACCTGGACAGCATCCGCGCAGTCACCTGCGGCACGGCTGCGCTCTCGCCCGACGATGCCGACGCCTTCACCGAAAAGTACGGCATTCCCGTTTTGACCTCATATGCCGCAACCGAATTCGGCGGAGGTGTCGCCGGCTGGACCCTCAACGAATACCAGAAGCATTGGCGCGCTAAACGCGGCAGCGTCGGCCGGGCCAACCCTGGCGCGCAGCTGCGGGTGGTCGACGATGACGGTGAGACGCTCGGGGCGAACCGGGTGGGCCTGCTGGAGGTAAAACCGGGACAGCTGGGGCCGTCGGCGACGTGGATGCGCACCACGGACATGGCGCGAATCGACGCAGACGGCTTTGTCTGGATCGTCGGGCGGGCCGATCAGGCGATCATCCGCGGTGGGTTCAAGGTCATGCCCGACGACGTGCGCATCGCGCTGGAGGGCCACCCGGCGGTGGCGGGTGCTGCGGTGGTCGGGCGATCTGACGAGCGACTCGAAGAGACGCCGGTGGCCATGGTGGAACTGCGCGAGCCCACATCCACCGATGCCGACGCACTGGTGCAGTATCTGCGAACGCGACTGGCTCGCTACGAGATTCCCACCGAAATCGCGATTGTCGACACGATCCCGCGAACGCCGTCAGGTAAAGCCGATCTGAGCGCCGTCCAGCGCTTCTTCAATGAATCCGCTGCCCAGCGCGACCATGCCCGGTGAGTTAACGGTCGCCGGTATCCTGCGACACCAAGCGAACTCTCACGGAGACCACCCGCTCCTTGTCTGCGACGCTGAACGCATTAGCTACGCCGAAGCCGATCGCCGGTCGGCAGAGCTCGCCTGTGGACTGATCGCCCACGGTGGCGGCAAGGGGACGCATGTGGGCCTGCTCTACCCCAACGGCCCCGAGTTCGTCGTCGGGGTGCTCGCGGCCGCACGAATCGGCGCGGTGGTGATCCCGCTTTCCACTTTCGTCACCGCTCGCGAGCTGCGTGAGCAGCTGGTCGACAGCGACGTCCAAATTCTCTTGAGCGCCGGCTCGTTTCGCTCCCATGATTATGTTGACCAGCTGGCTCAGCTGATAGACGCGGAGTTCGATTCGGACCAGCGGTTGTTCGCCACGGCCGTACCGCAGCTGCGCCACGTCGGGATCAGCTACGGCTCGGATACGAGACGGCGGATCCGGGATATCGAACGGTTTTACCGGCTGGCCACTACCGTCGACCCCCTGCTGTTGGCGGCGATGCAAGACGATGTCGATGGCTGCGATCCGCTGACCATCGTGTACACGTCGGGATCTGCGAGCACTCCCAAAGGCGTGGTGCACACACACGCCGCCCTGCTCGGACATCAGCAAAACCTCAACAAGATCCGGGGTTTGACGGCAGCAGACAAGCTGTTCTGCAATTCGCCGTTCTTTTGGATCGGCGGGTTCGGATTCGGCCTGCTTGCCACTTTGATCGCCGGGGCGACGCTGGTGTGCTCCAACGCCAGCGATGCAGGTGAGACGCTCGACTTGCTGGAAACCGAAAAACCAACCATGACAAACGGTTTCGCTGCGGCCATCGCTCACCTGGCCAACCATCCGAGCTTCGCTGAACGTGATCTGCGCTCAATGCGGCGCGGCAACCTCTACCCGATCATGCCGCGCGGTGGCCGCCCGACCGACCCAGAACTGCGACACAACATGCTGGGTATGACCGAGGCCGGCAGCGTCGTACTGATCAGCGACGATGAGTCCGACCAACCCGAACAGCGGCGCGGATCGTTCGGCAAGCCGGCTCCGGGATTCCAGACCAAGATCATCGACCCTGACACCGTAGGGAAGGTCGGCGTCGGCCAGATCGGCGAACTGTGCGTCCGCGGGCCCTACCTGATGCAGCGGTATTACAAACATAGTCGCGAAGAATGCTTCGACGCCGACGGCTGGTTCCACACCGGTGATTTGGTGCGCGCCGACGCCGACGGCTTCATGTACTTCATCGGCCGGCTCGGCGCGATGATCAAAACGGCGGGCGCCAACGTGTCCGCCACGGAGGTCGAGAAGGCCATCGCCGAGGTCACCGGCGGAATGGCGGCTTACGTTGTCGGGATTCCAGATGCGCAGCGCGGGCATGTTGTCGCCGCGGTCGTCGTGGTGCCGGATCCGGCCGCCTTCGACGAAGGTGCGTTGCGTGAGCGGCTCAAGGCCGAACTCTCCGCGTACAAAATCCCCAGGCGGTTCGCCGTCCTGCCCCGCGCCGAATTACCGCTGCTGTCCAGCGGCAAGGTCGACACGCAGCAGCTGAGGAAGCTGTTCGATGCCTGAGCCAGTGATAGCGCGCACCATCGACGAATTGGTCAGGTCTCGGGCCGCACACGACGGGCCTAAGCCGGTGGTTGTCGACCCGGTGTCCCAGATGAGTTATCGCGAACTGGAAATGACCACAAGCGATTTAACGGCACGCTTCGTCGAAGCCGGCGTTGGCAAAGGCACCCGGGTCGGGCTGATCATGCCCAACTCCGTGCGCTGGGTGCAGGTCGCGATCGCCCTGACCCGCATTGGCGCCGTACTGGTCCCCCTCAGCACCCTGCTGAAAGCCGGCGAACTGGTTTCCCAGCTAAAGGCCGCTTCGGTGCAATTCCTGATGAGCGTCGAGGAATTCCGCGGCCACCGCTACCTGGACAACCTCCAATCGGCACTGAAGCTGCGGGAATTCGGTGACGAACCATTGCAATGTCCCGAACTTCCTGCGCTACGACAGGTTTGGACGCCCGATGGGCTTGCACGCGCCGGCGCCGGTGAGCGAGCCCGAGCGATCGCCCACGCCCTAACCCAGACAGTCACCGCCGCCGACCCGCTGGTCATCATGTTCACCTCGGGTAGCAGCGGAGTACCCAAGGGGGTCATACACTCGCACGGCAACGCGTTGGGCGCGGTCCAGTCGGGGCTGGCGGCACGATGCATCACCTCCGAAACCCGCCTGTATCTCCCGATGCCGTTTTTCTGGGTCGGCGGCTTCGGCAGCGGAATACTGTCTGCGCTACTGGCCGGTGCCACCCTGGTGACCGAAGAAATCGCGCGACCCGAGACGACCCTGCGGCTACTCGAAACCGAACGCGTCACGCTGTTTCGCGGCTGGCCCGATCAAGCCGAAGCGCTGGCACGGCACGCGGAAACCGTTGGCGCTGATCTTTCGGCGTTGCGACCGGGCAGTCTCGAAGCCCTGCTGCCGCCCGAGCAGCGGGCTGCGCCCGGGGCACGGGCCACGCTGTTCGGCATGACGGAGGCGTTCGGACCGTACTGCGGCTTTCCCGCCGACACCGACATGCCGGCCACCGCGTGGGGCAGCTGCGGAAAGCCATTTCCCGGCATGGAGGTCCGCATCGTCCATTCCGGCGGCGAGCCGGTTCCGGCGGGAACCGTTGGCGCGATCCAGATC
This sequence comes from Mycobacterium sp., assembly GCA_036495965.1. Taxonomy (GTDB): domain Bacteria; phylum Actinomycetota; class Actinomycetes; order Mycobacteriales; family Mycobacteriaceae; genus Mycobacterium. Next base: position 7,153 of record DASXMA010000171.1, read on the forward strand.
CGGGGACCACACACGCTGCGGGGCATTTGCCGTCGCAGCCGAGAGGAGCTGTTTACACCCGACGGCTTCTACCCCACGGGCGACCTCGGCAGCCTCAACGAGGACGGGTTCCTGTTCTACCACGGCCGATCCGACGACATGTTCAAGGTCAGCGGCGTGACCGTGTATCCCAGCGAGGTCGAGGGGGCGCTGCGCACGATCGACGGCGTCGTTAGTGCCTACGTCACCAATGTCTCCGGCGCCGCGGGCCAGCGGGTGGGCGCGGCGGTAGTGTGCAACAGCGCGCTCACCGCCGAGCAACTGCGCAACTCCGCGCGCAACCTATTGAGCGCCTTTAAGGTGCCGACGGTGTGGCTGTTACTGGAGTCCGACGACGACATTCCGCGGAGCGGAACCGGGAAGCCCGACACCCATCGCCTGCGCGAGATGTTGGCCGTGGCGGATCATCAAGCGCGTACCTAGCCAGGCCGCATCCCGCATCAGCCGACTGTCGCGGGCATGGAGTCCCACCGTCGCACAGTGGATGTGCGTGACCAGCACACATTTTTCTGAGTTCAAGGTGTATTGCGTTCGGCGAAGTGGCGAAGCCGTGCCGACATGGCGGCAGCCCGGTCGTGATCGCTGACGCGCTGTGCCGGGTCAAAGTATTCGCCGATTTGATCGGTTCGAATAACGGTGACCGTTGGCGTCCCGGGTTGATCCGGTGTACTTGCTCGCCACGTCACGACTCCACTGCGGTATCCCCCGGCGTCCAGCCAGTTGTGTACGCCGAAGTCCTTGGTAGAGAGAAGAACCCTCACTCGGTCGTTGTCGATCCGGGACTGTGCCAGGTTCAGGCTTGTCTGGCGGGTTTCGATGTCAATCATCTCGCCCCACCTGTTGGTCAAGCAGATGCCGACGTACGGCGCGCCGGTTGGGATCTCGTACTCGATCACAAGGGCTTGGTCACGCTGCAGCTCCCAAGACACCGGCACGAACCAGGCACCGGCCATGGCCGAAGGTGGCTGCATCGGGGGCATGGCGAAGTTCTTGGGGAGCGCTCCGAAAACTCGTGCGGGAATGTCCTTGACCCACATCGTGAAAAGCTCACGGGACGCCGCCAGATGCACATCGAATTTCTCGATCGCGTCGTGGAGTGTCGCCGGTTTGGCCGGCTCATCCACGTTCAGGCATTCAATGCAAATACTCCCCTTATAGTGCCGTTCCCAGTCGCCGAAGGTTTGGTAGGCGCAGAACGATTCGGCGCCTGACGGCAGCTGAAACCGGTTCGCGGTTCCCATCTTTTCTCGGCCAAAAATGATCTCAAACGAGCCGTCATCCGAGACCACGAGGTCCTCCGAAAGCACCTTCACCGCCTCGGCCTGGTCATCCTTACCCGTGTAGACGCCGAACGTTGTCTGCGCAACCGAACCGAGCCTCCCGTAGACGCGGTAGTCGTGCACGTCGTCGATTCGCGCTGAAAGGTACAAGGTGTCGGGGTTGGAGTGACCCCAGTTCCACGGTAAATACTGGGCATTGATCAGCATCGGTCGTGCTGGATCGCTGCGCAGTTGCAGTCCCATGTACTGAATGTGGCCGATCATGTGCCCCAACAACGCCGCAGCCGCGCCCTCGTCGAGATCAGCTTCGGTCAACGCCAATTGGAGTAGATCATCGTGAAGTTCGCTGAAGCGCCGCCAGGCCACGCGCAGGAGATCACTGGATTGATCGTTCACGCTTCTCCTCTATTCCATAGAAGTCTCGGTAGTACTGCAGTTCGGGCCACAGTTCGTCGATGTCGAGCCCGTAGTCCTCGGCGTGGTAGATGTGCTGCTTGCGTTTGCCCACGCCACGCTCGTCCATGAACCGACTCATTTTCTGATAGGTCTGTTGGGTGAGGTCGATGTCGAAGTGTTTATAGACTTCCTGCACACAGGCCATCGGTTCGCGTACCATCCGCCCCATCGGGAAATCGATGAACTGCGTTGACCTGTCGACGTAGTGGCGTCGCAGTTCAACGTTGCGTGCAAGCATGCTGCTGGTGCGCCATCGTATGTGGCGGCCATGGTCGTGCCAGTCGACGTTGTCTTCAACCATGCCGATGATGGTGCCGCTTAGGCTGCAAGCAGAGGCCACCACTTCGGTGGGTTCCCGGTAAGTCGTGATGAATCGGGCGTCGGGAAAGACGGTGAGGATCTTGTCGATGTTGTCCATGTGCGGTGGTGACTTGAGTAGCCAACTTTCCATCGGGCGGAGGCCACCGCTTTGCATGTACTGCAGTAGCAGTTTCTGCTCCTGGTAGACCCAGGTGCGGTCCTGCTCGGCCAACCACCGGTCATAGGCCTGGCAGTTGAACATCACGTGGAAGGTCTCGCTGCGGAATGCGTGAGCATGCAACAGCGCACACTCCTGGGCCTCCCGTGCCCCGATCGGAGTCGCGGCATCCAGATCGGGGGCGAGAGACAGGGTTCGGCGGATCTGCTTCTCGCTGCGCTTGATCCGTGGATCGGAAAGCATCGTAGCTGGATTCAGAGGTGGATACAGTTCGTCGCATTCCCAGGTGATCGGGTAGCGGAAGCGCTCGTCTTGACTCAGCAGGTACTGAGTGATCGTCGTACCCGTGCGGGGTGCACCGATGATGAAGATTGGCTTCTCGATGATCTCGTCGCGAATCTCGGGGTGTCGACGCACGTACTCGGTGATCAGTAGGCGTTGGCGCAGCAGATTAGTGATATGAGACGCGGCCAGGACACGGCCAAACCCGTTGAGCCGGTCCTCATCTTCTATCGAGTCGATGAGATGCTCCAGGCCTTTTTCGAAACGTGGATCGCCGAAGTCGGTCAGGCCTCCGGCGCGCCGGCTGGCCCGGTCCATCAAGGCGTACTTGCGGAGTCGCAGAGGGTGGGCCCGTGCGAGGCGTGCACCGCGGTAGCCGAGATTCATGATCCGGATCGGTAGCGGTCGGGGTGGCGTCTCAATCGCCATGATGGATCACTCCTCAATTCACGTGCTCCCGAAAACAGTCGTTGCCTAACGACCGGAGATACATTACGATCTGAACGTAATGAAGTCAACAAAGAACCTGCATCAACAGGAACTTCCGCCGGCGCGGTCGCAGGGACGCCCCCGCGACACCCGCATCGACGATGCTGTGCTTCATGCAACGGTCGAATTGCTTGAGGAAATCGGCTATACGCGGCTGACCATTCCGCTGGTCGCCGCGCGCGCCGGGTCGACTCCCCCAGCGGTTTACCGGCGCTTTCCGACCAAAATCGAGTTGGTCTATGAGGCAGTGTTTCCGACCTTGGCAACCCTTGAGTTACCCCTGGCCGGCGACCTTGAGTCCGGTGTTCGCGCCTTGATACGGGCGTCGATCGACCTGTTCAGCCGACCGGCGGTGCACAGCGCGATATCAGGTCTCATGGCCGAAATGCCCTCCCAGCCAGGGCTGTCGGCGCGGCTGCTTGGTCGACTTCAGGACAACACCTACGGTCGCCTGCAGCAGTTCCTCAACCAGGCCGCGGCTGAAGGACTCGCGGCTGGCGGCGTCGACGCCAGGCTGTTTCTCGACATGATCAGTGGCACGGTCACGATGGCGTTGGCCAACGAACGAGACCTCGGCGACGCCTGGGTCGACGCGACCACCGCCCTGATCATGAACGGACTCGCGCGATGACCGCTGTCGAATCAGGCAGCGCGCCAATGGAAATAGTTGCTTCTGCTCCGGCTGAAATGGGCCTGCGGGAGATCGGTGACTGGGCCGCACGCGTGGAGCATATCGGCTTTGACACCATCCACATCTCCGAGACCATCCATGACCCGTTCACCATCGCAACGTTGGCCTTGACCCACACCGCGCACTTGACGGTTCGCACGAGTATGGCGCTGGCTTTTCCTCGTAGTCCGATGATCACTGCCTACGTGGCGTGGGACCTCGCGAAGTACTCCGAGGGCCGATTCCAGCTTGGGATTGCCTCGCAGGTGCGAGGCAACATCGTGGGCCGGTTCTCCTCGCCATGGTCGGAGCCAGTGTCGCGCCTTCGCGATTACATCGAGTCGCTCGGGGCAATCTTTCACTCATTTCAGACAGGCGAGACCCTCAACCACGCTGGGCGGTTCTACCGCTTCAACCGACTGCAGCCGTACTTCAACCCCGGTCCGATCGGCCCCGCCGCTCCGCAAATCTGGACCGGCGGGGTGAACAAGCAGATGTGTTTCCTTGCCGGCGAGTTAGCGGACGGCTTCGTGTGTCATCCCACCAATTCGCATCCACAAATCCTTATGTCACGCACCCTTCCGTCGATTGCCGAGGGCGCCTGGGGCGCACTGCGTGACACGCCGGCACCAGCTGTGGTTGCAAACCCCCAACCCATGATGGCCGCTACCCGCGATGGGCTCGAAGCAATGCGCGAGCCCCGTCGCTCTGAGCTCGCCTTCCTGTACAGCACGCCGGCCTACCGCCGCCAATTGGAGTACTTCGGGTTCGAGGAAACCGGCGAGGCCCTCAGCAACCTCGCACACCGTTCCGAATGGACCGATTTGCCCAGACACCTCACCGACGAGGTCATGAACCGTGTTATCCCCCAAGGCACCTATGAGGAGATACCCACCGTTCTCACGGAGTGGTATTCAGGGCTGTGCACCGGGATTTGCCTGCCAGTTCCCCAGGACGATAAGCACGACAATCACTTCGCCGAACTGGTCGAACGGTGCAAAGCCATACCGACCGCGAGGGAACCGGCGCCGTTTTGATGTGAAAGCGTGTTCACCCGCATCCTAAGTTCCTTGCGTCATGCGGTGATTCATGACGTGAGCCGTCCCTATGGGACCCGCGTCCAGGGTTGACAGTTCTGCGACTCGAAGGCCTTAACCATTGAGTTGATGTTCGCGTACATCGGACCGACAGACATATTCGTCTGGAGTACATGGTCCTTGTTCGCATCAGGCGTGCTGTAGGTAAACCAGGCGCACATCGAGTCCTGGGTCGGCACATTGTTTATCCAAACCCCAAAGGTCGACGCCGACCCACTCGTGTGGTAAAGGCCCGGCGCAATGTCGGGCCCGACCTGGAAGACACCATTCCCGGGGATCGGGTCGACCGGGTCGGCAGCGGCTGGTGACGCGAGCGCGATCGCTGCCACGCACGCAACGAATACGGCCGCTACGCGAAGCGTTGGGGACATTTTCTGCTCTCCATATCGTTGCTGGTCCCCCAGTGGCAGGGTATGCCCAGCCGCGCTTGCACAACAACAGCTAGTCGCGCGAACCGTTCACCTCCACGACGACGCCGCGCGCGGTGAGGTGATCGATGAGCGGGACGGCACCGGCGGCAAGATGTTCTGACATCGCGGCCCGCGCGAGTTTGTCGTCATGCTTTTTAAGCGCGGACAAGATCCGGCGGTGGTCCTTCATCGACTGTTCCGGCCACCCCTTGATGGTGGGGAATACCGATTCGGGTGCGTAGCGGGTGATCTGCAACATCAGCTGGGCAAGCTTCGGCGAATCCGCGGCAACGTTGATGGCCCGGTGAAATTCGTGATTGAGACGAACGGTCCGCTCGTGGTCGTCACCGGCGTAGGCTTCTTCCAATTGCGCCTGGATCTCTTTGAGTTCGCGCAATTGGTCGTCGGTGACATTGATCGCGGCTCGCGCGGCCAGCTCGCCCCCGACGTGCGCTTGCACGTTGGCGACGTCGGCGACGTCCCGCCCGGTTACCGGCAAGACCACGAATCCCCGGCGGGGCTGCTGGGCGATGAGCCCTTCGGCACGCAGGGCGAATAATGCCTCACGCACCGGCGTGACACTGATCCCCAATTCCGCGGCCAGTCGGTCCAAACGAACGTAGGACCCTGCGGTGTAGGTGCCATCGAAGATCCTCGTGCGGACAAAGTGCGCGACGTCCTCGAAAAGCTGAGGCCGCGTGGCGAAATCCGGAACGCTCATCGCCTCAGACCTGATACTCGGCGAGCAGCCGTTTGCTGATGATGGACTTCTGGATTTCGCTGGTTCCTTCGCCGATGAGCAGGAACGGCGCATCACGCATCAGCCGCTCGATCTCGTATTCCTTGGAGTAACCGTAGCCGCCGTGAATCCGGAAGCTCTGCTGCGTCACCTCCGAACAGTATTCGCTGGCAAGGTATTTGGCCATGCCGGCGGCGACGTCGTTGCGTTCTCCCGAGTCTTTCAGCCGTGCCGCGTTGACCATCATCAGATGTGCGGCTTCGACTTTGGTGGCCATCTCGGCCAGCTGGAACGCGATGGCCTGGTGCTCGGCAATCGGCTTGCCAAAGGTGCGACGTTGCTGCGCGTAGCGCACCGCGAGCTCGAAAGCACGGATCCCGATGCCGCAGGCTCTCGCCGACACGTTGACCCGGCCGACTTCGATGCCGTCCATCATCTGGAAGAACCCCTGCCCCGGCGTGCCACCGAGAATGTCGTCGGTACTGGCCTGGTAGCCGTCGAAGATGAGCTCGGTGGTTTCGATCCCCTTGTAGCCCAGTTTGTCGATCTTGCCGGGAATCGTCAGACCCGGCACGACTTCGCCGAAACCGACCGGCTTCTCCACAAGAAAAGCGGTCAAGTTGCGGTGCGGCTTGTCCGAACCTTCGTCTGTGCGCACCAACACCGCCACCAGCGTCGACGTGGCCCCATTGGTCAGCCACATCTTCTGGCCGTCGATGGTGTAGGTGCCATCGGAATTCCGTGCGGCCCGGGTGCGGATCGCGGCCACGTCGGAGCCCAGCTCGGGCTCCGACATCGAGAACGCGCCGCGGGATTCGCCGATCGCCATGCGCGGCAGAAACCGCTGCTTCTGCCCGTCGGTGCCGTGCTGACCCAGCATGTACGCCACGATGAAGTGAGTATTGAGCACTCCGGATACGCTCATCCAGCCGCGTGCCAGCTCCTCGACGCATAGCGCATACGTGAGCAGCGACTCCCCCAGACCGCCGTACTCCTGCGGAATCATCAGTCCGAACAGACCCATCTCCCGCATCTGATCGACGATCTCCTGCGGGTAGGTGTCGCCGCGTTCGAGATCCGGTGCGTTGGGAATGACTTCCTTATCGACGAATTGCCTTACGGTAGCGATGATCTCGGTCTGTAATTCGGTCAGGCCGAGAGTCTGCGCGAGTTTCGTCATGCACTGTCCTTCCCTTGCGCCTATCTCAACAGGCGATAGTTTTCGCGCTCGTCAAGCGCTCGATGTCGGCGGTCGTCAATCCCAAGTGCTGCGCGAGCAGGTGGGCGGTGTCTTGCCCCAAGGCGGGCGCCGGTGCGCTGGCGGGATGGGTGCCATCGAACGAGGCCGGCATGCCGGGGGCGAAATAGTCTCCGACACCGGGTTGGTGCAGCCGCGAGAAGAGCGGATTAGCGGTCACCTTGCGGTCTTCCGCGACCTCTGCGAAGGTGCGGTACCGCTCGAACAGCACGGTGGTGTCCGACAACGCCGTAGTGATCTGCTCGGCCGTGTGATCGGCGAACCAGGTAGCGAACAGGCCGGAGAGCACGTCGCGATACCGGTAACGGTCCCCTTCACTAGCGAAGTCCACGCCCAGAGCCTCGGCGAGAGCCGATACCGCGGCGCTCGTGTCCGTCACCTCGACCAGATCGCGAAAGTGCCGCTTAGTCAACGTGACAACCATGAACGCAACTCCGTCACGACTGGTGAAGTCCTGGCCGTACTGGCCGTAGATGGCGTTGCCCAAACGTTGGCGTTGGGTCCCATTAACCTGCGGCTCGGTCAGCAGTCCCAAATTTCCCGCCGTGGCCAGCGCGACATCCTCGAGCGCCAGGCTGATGCGCGCACCCACCCCGGACTGGTCGCGGCGGCGGACGGCGGTGACG
>DASXMA010000172.1:0-2837 GCA_036495965.1 Mycobacterium sp.
GGCGTCCAGACACCGGATTTCACGCTGCGCACCGGCGTCGGATCGTGCCGGGACTCGGCGTGGCTGCTGGTATCAGTCCTGCGCCAGTTCGGACTGGCCGCCCGGTTCGTGTCCGGCTACCTGGTGCAGCTGGCATCCGACGTCGAGGCGCTGGACGGACCATCGGGTCCCGCCGCCGACTTCACCGATCTGCACGCGTGGACCGAGGTGTACATCCCCGGTGCGGGCTGGATCGGGCTGGATCCGACGTCGGGCCTGTTCGCCGGTGAGGGTCATATCCCGTTGGCAGCCACCCCGCATCCCGCGACCGCAGCACCCATCAGCGGCGGTACCGAGTTCTGCACCACGGTGCTGGAGTTCTCCAACACCGTCACCCGGGTACACGAAGACCCGCGCGTCACGCTGCCCTATACCGACAACGCGTGGCAGACGATCTGTGACCTTGGCCGCAGCGTGGATGAGCGGCTGGCCGCCGGGGATGTCCGGCTGACGGTCGGCGGCGAACCGACGTTCGTGTCGGTCGACAACCAGGTCGACAAGGAGTGGACGACAGATGCCGACGGCCCGGATAAGCGACAGCGGGCGTCCGATCTGAGCGCCCTGCTGAAGGCAGTCTGGGCCCCCCAGGGGCTGATCCAGCGCGGGCAAGGCAGGTGGTATCCGGGAGAGCCGTTGCCGCGCTGGCAGATTGCGCTTTACTGGCGCACCGACGGGCGGCCACTGTGGACCGACGACGCGCTGCTGGCCGACCCCTGGATCAGCGAGCCGAACCGTCCGGCGGACAACGAGGCGGCCCACACACTGCTCGCCGGGGTCGCCGAGGGCCTGGGACTGCCGCTATCGCAGGTGCGGCCGGCCTACGAGGACCCGCTGTCCAGGCTGGCGGCCAAGGTGCGAATGCCCCGCGGCGACCCGGTGGAATCGAGCGACGACCTTGGCCCCGAGACTGCTTCTGACACCGCCGCCGGCCGCGCCGCGCTGCTGGCGCGCCTCGACGAAGCCACCACGGCCCCGGCTGCTTTCGTGCTGCCGCTGCACCGCCGCGACGACGACCTCGGCTGGGCCAGCGCCAACTGGCGACTGCGCCGCGGCCGCATCGTGCTGACCGAAGGGGATTCTCCGGCGGGTCTGCGGCTGCCGTTGGATGCGATCAGCTGGCAGCCACCACGCGCAACATTTGACGTCGATCCGGCGACCGTGGGAGACGATCTCCCGATCGCGCCAGACACCGAAGATGCGGTGTTGGAAGAACCCGGGACGGCGCCGCGGTCCACGATGGTCGGCGAGGTGCGGAATGGGCTGCTGTACATCTACATGCCGCCCACCGGGGCGCTGGAACACTTTGTCGACCTGATTGCCCGAATCGAGGCCGCGGCCGGCCAAGCCCGCTGCCCGGTGGTGATCGAGGGCTACAGCCCACCGCCGGATCCACGGCTGCGGTCGACGACGATCACTCCCGACCCCGGTGTCATCGAGGTCAACGTCGCGCCCACCGCCAGTTTCGAGGAACAACATCAGCAGCTGGAAACCCTGTACGAACAGGCCCGGCTGGCCCGTTTGTCCACCGAGTCGTTCGACGTCGACGGCAGCCATGGCGGCACCGGCGGAGGCAACCACATCACGCTCGGCGGCGTCACGCCCGCGGACTCGCCACTGCTGCGCCGCCCGGACCTGCTGGTCTCGCTGCTGACCTACTGGCAGCGGCACCCGTCGCTGTCCTATCTGTTCGCCGGGCGATTCGTCGGCACCACGTCGCAGGCGCCCCGCGTTGACGAAGGTCGTGACGAGTCGCTCTACGAACTCGAGATCGCGTTCGCGGAAATCACCCGCCTGTCAGCGGGTGGCGCATCCAAACCGTGGGTGACCGACCGCGCGCTTCGGCATCTGCTCATCGACATCACGGGCAACACCCATCGCGCCGAGTTCTGCATCGACAAGCTCTACAGCCCCGACAGCGCCCGAGGCAGGCTCGGCCTGTTGGAGCTGCGCGGGTTCGAGATGCCGCCGCACCTGCGCATGGCGATGGTGCAGTCGCTGCTGGTGCGCTCATTGGTGGCGTGGTTCTGGAACGAACCGCTGCGCGCTCCGTTGATCCGCCACGGCGCCAACTTACATGGACGATATCTATTGCCGCACTTCTTGATTCACGACATCGCCGACGTGGCGGCTGATCTGCGCGCGCACGGCATCGCCTTCGAGACCAGCTGGCTGGACCCGTTCACCGAATTCCGCTTCCCGCGTATCGGCACTGCCGTCTTCGACGGCGTGGAGATCGAACTGCGCGGAGCGATCGAGCCGTGGAACACCCTCGGCGAGGAGGCCACCGCGACGGGCACCGCCCGCTACGTCGACTCGTCGGTCGAACGCATCCAGGTCCGCATCATCGGCGCCGACCGCGACCGCTACGTGGTGACCTGCAACGGTTACCCGGTACCGCTGCTGGCCACCGACAACCCCGACATCCACGTGGGCGGTGTGCGGTACAAGGCGTGGCAGCCGCCCAGCGCGCTGCACCCGACCATCACCACCGACGTCCCGTTGCAGTTCGAGCTCATCGACCTCACCACCGGAACCTCACGCGGCGGGTGCACCTACCACGTCTCCCATCCCGGCGGACTGGCGTACGAAGAGCCACCGGTGAACGCCGTAACAGCCGAAGCGCGGCGCGCCCGTCGCTTCGAGGCAACCGGCTTCACGCCGGGCAAGCTCGACCTGTCCGCCATCCGGGAAAAGCAGGCCCGGATATTCACCGACGTCGGCGCGCCGGGCATCCTTGACCTGCGACGCGTGCGTACCGTGCAGCAGTAATGGCGTCCCCGGACTGGCACAGAATGGCA
>DASXMA010000173.1:0-3437 GCA_036495965.1 Mycobacterium sp.
TGCTGTGGACCGAAATCAGATCCGGGCGTCAACCAGACTCTCAAGGGCGGTTCGCACCTCTGCGCACCGCAATATTGCCATCGTTACCGGCCCGCCGCGCGTTCGCCGCAATCCCAGGACAGCGCGACCACCCATATCGGGATTCGCTGCGTTGCCAGCCTCGACTCCGCCGACCTTAATGATGCTTGAGGGTCGTCATCAACCATCCCTGGCAACCGCGATAATGCTCAGCCCTTGACGTGGCATCCACTGACACCCTCGCGCCGATGGGAACTGTCAATGTTGGCTCGGTGAGGCCACGGTTGCCGCGCCGGACGGGCTTGATTCGCCGCGATCTTTCGCGCACACGACCGGCGAAGTAGCGTACCGACGTGAGAGTTTTGCTGGTTGAGGACGAGCCAAGATTGTCGGCGACGCTGTCCAGGGGGTTGAAGGCCGAGGGCTTCGTCGTCGTCGCCGTCGGCACGGGCGTCGACGGCCTACGCGAGGCGATCGAGAATAGCTTCGACGTCGTGGTTCTCGACATCATGCTCCCCGGTCACAGCGGATATGAGGTGCTGCGTCGAATGCGGGAGCATGAGGTGTGGACGCCGGTGCTCATGCTGACTGCCAAGGACGGTGAGTACGACGAGACCGATGCGTTCGACCTCGGGGCGGACGACTATCTGACGAAACCGTTTTCATTTAGGGTACTCGTGGCGCGCCTACGCGCTTTGGAGCGTCGCGGCGCACCAGAGCGACCCATGGCATTGACCGCTGGATCGCTGTCACTGGATCCTGCTCGACACACGGTCCAACGCGGTTCGACCCCAATCACTCTCACTCCCCGTGAGTATGGGCTGCTTGAGTTTCTCATGCGCAATAAGGACATGCTGGTGACGAAAGCCGAGATATTGCGCAACGTGTGGGATGCGCACTATCAGGGGCCTGACAATGTTGTTGAGGTTTATGTGGGATATGTGCGCCGCAAGATCGACGTTCCCTTCGGTACCAACACCATTGAGACAATCCGAGGCGTCGGTTACCGGTTGGTGTGCTGAGGCAAGACCACGATCATCTTGGTCCCACCGCCGGATCGGTCGTCGATAGTGACCGTGCCGCCATGAGCGGCGACCACCTCGGCGACGATCGCTAAGCCCAAGCCGGCTCCTCCGCCGCTGCGGGAGCGATCTGCATCCAGACGCACGAAGCGTTCGAATACCCGGGTCCGTTCGGCCGGGGCGATGCCGGGGCCGTCGTCACTGATGGTGAGTATGGCTGTTCCGTTTCGGCTGCTGACTTCGATGGCGATGAGCGAGTTGGCGTGGCGGACAGCATTGTCCACGACGTTGCGGATCATCCGGGACAGAGCCGCCGGATCACCGGTCAGACGCGCTGGGCAGATATCGGTGTAGATCGTGCATTCCGTTTCGCGCCGCACACGAGCCGCTTCGACCTCGGCAAGATCATCGAGGGCGATCACTTCTTTGCGTAGCACCAGGCTTTGCTCGTCGGCGCGGGCCAGCATAAGCAGATCTTCGATGAGCGTGCGCATGCGTTGCGCCTCAGGAAGTAAGGTGTTGATCGCTAACTCGGCATCGAGCAGCTCGGGGTGAGCCTCGGCGACCTCCAACCCGGAGATGATGGTGGCCAGCGGGCTGCGCAGTTCATGAGAGGCGTCGCCGAGAAACCGTTGCTGCGCACGGTGGCCGGCTTCGATGCGCGCCAGCATTTCGTTCATGGTGACTGCCAGGGCTGCAATCTCGTCGCGACTGGTGGGTACGGGTACCCGTTCGGCTAAATCGGACGTGGAGATTTCAGCCACTCTGCTGCGAATCGTGTCCACCGATTGCAGTGAGCGGCGAACAAGCCAGTAGCTTGCTCCTGCCGCCACCCCGATGATGATCGGGGCGACGCAAGCCAACAGCAGCGCGACGGTCCGCGCAGTCGCCTCGACCGCCTCGCTACCTCCTGCGACGAGCACCGTGTAATCACCGGCGGGAGTGTTGACCCTTTGACCGCTGACACGCATGTCGTCATTGGGTACCGCATCGTCGGACATGCCGCGGCGCAAATTGAAATCAAACTCGGTGATGGGGACTAATGGTGCGTCAGGCGCGGACCCCGACCGCTCTACCACCTTGCCATCGGAGGTGATCAGCTGGATCGCGACCACGCGCTGGTTGGTGGTCAAAAGGGCGCTGTCGAGGTCGTTGAGCGAGTTGGACTGCAAGGCTTCTGCAATGTGGCGAACTCTGCCGGCCGTAGCATCATCGACACCCACCAACAACGACCGGTACAGGATCGCGACGAATCCCGCGCTCGCAAAAGTAAGTGCAAACAGTACGACGACCGCCGACACTGCGGCCGAGCGAGCGGCGATGCCCAAGTTAGGGGGGCGCACCGAACGCGCGAGCCCGCTTCGCCGAAACGGCAAGACCGCAGACACCCGCATAGTCTGATTCTGCAGGGCTTGCGATCGGCTGAGAACACCGCAGCTCGGATACGGGTGGCGCTATGCGCGGGAGAAGTCGAGCTCAGTGAGTTTCTCAGCGGCTTCTCAGCGACCCCCTCATACGCTGGCGCTCCCATGCTTAGGACTTCTCGCCTCGCCTTTCGAGCACACAGGTCGTGGACTCGACTGCTTTGGACAGCGTTTCGTGAGGGTGACACTCGCCGTCAGGTAGGGCGTCGTAGCCATTGCGGTACAACTCATACGCAGCGGTACGATTCGCGCCGCGGCATCGACGGTCAACGGACAGATTACGCAGCAGGCATTGTTTTGGGCGACGGATGAACGTCGAGCAATTTCGCCGGGCGCTCGCCGACCTTCCGGGTGATATGCCGATCGTTGTTGAGGATTCCAAGACGGGCTGGATGGAGAATCCCGCGCTGTATTTAGTGCCCGCGCACATTGATCGCCGCATCTCGGGCAATTATCTCTACGCGCGTCATCAAGACGGCGCCGACAACTGTCACGCGCTGTTGATTAGCGGCTTTGGTCACTTTGACGAGGGTTTCGTCGACATCTCTCCGCAGTCTGCTTGGCCGAAAGTGATCGACGCAGAAGCCGAGGCATCGCAACCCTGCGGATCCGGCGACTTGCACGCGATCAATCCGCCTGCAAGCCAACGATGTGAGCCAACAGACGAGGCACAGTCCAACAGACCTCAACATCGTGTCGTGCCAGAAGGTCGTTGATGAAGATCGCCTCCGTCGTCGCCCGCCAGCTGCTGGACTGCAGGGCTCGGCCGTTGGTAGAGGTTGAAATCACCACCGACACCGGCCATGTCGGCCGTGGCGCGTCGCCGACCGGTAGTTCGGTCGGTGTGCACGAGGCGTTCGTGCTCCGTGACGGAGACAGGGCCGAATACAACGGGCTGAGTGTGCACCGCGCCGTCTCCGCCGTGACCGACGAAATCGCTCCTGTTCTTGTCGGCGCCGAACTCGACGACCCG
>DASXMA010000174.1:0-2242 GCA_036495965.1 Mycobacterium sp.
GGAAGCTCGCGGGCCAGGACGTCGAAGGACTCGGTGCCCACCTCGACATGCGCGCGCGGGTTGGCCCGCAGGTTGTGCACCCACGCCGGGTTGACGTCGGCGCCACCGTAGCCGGCGATGATCAGCAGCTTGCCGTCGATGCGCAGGCAGCCCAGCGGCGACAGCCGCGGCTGCCCGGACTTCGCGCCGGTAGTGGTCAACAAGAGCAGCTCGGTTCCGGCGAATGGGCCACTGACCTTTCCGCCGCTAGCGCGGAACTCGTTGGCGATGTTGTCGTTGAAGGTTTTCCAGGTCTCGCGGTCGGGCACCTCGGCCATGCCCTGTCACAGCTACTTCGCCGCGGCATCTACTCCGGTCAGACGCTCGATAGCGGCGCGGGCCGCGTCGTCGGACGTGTGGCCGTAGACATCGCCGGTGACGCTGATGGTGCTATGTCCCCGGGTATTTCCCCTTAGTGATTACTCATGCACGTCGTTTCGCAGGGCCCGGCCCTGCCGTGGATGGTCGGTCAGCCACGAGGGTAGTTGGCATTTGTGATGCACCGTGGTCAATGCGGCTCACCGCCGTAGGAGGACAACTCGCCGGACGGTTGGGATCGAAACTCGTACGGATCTAACGCTGTTGGAGCCATTGCCCCCAAACCGCAGGCGTAGAGTAGCGGAGGATTCCGACGATGACCAACATGCATAAGGCCATGACGCCTTCGAGGATTGCTTGAATCTGTTCCATCGGTCGATGCATCCGGCTCGTGTGCGCAGCTGAGGCGACTTAACCGCACTCAGCTTGGACGTGTGTGCCGTTTGACCGATGACCATCAGTGGCCTGGCTATCGCCAGCCGACTGGACCGGCTGCGGCGACACTACGCGGACCGGGAGAGGACGCACCGATGAAGACCTTCACCAATCGCGAGATGAACGAGCTGCTGCTCAGTGCGAAGTCCTACAGCCTTGTCATCCTCAAGTCGGGGCCGAACTCTGGCGACGACATGTCACCGGCGCTCATGCTGGAGCACGGTCGCCGCAACTTCGGGCTGCGCGACTCCGGCGTACTGGCGGCGTCGTTGACGGTGCTCGACGGCTCGGAGGTCTGGGGCCTCAGGGCGTTCATCGGGTCGGTCGACGAGACTATCGCGATCATGAACGACGATCCGGGCGTCGCGGCAGGGGTGTTCACCTTCGAGGTGCACCCCTGCCGCGGATTCGCCGGAGACTCGCTGCCCTGATCGGGCCCTAGAGCCGAGGTCTTTGTTGCGAATCTCGCCATCCCACCAGCAAACTCGCCGCTGAGCAGGATTCGTTCGCACTGAAGCGGGTAATGCTAGCGGCCATAGACATCGCCGGTGACGCTGATGCCGCTATGTTCCGGGTGTTCCCATCTAGGGATTGACTAGGCATCTGGTCAGGCGGGGAAGTCCGGTCAGCTCGTGGCGTTCATCCAGCAGCGCATCCGCCATGGCTATCGACGGCAGCGTCCCACCCCCGTCAAGCTAGATCGAGGCTCGAGAACGATCCACCGTTATCCCGATGTCACCCCCCCAGCCGGGGTAACTTCGGTCTAGCGGGGAAGCCGCTCCAGGCGTGGAAGGCTCGGGCGTCCTTACGCACGCCAGGCAGTGCCGAGACGACGGAACAGAGGAGGCAGCCATGCCGGAGAGTGTGTACCGGGTGACCGAGGTTATCGGTGTCAGCGACGAGTCGTGGGAGGCGGCGGCTCGAAGTGCCGTCCAGACTGCGGCCAACACCGTTCGTGACCTGCGGGTGGCCGAGGTGGTGCGGCAGGACGTCGTGATCCAGAACGGGCAGGTGTCCGGTTTCCGGGTGCGACTGGCGATCTCGTTCAAGTACGAGTCCGGCGACTAGCAGCGAAGCACCTGCCGCGGCCGGTGGAGTCGGATCGTCGCTAGACTTGTCGACTGCGGTGTCCTCGCCGGGCCGGCCGCGGTGCGCTAGGCGCTCGTCGAGCGGCTGATCTGTTTGGGTCGCCCCTTTCCCGTAGGGCGAATTGGCCGACGAGGTGGGGTTCGAGAAGTCAACGGCGGCGGCGGCGGCGACCCAATAGCACGCCAGTCACGACGCCGACGAGAAAGATGACGATCAGCACCAACCAGGTCGCCGCCTCGACGGTGACCCACAGTAGATGAATCTCATGGCGAACCGTGTTTTGCACCACGAAGATCGCGGCCAGGACGATGAGGATGATGGCCAACCAGTGCCGCGCCCTAAGACGGCGGGCGCGCCTGCC
>DASXMA010000175.1:0-5577 GCA_036495965.1 Mycobacterium sp.
GTGTCGAGCACCGACTGCAGCACCTCGTCGACCTGCGACTCGAACTGTCCCGACGAGATGACCCAGCGGATCAGATGCTGGACCAGCGTCTTGGGCACGCCCGCATTGACGTTGTAGTGCGACATCTGGTCGCCGACACCGTATGTCGACCAGCCCAGCCCGAGCTCGGAGAGATCACCAGTGCCCAGCACGATGCCACCGCGCTGGTTGGCCAGCCGGAACAGGTAGTCGGTGCGCAATCCGGCCTGGACGTTCTCGAAGGTGACGTCGTAGACCTTGTCGCCGCGCGAGAACGGATGGTCGATCTCCTTGAGCATCAGCTCTGCAGTGTCGCGGATGTCGATTTCGGCGAAGGTGACACCGAGCGCGCGGCAAAGGCCGATCGCGTTGCGTTTGGTGCGATCTCCCGTCGCAAATCCTGGCAGCGTGAACGCCAGAATGTCACTACGCGGCCGCTCTTCGCGGTCCATCGCGCGCGCGGCGACGATCAGCGCATGTGTCGAGTCCAGCCCACCGGAAATCCCGATGACTACCTTCGGGTAGTTCAGCGCACGCAACCGCTGTTCCAGCCCGGCGACTTGGATGTTGTAAGCCTCATAGCAATCCTGTTGCAGCCGTTGTGGATCGGCGGGGACGAACGGAAAACGCTCGATCGTCCGCAGCAGCCCGATGTCGCCGGCGGGCGGGTCGAGCCGGAATTCGATGCGGCGGAACGACTCCGCCAACGTCCGGTGGTGGCGCCGGTTGTCGTCGAAGGTGCCCATCCGCAGCCGTTCCGAGCGAAGCAGACCGGTGTCGACATCGGCCACCGAGCGTCGTTCTCCTTTGGGGAAGCGCTCAGATTCGGCGAGCAGCACGCCGTGCTCCCAGATCATGGTTTGGCCGTCCCAGGCCAGGTCGGTTGTGGATTCGCCCTCCCCCGCTGCGGCGTAGATGTAGGCGGCCAAACACCGTGATGATGCCGAGCGGGCGAGCAGACGACGGTCCTCGGCGCGGCCGATCGTGATCGGGCTGCCGGACAGGTTCGCCAGCACCGTCGCACCCGCCAACGCCGCTTCCGCACTCGGCGGAATCGGCACGAACATGTCCTCGCAGATTTCGACATGCAACACGAAATCGGGTAAGTCGGATGCGGCGAACAGCAGATCGGGGCCGAACGGGGCCTCGATGTCTCCGATTCCGATGATGCCGTACTCGTCGTCTCCGGCTGCGATTTGGCGGCGTTCGTAGAACTCCCGATAGGTGGGCAGGTACGACTTGGGCGCAACACCGAGCACCACGCCGCGGTGGATGACCACCGCGGTGTTGTAGACGCGCTGCCGGTAGCGCAGCGGGGCGCCGACTACCAGCACAGGCAGCAGGTCGGTGGATGCGGTGACGATGTCTAGGACGGCGGCTTCGACGTCGTCGAGCAAGAGGTCTTGCAGCACGATGTCTTCGATGGAGTAACCGGACAGCGTCAGCTCGGGGAAGACGGCCACCGCGACACCGTCATCGTGGCACTCCCGCGCCAACCCCAAGACCGACGCGGCATTGGCCGCTGGATCGCCGATCGTGGTGTGCTGCGTGCACGCGGCGACGCGGACGAAACCCTGGCTGTAGCTGTTGTAGAAGTCCATCGCCCTTCCATTGTCGCCTGGCCGGTGTCAACAAGCATGCGCCGGGTATCACCTCAGCACGACCGAGACCGCCGTCCTGGTGATCGACATGATGAACACTTATTCCTTCGCTAGCGCTGTGCGCTGACCTGCTGGGTAGTTATCTAGGGACTGGCTAACCCGTAGAAACGAGGAACCCAATGAACACAACCCCCTGCCTCCCGGCGCCGTGTCCGGCGACATCTGGGAGTACGGCGAGCGGGTCTGATTCCAGGCGTGACCACGTGCCTAGGTAGTCACTACCTGGAACTACCTAGGCACGTCACAGGTAACGCACCCAATCCTCGGCGCTAGAGAGCTGCACGCCGATCGCGTTGGTCGCTGGCCCCCCGGTCATGGTCACCAGCACCGTCACCTCTTCCGCGCCGTGCTTGCAGGCGAGGTCACACGCTTTCTTGATTTGCTTCTGCACGTCTTCCCACTCGACGCCCGGATTCGGGTAGACGGTCGTTGCCGCGACGATGGTCATAGTGGAGCCTCCCAGACTAGGGGTTTGCTATATCTTCATATCCAATCATTTAGTATGTAAAATACTACCTCAAGTAGATGGTGAGTATGCCCGGACCGGGGCCACGCGGAGCGAGCGAGATGAATGGAAACCAGGCCCGGCTCCCCGCGTGGCTCGACGAGCGGCCCCGGCTCCGGAGGTAATCAGAGCCGGGGCTGCCGCCGGCGTTTATGCGGGTCAGATGCGGTATCTAGGCTAGCTTAACAAATCGCTAAGACGATACCAGGACAATTGGGCAGGCGTTGGTCTGAGATACAGGATTGTGGCCCGACGCCGAACGATTCTTAACGATGCTTCAGTCGGTGGTGTGGACGAGCAGCACGTCGGTCTTCGCCCTGCGCAAGACGTTGCCGGGCACCGAGCCAAGCCACTTGTCGCTGCGCGTGCTTAGTCCCACGTTGCCAACCACCAACAGATCGGCCTCAACCTCCTTGGCGAGGCGGAACAGCGCATGTACCGGATCACCCCGAATCGGTCGCGCCTCGATATCCTTCGCCCCGGCCGCCGTGGCCCGGTCGCGGGCCTCCCGCAGGATCGCATAGATGGCGGCCATCCCGTGCACCTTGTAGTCCCCCTCGCCCCCGAGGGCGACCTCGGCCCGGCCATCAATCACACGATCCGGCCGGGCCGGTCTTCCCCAGCCTCCCTTGTCTCCCTTTTCCACATAAGACAAGTGCGCCATCGCGATGATCAACTTCGCATTATTTTCCGCGGCGAACGCGGCTGCGTGGTCCACTGCACGCAGCGACGTGTCCGAGCCATCAGTGCCGACCACCAGGGTCTGATACGCGCTCATTTCCCTCCCAGTCATGCACGTTTACGCGGTTCCTGTTTAGTGACCTCTTGCTTGGCGTGGTGGATCATCCGCTCGCTCAGGCTGACGAGTGGGTCTTCGTGCGCCGGGCATGGTGTAGGCGAGTTGGCGCAGCTCGATGGCGAATCCGTACAGATCTCGGCTCAGGGACGCATCATTCATGAGGCAACTTCCCACGTCTGTGGAGTGTGTAATTGGAAATGGCCCCCAAAATTAGTAAGTGGACCACTAGTGAGCGCCCAAGGATTCTTTCCCGATCAGATCGCCACCGGTACGCGCTACGCGCCCGCATACCCCATCGCCCCTGGACGGCAAACCTAATCACCAGGTCGTCTTAGTGACTCCGTAGTAGGCGCGGTGAGAAACACCAAACAAAACTTACCGATCTGCACCTGATCGTCATTGGCAAGCACAGTTAAGTCCACCGGCTGACGGTTGACGTAGGTGCCGTTGAGGCTGCCGACATCGGCGACGGCCCAGCTGCCGTCCTTAACGAGGCGAAACTCGGCGTGGCGCCGGCTGACGGTGATGTCGTCGAGGAAGATGTCGCTGTCGGGATGGCGGCCTGCCGCCATGAAGTCGCGGTCCAGCAGAAATCGGGCCCCAGCGCTGGGGCCGCGCGTGACTACCAATAGGGCCGAGCCGCTTGGCAGTTCTTCGAATGCCGGTACTGCCTCTTCGGAACTGATCGAGGTCGACTCGTCCAGTTCATCAGGCAACGCTGCCGTGGTTTCGGCACTGGTTGGGTCCGGCCTGCTGCCGTTTTCTTTAGGGGCCATGGGTTGTTCTTTGCCCACATCTAAATCGGCTCGCTCGAGGCTGGTGGTGCGGCCTACCAGCAATGAACGGCCGAGCCGGGGAAACCCACGGTTGGGAAAGGTGAGGTTGCGCGGGTTCCCCCGTCCGGTTATCTACTGGGTACCCGCCGCGGCGTTGGGGCTAACGGCACCGGGCCGGGGCCAGGGGCCGGGTCGGGAATACCCCACCACGCCTCGGCCGCCCCCGGCCACCTGCGTGAAGACATACGCACCACCTAACACATTCACAGGTCCTGCTGAGATGGTTCTTACTCGGGAGCGGGTAACCAGGCCCCATGAGAAACGTCATGCGTATTGCAACATCATCGCTGGTATTGACCAGCGGTTTGGGACTCGCGGGTCTGGGGGCTGCGGCAGTCGCCGAGGCCCAGCCCATCGCTCCGCCGCCTGCTTATCACTGGTGCCCAGGCGACCGTTGGGACGACGGCTGGGGCGGCAACTGGGACTGGGGCCGCTGCCACGACGACCACTTCTACGACGGCGAATACCGTGACCGCGACCACTGGCACAATGGGGACTACGACGACCACTGGCAGGGCGGCCCTGGTGACCGCGACCACTGGCAGGGCGGCCCTGGTGACCGCGACCACTGGCAGGGCGGCCCTCCGGGGGATCGCCGCTGATCGTCGCCGACGAGTCGCCGATCGGGCGACTCGTACGCCTGCCGGGCCAACGCCCAAAGGTCAGCCATTAGGCGCCGCCCTTCTCGGTCATCGATTTGATCACCGACAACCGCCCGCGCCGACCGCCTGCTGACGCCGTAGCCAGCTTGTCGAGCAACCCGGAGAGCACCTTCGCCGCGGCCGGGTGCTGATTTGACGGCCTTCGAGCTGTCCCAGAGCCGTGCCATTGCGAGCGCGACCTGAGTCAAACTGGGGCGAGCATTGAACACTTATCAGCATCCCGACGCCGACGCACTGGTAACCAACGTCTTCAAAATCATCGAGCCGCTGACCGATCTGGCGCGCCGGGCGCGCGACTCCGACGACGTCGACCTGGTTTATGTCAACGACAACTTCGGCGATTTCACCGCCCAGTTCTCCGATATCGTCGACTCGGCGTGCCTCGGCGAAAGGCCCGATATGGTGGAGCCGATCGTGTCGACCCATAACAGCCGCGTGGTCACCAAGGTTCGCCTCAGCGCGTTCTATTCGACGCCGGTGGCGTATCTGCTCAATCGCCTTGGCGCCGAACGGGTGATCCTGACCGGCCAAGTCACCGAGCAGTGCATCCTCTACAGCGCGCTCGACGCCTACGTACGCCACTTCCAGGTGGTGGTTCCGACCGATGCCGTGGCCGATATCGATCCCGACCTGGGCGCGGCCGCGCTCAAGATGATGGAGCAGAACATGTCCGCCGAGCTCACCAGGGCGGCAGACTGCCGCGGCTAGGCGCCGAACGGCCCGTACCCTCGAATAGGTGACCGCTCGCTGCGCAGAATCGCCGGAGCTGGTCGCACTGTTGGCCGGACGCCGGGTCGCAGTGCTCACGGGTGCGGGGATCTCCACCGACTCGGGCATTCCCGACTACCGGGGTCCTGACTCGCCGCCGAGCAATCCCATGACCATCCACCAGTTCGCGTCGGACCCGGTATTCCGGCAGCGGTACTGGGCGCGCAACCATGTCGGCTGGCGGCATATGGACGACACGCTGCCGAACGCCGGGCACCGGGCTTTGGCCGCGCTGGAAGACGCCGGCGTGGTGACCGGAGTCATCACCCAGAACGTCGACCTGCTGCACACCAAGGCCGGCAGCCGCAACGTGGTCAATCTGCACGGC
>DASXMA010000176.1:0-31318 GCA_036495965.1 Mycobacterium sp.
AACGCCGAGGACAGCACCGAGGACAGCACCGAACCTGACCCCGACCGCTCCCGCGCCATCGACGGCACCTCCCGGCGGCAACCTCACCGTCGCGGGCATCAACGAGAACCAGACGATCGCCTGCAACGACAACACGGTCGACGTCAGCGGGGTCTCGAACACGGTCGTGATCACCGGCCACTGCACCAGCCTCACGGTGTCGGGCGTGCAGAACGCGGTCACCGTCGACTCGGTCGACACCATCGACGCCTCCGGCTTCAACAACAAGGTGACTTACCACTCAGGCACACCGAAGGTCAGCAATGCCGGCGATTCCAACGTTGTCCAGCAGGGCTGATCGCGCTAAGCGTTCGCCATCGCTTCGGCCTGCGCCAGATATCCCTCGAAGCCGGCCTCTCGTGCCTTGACCCGGAAGCGCTCGACGAATTGCCGGTAGCCGGGCTCATCGCCATGGGCGCGGGCCAGCAGCGCCCGTAGCCGAAGCACCGGCAGCTCGTGCAGAACGAACCCTGGCTCTGTCTGTACTATCGCCAGCCTGTCGATCGCATCTTGTGCGTCCGTCAGGTCGGCGGCCCGGCCGCGTCCTAACAGCGCCTCCACCAACACCGTTGTAGCGGGCCCGCGGAAGATCATCTCCCCGGTGTCGAACTGCTCGGCGAGAACCGTTGTGGCCAAATCGATCGCGCCGTCGAGATCCCCTGATCGCGCACGCTCCCGGGCAACTTCGATATCGGACATTCGTCGCAGCGTCACGATGAGTTGTTCGTTCACGATCATCTCGCGCGCCTGCGCCAGAAATTCCAAGCCGGCCGCCGTGTCCTCCGAGTCGTTGTGGATCAAGGTGGCCGCTCGATTGACCAGGGCGTACGCGACGGCGGTGTTATTCGCGGACCGTTGCGCAATTTCCAGAGTTTCCGCCGCCTCCGCCACGTCCTGCGCATCGGGCAGTACGGCGCCATTCTGCGTCGCGGCCGCGTACCTGTAGAGCTGCACAAAGGGCCGGGTGGTTGCGCCGCCAACCGACCGGGCCAGGGCAACGCTTTCGTCGAGGTCGTCGCGCCATCCACGCCGTCCCAAGGACATTCCGGCCGCTCCCTTGACCGCGATCCCCCATGCAAGCGGAGATCCGACCACCAAGCTACCCATGGTGGGGTCACCGTCAGCGAGGTCAATGATGCGCTGAGCCAACCGCAAACTTTCGGTCGCTTCACCGGCTTCCCACTTGGCCTGGGCGGCAGCGTAGAACAGCCCGACCGTCATCGCCGGATCGTCGATCGACTCGACGAGGGTGGCGAACTCCGATGCCATGCTGGCGGCTTCGGAATGCTGCGCGTTGAACGTCAGCGTGGTGAGGTGACCCGCCATCCCGACGGCCAGTGACTTCTTATCGCCGGCGGCGGCAGTGAGCTCGCGCAATTCGTCGAAACCGGTGTCGGCGGGCGTGCCGCCCACCTGGAAAGTGCTGCCACACAGCAGCGCTCGCGGTGCGATCCGCATACTCAGCCGATCGGGGTCGTCGCCGGGCAGCCGGTCGGCGACGCGAAGCGCCTTTTGCCAACTCTTCCGGGCCGCCGGGATATCACGCGCGCCATACCAGGTTGCCGCCTGCATGTGCCAGTCGTATGCATCTCGCAGATCGCCGGCGGCGGCGTACTGGGTGGCGACGATGGCGGCCTCCTGGCCGGTGAACCCGCCGTGTGTTCGCTGCATCACCGCGGCTACCCGACGGTGCAGCAACGAGCGCCCGGCCTTCAATTGGGATTCGTATGCCACCTGCTGAATAAGCGGATGGCAGAACGTGTATGTCGCGTGTGGCGTGAAGCCGACCTGTTCGACGAGTTGCGCGTCAATCAGCGGTGCCACATCGACTGAGTCCAACAGGGACTCCAACGATTCGGTATCGAACTGCGCACCGATGACAGCCGCCGCGCTCAACGTGCGCTTCGCCGTAGCGGTGAGCCGGTCGATGCGGGCTCCGATGATCGCTTGCAGACTGGCCGGCACGTGAATATCGCGCACCTCCCGGACGCCGACGTAAGCACCCGGATCACCCTCGAGTTCGCCCCGCTCGGCCAGGTCGCGCACGATTTCCTCTGCTGCGAACGGCATGCCCGCCGCTCGGTCGGCGACCACCGTCGATAGTCCCAGCACCGACGGATGCTCGCCCAGCAGCCCTTTGATCAACTCAGCGATCTGCGAATCACTCAGCGGCTTAAGCCTGATGAGATGCGCCCCGGGGATACGCGACAGACTCCCCGAATATTGGGGCCGGTATACGACGAGCAACATTGCCCGCATTCTGGGTATCGCCGCCGCGAAGGCGGCGAGCAGCTTCTCGCTGACGCCGTCAATCCATTGAGCGTCCTCAACGATGTAAACCGCCGGTCCCACGCGTTCCCGCGACACAGTTTTGATGAACTCGACAAGACGACGGCGCCGGGCGTCCGGAGTGACATCAGGACACGGGCTGCCGCAGATGCCGAGCAGGTCATCGAGCAGCAGCAGATCTTCCGCGCCGGCCTCGGGAACTTGGCCGCGGACGCGCACACGAGCTTCCTCGGGTGCGAGACCGGCGATGCCGAAAATCGCGCGCAACAGCCGGGAGATCACCTGTAACGGAACATCGCGAGTGTGGGATTCGCAGTAGGTGACGAATACCTCGAACCCTCGACTGGTGGCGGTTGCCACCGACTCCCTGACCAACCTGGTTTTTCCCACACCTGGCCGACCAGTCACCGTGATAATGGTTCCCTCGCCGCGACCGGCCAGCTCCAATAATCCCGCGACGGCATCCTTCTCCGATTGGCGTCCGACCAGCCGGGACTCGTGATGGGCTTTTTGACGATGCTCGAGATCGGCGGCCAGCAGACGACGGGCGGGCACACCGGCGTCGACACCCTTGATGTGCACAGTCTCGCGCTCACCCAGGACAACTCGATCCTCGACGAGCCGCACGGTCGACTCGCTGAGCATGACACCTCCCGGGGGTGCCACCGATTCCATCCGCTGGGCCATGCCCACTTGTTCGCCGACCGCGGTGTAACCGAGGTGGGTCGCGCCGACCTCGCCGGCGATCACCTGGCCGGAATTGAGGCCGACGCGCACTCGCAAGTCGATCCCGTCGCGGCGTTCGACCTCAACAGCCACTTGCCGAGCAACTTGTTGTATCTCCAGAGCCGCGAGGCACGCGCGATATGCATGATGCTCCAACGCGATTGGCGCGCCGAACAGGGCCATGATCCCGTCGCCGGTGAACTTGTCCACCGTGCCGCCGTAGTGCTGCACCGCGGCTACCGCCCGATCGACCAGCTCGGTCATCACCTCACGCAGCCGCTCCGGACCAAGGGCTGCGGCGATATCCATTGACCGCACCACATCGGCAAACAGGACCGTCACCTGTTTGTATTCGGCTGGGTCAACGACCACCGTCAGTAGCGAGCCGCAGGCATCGCAGAACCGGGCATCCTTGCGCGGCTCTGTACCGCAAACGTGGCACGCCAACGATGTTGCCGTCACACCTCGACCCTTCGGCGAATCCCGTGCTAACGGGAACGCACGGCAACCCCCGGATTACGTCGGCTCGTCCGAATCGGTCGGCTCTTCCGAATCATCATCGAGGACGCTGGCCGCAATGCCGTACGGCAAGAAACGCACCTTGCGCTTCGGATCCAGGTTGTCTTTGTTGGCCCGCAGCGCGTCGAGTTCGGTCGCATAGACCTCTTCGACGCGAGCGCCGCCGTCGCCGTCCACGGTGTAGATGGCCCATACCCCGTCACCGGCCTCGCCGGTGGTTTCCGGCCCGGACCGGGGTCTCCGTGACAGGTCCTCGAAGATTGCCGACCATCCCGCCCGACCGCCGGGAGCAGCGACAAAGTTGCCGATCCGCTCGAACAAGTCACGCAGTCCCTCGCTGCCCTCCCTGATCACGCGATCGAAGTCCTCGGGATCAAATCCGAACGCACCGTGCTCGCCCACGGGAGACCTCCTTGCAAGCTCGTCGGAGTTATTTGCCCAGTGTGCGCCTAGTCGCCACCATCTGCCACGCGCGGCTGCTCAGGGCCTACTGAGCCGGGGCCGGCGGCGGCGGCGGTGGCGGTGGGTTGATCGGAATCGGCACTGTGACGAACGGCAGATGCAGGTACATCGTCAGCGGGGGCCGGGTCGGCGGCTCGTACTGCGGAGGTGATGCGGGCGGCATGTACTGCGGAGTTGATGCGGGCGGCGCGTACTGCGGAGGTGGCGCAGGCGGCGCGGCCGGCTCCGGCGACGGCACCGCCGCCGGCGTTGGTGCCGGAGCCTGCGGCGCGGGGGTCAGCGTGACCTCCGGTGCTCGCCGCGTAGGTGCGCGACGGGGCGGTGCCGCGGGCGGTGTGTTCACCGCGGGTTGTGGTGCCTGTTGCACCACCGGCGGCGGGGCAGGCGGGGCGAGCGGGGCCGCCGCCTCGGGTGCGGGCGCCGCCGGGGCACCCACCGCGGCTGGCGGAGGGCTGGGCGCCGGCATCTGCGCCTCGGGTGGCGTGCTGGGTACCTGAGCCGGCATTTGCTGTGCCGGGGTGGCAACACTTGCGCGCGGGTTGTGTTGCAGAGCCGACGTCGGCCGGTCAGACGTCAGCGAAACCAGCACCACCCCGGCCACAGCTGCGCTGATCGCCACCAGCGCGCTTCCAGCCAGGATCATGGGCCTGCGTCGCTGCGTGGGCCGGTCGTCTGCCACGTCATCTAAGGCGCTGTAGGCCAGCGCACCGGCTCCCAAGTCGGCATTGCCACTGACGTCGAGATAGGTCGGACTCAGCACGCCGGGATTCAGCTCTCCGGTGCCCGGGTCCAGCGCATAGGCCAGCGCGGCGGTCGACGACGCGAACAACGGCGCATTCGCTGACGCCAGCGCCGCACCGCGGGCCAGCGCCATATCGGGCTCTTCAGGAGCGCTCACGACCAGTGCGGTCGCCGCCTCGAGTGCGGTCTTGATTCCGACGATGTCGACCCCGCAGCCGACGATGAACACGCCGTCCGCCCGCGAGTCCCGCGCATCCAGTCCGGCAACCATCGCCGCCAGCTCGGTCGCGACGGCGTTTTCGCGGCCTGGTGCGCCCACTCCTGTCAAGGGCCTTCGATGCAGCTCGACGATCGAACCGCCGGCGATCTCGACAACGGCCAACGTCGCGCTGTCGGGCTCGACGAACACCATCGCGATGTGCTCGTAATCGATCGCTTGACCCACCGTCTGCGCCAATGCGGCAGCAGCGAGCAACGGGGAGACCAGCATGACACTGCCGACGTCGCAGCGGGCCAGCGCATCGCGGACCCCGCCGACCCCGGCGGGGTCCGTCCAGGTCACTCCCGTCGATGCCAACCGATAGCCGCCCTCGGCCGCGCCTTCGCGGGTGCCGACGATTGCGCCGATCACCTGGTCGGCCTCACCAGAGGTTGCCGAGTTGGCCCCGGCAGCAACCCCGAAGGTGTCCTGTTCGACGGTGACACCGTCGGCATTCTGGCCCTCGATGAGGACCATGCGGACCGTCGTGGGAGCCATCGACACCCCAAGAACGATCTCCAAATCGCGCCTCCAAGTCCTCCTCTGCCTCGTCAAGAGGGCATCGAAAAGACGAGCCCCGGCCCGAAATGGGGCTTCTTCAACGCTACCCGCGTGCTGTCGGGCGCGCCGCTGGGGTGATGTGGTTCAAAGGGTCTTGCTAATAACCCGGGCTCATGTACGGGTTCTGCGGATACCCGCCGCCCGGATATTCCGGGTACTGCGGATACTGCGGAGCCTGCGGATACTGCGGGTACTGCGGAGCCTGCGGGGCCTGCGGCGCCTGGTTCGCCGGAACCGGAACCGGGATGGGCACCGGTAGCAGCGGAACGTGGATCCACTCCGTGGTCATCGGCACCGTCGTGGTGGTCGTCGGCTCCTGAGTCGCCACGGGCGGGGTGGTCGTCGTAGGGGGCGGCGGAGGTGTCGTCGTCATGGCCGTGGTGGTCGGCGCCTGAGTCGCCACGGGCGGCTGAGTCGTCGTCGTCGGCGGCGGCGGCGGACGATGCGTCGTCACGACCGGCGGAGGTTGCGTCGTCACAATTACCGACGGCGGCGGTGGCGGTGGCGGCGGCGACGGTGGCGGAGGAGGTGGCGGCGGCACAGTGGTGGGCAACGGTTCCGCGCTGGGCGGTGGCGGCACCGCGGTGGGCGGGGGGGGAAGCGGACTCGGCACCAGGGAGCTGACGGCCGGCGGCGCCGGAACCGGCGCGACGGTGGGCGCCGGGGGTGCCTGTCGGTTTTCTATGCCCGTCAACGAGTAGGCCACACCGCCGATCGCGGTCATAGCCACCAGGGCAGACAGACCAATGAACAACTGGGACAGCCGGAAACGCCGCCAGGTTCGTTCTCTGGGTGGTGGATCGATCATGTTGAGGCGCATCGACCAGCCGGCCGGACCATCTTCGTCATAGGCGGCAGGGGTGTACGGCAACCGGATGTCGCCGGCATATTCGGTTTGCGACCACGCCAACTCGCGATCCGTCAGCGCCTCGTGATCGATCACCATCACGTCGCCGGCCCCCAGGTCGACGACATCGCCGGCGGCGGCGGCCGTCGTGAGCAGACCGATGGACGTGCGCGTCCGGATATCCAGTTCTTCACCACGGGACGCCAACATCAAAGCACCGACGGCAGCCGCGAAAGCGGGCTGCGACGGTGTGACGACCGGTCTGCGGGTATGCACCGAGAGACGCTCGGTAACAAGCGGAATGCTGGCACCTCCGCCGACGGTGACCACTGCTGCCAGGTCTGTCCAGCTCTTGTGGTGGCGGGCCAGCATCTCATCGAACGCGTAGATGAAACTGGTCAGACGATCCTGTATCAGGTCCCCCAACTCGTCTCGAGTCAGCTTCATGCTGCACCGGCGGCCACCGAGCTCGGCAGCGAATTCGGCTACCGTGTCGGTGGATAACCGCTCCTTGGCCTCGCGGCACTGCTCGCTGAGCTGGCCGAGCTGGCCGACGGCTGCGGTGCTGTCCGGGTCGATACCGCTGCCGTGTCCCAGTTCCTCGAAGACCCGAAGCAGCAGTGCTTGGTCGATCTCGTCGCCGGAGAAGTCTTCGTAACGCAAGGTGGGACTGACGGGTTCGAAATCTCCGGCGATGCTCACCAACGTCGCAGACGTGCCCGAGCCGCCGAAATCGATCAGTCCGACCACGCCGGTGGCCGCGAGGCACAGCTCGGCGTTCGCGGCCGTCAACGACGCGATTGTGTCCGAGACCAGGCGGGGTGCCATGCCACTCCGTACGAAGCCCAGATGCGTTCGTAACCCGTTGCGCAGCGCCTGCACTGTCCCGGGCTTCCAATACGCCGGAACGGCAATCGAGATCTCCGATGAAGCCGCGTCCGCGCCGGCGGCGTGCACCATCGCGTCGAGGGCCTCCACCAACAGGAGGTCCGGGTCGTGAGCGGACCCGTCGGTGGACACCAGCGCCACCGAATCCCCGACGCGCTCTACGAATCCGCTCATGAGCACGCCCGGCTCGGTCAGGTTCGGATTTTCGTCGGGCAGGCCGATTTTCGGCGCGCAATGCGGATAAAGCGTAAGTACAGCGCGGCGTGAAGCCGGCGTACTTCCGTTGCTCGCGGCGACCAGGTTTGTGGTCCCGATCGACAACCCAAGTGGGTCGTACATAGATCGAATACTTTCGTCTATAGGGGTCGGTGGCCAGCGTTAACGATAGCTGCGGACACGCTCAAAGCAGATGGGTTGCAATGCCATTGGTATACGGTCGATGCGGTTGTGTCACCGAAGCGGTACCAAAAACCCCTTGACAAAACGCGTCGAACGCGTCGAGTTCACACCACGGTCAGCGGCAGCGAACGCCTCGGCTCGAACTGGAATGACGATCCGCGGCTGACTTTGGCCACCGATACCTCTGGCAGTTCGGCTGCCGGCGTATCGGTTTCAACCATTTCCGCGGTCCAGTCGGTATTCGTGCCGCAAACCTCAACCGCGAGCCGCGGATTCACGGCGCTAGCGATCGCTTGCAGCGGCTGCACGGATTCTGGTGAGCACAGCGATATCCAGGCACTGTCGTCGTGGGCCGGCGAGGCGTGGACGACGAGTCGGTTGGCGTCGGTCTCTGCCACGACATAGCCCGCGGGGTTCAGCAGCGGATGCAGCTCGAGCACCCGCATCGCTCCTTCGATCCCATCGGGCAGCCCGAGTGCGCGATGAATTCGCTCGGCGCCCAGTCCCGCGAGGCCGATCAGGCCGCGGGTGCCCACCGAGACGGCTTCGGCGTCATCGGCGGCTCGTGCGCGCACCGCGATCGCGAACGACAGGTACAGCAAGTGCATCTGCAGGCAGACCTCGTCGGCCATCCGGACCAACGCCGAGTGTGAGAACGAGCCGAAGTCAAAATCGGAGAGCAACGCCCCTGCGTAATCCGACTGGCCCTCGTCGGACTGATCGATTGGGGCGAGTTCCCATGTCGCAGCGCGTGTTTCGCGAACAATATCCAATGCCGGAATGCTCTTGGCCTCGGGATACGAATTGTCGATGATGACCGTCCACGCACAGTGCGGATGCCGATCCTCGGGAACTCGCGGGGGCCGGTGGATGGGGCGCATCTGCGCGCGCGGGTTGGTTGCCACCGCGGTGGCGTCGAACGTCGGATCCTCTATGGTGTGGCACATTCCGAAGACGTACTCGTCGCCCATCGGCTCCACGTCGAGCAACGCGCCGCAGTGGTCGAGTTGAAATTCGCCGTGCCAGCGATCGTGGATGGTGTACCGGAAATCCATGAATTGCGGTGGAGCGCCGATGTCGAGCTGCAACCCCTTGAAGATGGTGGGCACGTCGTCACCCTCGAAGTTCAGCGCCCGCTGCATGCGCTTGGTGTAGATCGGGCTGGCGCCCGCCCACTCCTCGATGGCGATCTGCACCATCTCCTCGCGACCAAACGAGCTGATGCACCAAGCCATCCCGGAACGGTCGATCATGTGCCCGATCAGAAGCAGCTCGGGCACCAGAACGGCCAGCTGCTCACGCGACAATCGCGCGTATCGGGACGGGCTCACCGCCCAAAAATAGACTTGGCTATGTTATAAAGTCAACAATGTCCATTCCTGCAGGCCAGACGCCCGGGCGCTCCGTCAGCCCGACCCGGCGTACCAGCTCGCCGCGCAAACGCGGCGACGATACTCGGGCGAAAATCATCGATGAGACGGTCCGCTGCATCATGGAGGAGGGATTCGCCGCCGCCACCGCCAAGCACGTGGCCGAACGCGCGGGCGTGACGTGGGGGGTCATCCAATACCACTTCGGCGACCGCCACGGCCTGTTGATGGCTGTCGTGGACGACGGAGTGGACAGACTGATTGAAAGCCTGTCGTCGGCCGATGTCAGCGAACTACCACTGCGACAGCGCATCGAAGTCGTCGTCGACACCGCTTGGAGCTGCTACAGCAGCCCGACGTCGATGGCGGCCTTCGAGATTCTGCGGGTCACCCGCGGTGGCTCGGGTGAATCCTCGCAGCGTCATCTGCTGGAGATGAACTCCGCAATCGGCCAGCTCGGCCGGCTGATAACCGAGGACCCCGCGAATGCTGGTGTGGCCGAGGTGATCTGGGCTGCACTACGGGGTGTGGTGTTGGCACAAATGATCACCGGGACACCCATCGATTGGAGCCTGGAACGACACGCCCTGATCGACATGGTCACCCGTGTGCTG
The DNA here is from genome assembly GCA_036495965.1 of Mycobacterium sp. GTDB lineage: Bacteria > Actinomycetota > Actinomycetes > Mycobacteriales > Mycobacteriaceae > Mycobacterium. The sequence continues at coordinate 9,715 of DASXMA010000176.1, forward strand.
CAATGACGAGATGAGCACCCTCGAACTCGCCGACCTAGCCGACATTGAAGCGATCAAACAGGTCAAGTACCGGTACCTGCGCGCGCTGGACACCAAACACTGGGATGACTTCGCCGACGCCCTCGCCGAAGACATCAAAGCCGACTATGGACCATCGATCGGCGAAGAGCTGCACTTCACCAATCGCACTGAGCTGGTGGACTACATGCGCTCAGCGCTTGGCCCCAACGTCATCACCGAGCACCGGGTCACCCATCCGGAAATCGTCGTGACCGGCGATACCGCGTCGGGCAGTTGGTATTTACAAGACCGAGTCATAGTCGCCGAGTTCAATTTCATGTTGATCGGGGCGGCCTTCTACCGCGACCAGTACCGGCGCACCGACGCCGGCTGGAAAATCAGCGGAACCGGTTACGACAGAACCTACGACGCGACGATGTCGTTGGCGGGCATGGACTTTACGATCAAGCCCGGTCGCGCTCTGGCGACATAGGAGCGGCTACTTCGTAATCGCGATCACCGCGCCGGGCCGCAGCCATTTCATGATTGACACCAGCTGGGCATCGTCGACCGCCACGCAGCCTTCGGTGGGGGCACCGTCAGTGGTGTGGAAGAAGAACGCGGCACCGCCGCCGGGAACCTTGTTCTTGTTGACGCCCATCACGACCGCGTGTTTGTACTGCGGGATTTGCAGGTTCTCGCTGTCCGCTGTGTTGAACGGGCACTGCGACTTCTGACAGACCTGCATGCTGTTGAACGTGGGACTGTGGTCATCGCCGCTCCACCAGTGGTTCGGCCCGACTTGGGTATACGGCAGTCCGGTACCGGGATTCGGCGCCGTGCCGAAGGCTGAGTCGAGGGTGTAGACACCCGTCGGGGTGGCCGGAACATTGCTCTTGGCCTCCGGCGCCATGCCGGCTGAACCGACGTGGGTGGGAATGCCGGTCCGCAGCGCCTGCCAGCCGGTGCCGGTGCGCTGGTAGATATCCATCGTCGCGTTCGAACCGCCGGTGCTGACAACCGAAACCACCTGTGTGGCATCGCCAACCGAGTTCGCGAACCAGGGAGCGGCCGCGCCACTCACCGGCGCGAGCAACAACGACGCGCAAATCACGCACGCCGCGACGCACAGCAGAGCTAGCAGTCGGCGCACGGATTCAATCGTCAGGCGGCACCAGCCTTGGGGTCAAGTAAATCTTTAGCCCCGGTTGTGTCACTGCGCGGTGACCAACGAAAAGCGCAGCACGGGTTTGGCCGACCCGCTCGCGAAGGGCCGAAACACGGACAGACACATCAGGAAATACAGGTATCCCAGCGACCAGCCGGCCACCACATCGGACGGATAGTGCACATTCAGGGCGACCCTGGCGATGCCGACCAGCAGCAGGCTCAGCGCGGTCACCGCGATCGCGACTCCGCCGATCCAGCGTCGCATCAACGGCAACAGGACGCTCAGCAGGGCGAAAAAGGCAGCCGTCGCCTCGAGCGCGTGCCCCGAGGGAAACGACGTAGAGGGCGCGGCTACCAGCATGGTCGACGGTCGCGGGCGGTTCACCAGATCCTTGGCCGTCAAGGTCACGAATCCGTTCAGCGGCGCACAGGCGAACAGCAACAGTGCCGCCCGCACATGGCGCGTTACCAGCGCGGCCACCGCGGCCACCATGCCCATCAGCCGCAACGGGACCGGGCCCAGCACAAAGGACACCGCAACCCAGAATCGCACCCATACCGGGTGCTTGACCGCAACGTCGTGCGACGCGGTCAACAATGACCAATCGACGCGGTGCAGCCAACTCCAGTTCTGCAGGTAGCCCACCCACATGACCGCATAGACCACTGCGGCTGCCAGACCTACAGAAACGGCCAGGGCGTTCCGCGAACGCGTCATGACTAACCGATACCAGCATCGCAGTGGCCACGACCGGGTGGCCCCGCCACGCGGAGTCGCCGACCCCCGGGCATACAGAGTCATACTGGCGTGATGGCGGTCTTTGTCCGCAGGTTGTTCGGCATCGGCAAGCTACCCGATGATCTGCATGCTCAGGTCGAGGCAGAGGGACTTATCTATCTCGCCGACTACGTCGCGGTGACCCGGCGGTTCAGCGGCGTCATACCGGGTGCGCGGTTGCCGCACAGCGTCGCCAGCTACACGGGTTCGCTGGTATTCACCTCAGAGCGGGTGCTGGCGACGCTGTCGATGCTGCCGAGGCTGGCCGGTCCGACCGTCGACGTGCGCTGGGACGCACCCCAGACCGGCGCGGCGAAGGCCGAGATTTCGCCGACCGGATTGCAGGTCGATCTCGACGTTGCCGAAGTCGACCAGAAGTTCAGCGGCGAACTCTCGCTGCACTACAAGGCCACCATCCCGCCAGATGTGCTCAGCATGCTGCCCCTGCGGTCGCTGGCCTTCGACATGCCGGCCGAATACATCTTCCGCGCTGTCGGCGTCACCTATTCTCCGTGAGCGTGATCCGCGGCCAGGGTGGCTGTCGGAGCACCGCCAGGGTGCCGATCACCGCCGCCAGCAGGCCGGTGAGCACTCCGATCAGCGCGATCCGGCTCTGGTCGACGGCCGGCACCCAGGAAGCGTCGCCGCCGCGGATCACGAAGACGCCGAGCGGTTTGGCAACGCGGATCACGGTGGCACCGTCGGCCGTCTGGTAGGGCTCGCCGTAGACACCTTTGACGTTGCCATCGGTGGGCAGCTGCTCGAATGCATCGGAAATCTTCACACGACACTCCCTTCACGAGTCACGCTCTGAAGTATTTTCCACCGCGGCGATTCTTACGATGGGCCTGTGAGCGATCACGCATTCAATCCGCAGGAGCGGCGGGCCGTGTACCGGGTGATCTCCGAACGCCGCGACATGCGCCGGTTCGTGCCCGGCGGCGTGGTGCCCGACGAGGTGCTGGTGCGTTTGCTGCAAGCCGCGCACGCCGCGCCCAGCGTCGGCCTCATGCAGCCGTGGCGCTTCATCCGGATCACCGATGACCTGCTGCGGAGACGCATTCACGCACTCGTCGACGAAGAGCGCCCGCTCACCGCCGCGGCCCTGGGAGAGCGGGCCGAGGAGTTTCTGGCACTCAAGGTCGAGGGCATTCTGGACTGCGCTGAGCTTTTCGTGGTTGCCCTGGGCGACGACCGGGAGCAGCACGTCTTCGGCCGCCGGACGCTGCCGCAGATGGATCTCGCGTCGGTGTCATGCGCAATCCAGAACCTGTGGCTGGCAGCCCGGTCCGAAGGCCTCGGCATGGGCTGGGTCTCCCTGTTCGATCCGCAACGGTTGGCGATCCTGCTGGGCATGCCCGCCGACGCCGAACCGGTGGCCATTCTGTGTCTGGGCCCGGTGCCGGAATTTCCGGACCGGCCGGCGTTAGAGCTGGACGGCTGGGCCTTTGCGCGGCCGCTGTCGGAGTTCGTCTCCGAGAACCGCTGGGGTCAACCGGCGCGCAACCCCGAGCCCGCGTGATCGGTCAACATCCAGGTACCTCGCAAGCGGCTGCGGTATCGTCGCCGCCGGTCGCGCACGGCGAGGTGAAGAGGTGACGGAAATGACGGGCGAGAACGTGCTGATCGTGCATTGGCACGACCTTGGACGCTATCTCGGCGTCTACGGCAACCCGGACGTATCCAGTCCACGCCTGGACCGACTTGCCGTCGAGAGCATCCTGTTCACCCGGGCCCACGCCACCGCGCCGCTGTGCTCGCCGTCTCGAGGATCGCTGTTCACCGGCCGCTACCCGCAAAGCAATGGGCTGGTCGGCCTGGCCCACCACGGCTGGGAATACCGCAGCGGAGTTCGCACCCTACCGCAAATTTTGTCCGGATCAGGTTGGTATTCAGCGCTTTTCGGTATGCAGCATGAGACGTCCTACCCGAAACGCCTTGGCTTCGACGAATTCGACGTGTCGAACTCTTACTGCGAATACGTGGTGGAGAGAGTCCAGGAATGGCTGCACGAGGGCGCGCAGGTGTTGTCGGAGCAACCGTTTCTGTTGTCGGCCGGGTTCTTTGAAACCCACCGGCCCTTCCCACACGACCGCTACGAACCGGCCGACAGCGCGGCCGTCGATCTGCCCGACTATCTGCCGGACACCCCGGACGTGCGCCAGGACCTCGCAGATTTTTACGGGTCCATCGCCACCGCCGACGCTGCGGTAGGCCAGATCCTGGACACGCTGGCCGAGACCGGACTGGATGCCAACACCTGGGTGGTCTTCCTGACCGATCACGGCGCGGCGTTCCCGCGCGCCAAATCCACGCTGTACGACGCCGGAACTGGCATTGCCATGGTGATCCGCCCGCCCACCAACCGGAACATCGCACCGCGGGTCTACGACGAGCTGTTCAGCGGCGTCGACCTGGTGCCGACACTGCTCGACCTGCTGGGCGTCGACATTCCGGCCGACGTCGAGGGCGTGTCGCACGCGCACGCCCTGCTCACACCGGACAACCACGCCGATCCGGTGCGCGACCACGTCTACACCATGAAGACCTATCACGACTCGTTCGATCCGATCCGAGCAATTCGGACAAAGGAATACAGCTACATCGAGAACTATGTGCCCCGGCCGTTGCTGGACCTGCCGTGGGATATCGAGGAAAGCCCGTCCGGCGTGGCCGTCGCACCCTTCGTCAAGGCGCCCCGTCCGCAGCGCGAACTCTACGACCTGCGCGCGGACCCCACCGAGACGGTCAACCTGCTGACCGGTGGCGGCACCGGGATGGAGGTGATCGCGGCCGATCTGGCTGTCCGCCTGCACGATTGGCGCCAACGAACCGGGGACGTCATTCCGTCAGACTTCGCGGGTACCCGCATCGCGCAGCGCTATACCGAGACATATCTGCGGATCCATCGCACGTTGCCCACCAGTCGCTCGGCGATTGCCGCCGATCGCGGCATCGATGAAGAACTTACGCCGTCCGATCAATAGTTGCGTTCAGCGTGAAGCTAATTCGGAGCCACGCGACCGCAATGAATTGCGGGGTAGGCTCATCCGATGTCCGCGACGTCCTATCTGGTACTCGCCACCCAACGCAGCGGCAGCACACTGCTCGTGGAGTCGCTGCGCGCGACCGGATGTGCCGGGGAACCGCAAGAGTTCTTCCAGTACCTGCGGACCACCGGGATGGCGCCCCAGCCCCGGCAGTGGTTCGCCGACGTCGAAGACGAGTCGATCTTGCGACTACTCGATCCACTGGTTCCCGGTACGCCGGATCCCGCGACGCCGATTGCGTGGCGCGAGCACATCCGTAGTTCGGGCCGCACACCCAATGGCATCTGGGGCGGCAAGCTGATGTGGAACCAGACGCCGCTGTTGCGGCAACGAGCAGCGCACCTGCCGAACCGCTCCGGCCACACCCTGAGCGCGACGATCCGCGATGTGATCGGCAGCGAACCGGTATATGTGCATGTCTATCGGCCCGATGTGGTGTCGCAGGCGGTGTCGTTCTGGCGCGCCGTGCAAACCCAGGTGTGGCGGGGCAGGCCGGATCCTGAGCGCGACTCGCAGGCCGTCTACCACGCCGGTGCCATCGCGCACGTCGTCAGGAACCTGCAAGATCAGGAAAACAGCTGGCGCGCTTGGTTCGCCGAGGAAGCCATCGAACCCATCGACATCTCCTACCCGGTGTTGTGGCGCAACCTGACCTCGATTGTCGCCGAGATTCTCACCGCGCTCGGGCAGGATCCGAAGCTGGCGCCCCCGCCGCCGCTGGAACGGCAGGCCGACCAGCGCTCCGACGAGTGGGTCGACCGCTATCGGGAAGAGGCGCCGGCGCTCGGGCTACCGGCCTGAGCGCTGCGCGCCGCCGACCTGGGCGACGATGAACACCCGACGGAAAGGAAAGATCGTCGTTCCATCCGCCCGAGCCGGGTAGGCATCGTCCAGCAGCGGGATGAGCTCCTGGCGAAATTGCTCCCAGCCCTCCTCGTCGAGCCGCTCTCGCACCGGAACAAGCGCGGTGCCGGTGATCCATTCGAGCACCGGGTGCTCACCGGTCAGCTGGTGCAGATAGGTGGTCTCCCATACGTCGACCTTGCAGCCCGCGTCCATCAGCAGATTGGCGTAATGAGTTGGTGACTGAACCACCGCTCCGACGCGAAATGGGATGTCACGCATGGTTTTTGCGTAGTCTTCGCGGCGAGCCACTGCCCGCACCGCGGCGTGCGACGGCGTCTCGAAGTTGGCCGGGATCTGCGCGCCTATCCACGATCCGGGTGCCAGCTCTCCTGCCCACCGAACCAGCAGATCGACGTGCTCGGGTACCCAATGCAACGCCGCGTTGCTGATCACCACATCGGTGTCGGGCTTGGGCTTCCAGTCCCGCAAGTCGGCGGTGGTGGCATCGATACCGCGTTCCCGGGCGGCCGCGACCATCTCCGGCGAGCTGTCTATAGCCTCGATCTCCGCGCCGGGCCAGCGCTTGGCCAGGTACTTGGTCAGGTGGCCGGGGCCGCAACCGAGGTCGACCACCCGGCGCGCGCGTTCGGCACCTACCCGCGAAAGCAAATCGTAGAAAGGGCGGCCGCGATGGTCGGCAAATGCCAGGTAGACGTCGGGATCCCACATGGCGATCCTCCTGATCGATACCGTCGCTAGTCCGCTGATAGACAAAACCGTATTACCCCATGCCGTCCAGGCGCCGCCTGAGTGGGCCCGGATTGCCCGCGAGCCGGCCAGAACCGGTCAAGCGCCCGGGCCTGGCCGGCTCGCGGGATAGCATCGGCGTTCGTGACGTCCGAAACGGATCCCGTCGATCGACCCATTCCGGTTCCCGACGTCCGCGGCGCCGACGTACCGGCGCATGCCGATGGATTGCCGCCCCGCTCGGCGTTGTCGCCCCGTGAGCGCATGGTCGTCGAGGCATCCGCCGTCGGGGATCTCGCGCTGCGCACCTGGGTCGCGTCGGTGCTGGCTACCACGGTTGCACCGGTCGTTCTTGCCACCTCGGTACGCCAGACCGGGTCCGCCACCGAACGCGGCAACTTGCACTTCTACGCTGAACTCGCGGCCGAGCGCGATTCGGCGAAGTCATTTTCGGCACCCACCGAACTGCCGCGGGTGTCGTCGCGGCCGGCCAGTCCGCTCGCGCAGTGGATCGCGCGCGGCAGGGTCGACAACGTCGCGTTCCCGAGCAGCTTTACGGCAATCAATCCCGCGATGCGCAAGCAATGGAGCGGGTGGGCGTCCAACAACATCGTGCGCGCGCAGCACTGGCGGCATGACGACGGCCCCCGTCCTACGCTGTGCGTCATCCACGGCTTCATGGGCTCGTCGTATCTGGCCAACGGGTGGTTCTTCTCCCTGCCGTGGTATTACCGGTCCGGCTACGACGTGCTGATGTATACCTTGCCCTTTCACGGCCGACGGGCCGAAAAGTTTTCGCCGTTAAGCGGATTCGGCTATTTCGCCAGCGGGCTCAGTGGTTTCGCAGAGTCGATGGCCCAGGCCGTGCATGACTTCCGTTCCATGGTCGACTATTTGCGCCACACCGGCGTTGACCGCATTGCGCTGACCGGCATCTCACTGGGCGGTTACACGTCGGCGCTGGTGGCCTCTGTCGACGACCGGCTCGAGGCTGTCATCCCCAACTGCCCGGTCGTCACTCCCGCAACGATGTTCAACGAATGGTTCCCCGCCAACAAACTCGTCGGGCTGGGGCTGCGGCTGTCCAACATCAGCCGTGACGAGTTAGTCGGCGGGCTGTCCTATCACTGCCCACTGAACTACCAGCCGCTGGTCACCAAGGACCGTCGGATGATCATCACCGGCCTCGGTGACCGGATGGCTCCACCGGACCAGGCCGTAATGCTTTGGCAGCATTGGGATCGCTGTGCCCTGCACTGGTTCCCCGGCAATCATGTGCTGCACGTGAGTCAGCTTGACTATCTGCGCCGGATGACCAGCTTCCTGCACGGCTTTATGTTCGACTAGCAGCCTCGGTTCGCGACGCCCGATGCGCCCCGGCCGCAGGGGCGGGCCAGTGCAGTCGGGCCAGCAGGTCTGCGGGCGCATCCGTGTGCCCGTCGAGTCGTTGTGTTGACAACAGATCCAATGCCGCCAGCGCCGGCCGTTGGTTTCCGCCCTGCGGGGTCAATCCGCCCGGCGGCGGTTCGTTCTGCGGGGGAGTCTCGGTGAGAAACGCGCATGCGGCCGCAATCGTGCGGTTTCGGAGGCCGGCGCCGGCGATCTCCAGCGCCATGCACGTCTCGCGCATCGGATACGACCGGATCGCGTCCAACGTTTCGGGTAATCCTCCGTCCACGCTGACTTGGTATGCCGCAATGTAATCCGAGGTGCCCCGCTGCACCGCACGCCACGTTTCCCGGACGTCCGGAGTGAGTAACCGTGGCACGTCGTCGGACCCGACCGGGCTGGCCTCCCATCCCATCTCGCGGAGATGGTCGGCGAGCCGGCGCACCGCGACCTCAGCCGTCTCGTGCAACGGGATCCGCGCCGAACGCGCCTGCAGTGCCGTCAGGTTGTCGGCGGCCGACACTGTGAGCCCGATCCACGTCTCCCGACGCGATGCATCGGATTCGTTGTCGCGGCTGGTGATTCGAACTTTGTCAGCGCGGATGCCGTAGCGGTCCAGGTACCGGGCGATCACCGGAAGCGGGAGCACATCCGAATCGCCGACCGGCGGCCCGATACGCAGCAGCGCGGTGGTCTTTGTGGCAGGCCCGGATTCGGGCACGAACCCACCCCGTCGCCCGATGATCGCCAGCCGGCGGCGCAGGATGGTGGTGAAGTACAGTCCCCGCCACCAGCCGAACAGCACGATCACGACGACGGCGGCGATGCCGAGTAGCCAGTAGTCGCGGGTGGAATGCCACGGGTACGCCAGTACCGCGGGCACCACCGCCAGCGCCGCCAATGTGATTCGGCCGCTCCCTGGAGTCGGGATCGAGCGCAGCTGGCTCACGGGGTGGTCTCCTTTCGTCGGGCGATCGCGGCAATGGCGGCGACGGCCGCGACAAGCAAAGCCAGCGCGGCGGTCCCGACGAACGCGACGGTCCGTGGTGTGCTGTCTTTTGGCGCCGGTGCCGGCGGTACGGCCACCGGTTTTGCCGTTGCCACGCCGGGCTCGTTGCTTGCGGGCAGTTCCCAGGTGAGCGCTGCCACCGGATCGACGCTGCCGGCGCCGACCATGTTGGACGGCGCCCGGGCACCGTTGTGCGCGGTCGCGGTGATGCGGTGCACCACCTGTGTGGCCGTCAGACCCGGATACTTGCTGCGGACCAGCGCCGCGACACCCGCGACATAGCCGGCGGCGTAGCTGGTGCCGCTCAGCGCGATCTGCTGCTGGTGGTCATCCGGCAGGCCGTTGGCGAGACCGCCGTCATCGCGGTTACTCACCGACGCAATGTTTTCCCCCGGTGCCGCGATCCCCACCCACGGCCCCGCCATGGTGAATTTTGAAGGCTGGCCGTCCGGCATCAGGGAAGCCGCCGACAGCACATACGGCTGCCACCATGACGGGATGGAGACCGATGTGACGCTGGCCCAGTTCCGTGGATCATTGGGACGGCCCAGGTCGGTAAGCGGGTTGGATTCGCAGGACGTTCCGCCGCCCACTGATCCGGTCGCCCCGGTGTTGCCCGCGGCGGCCACGATCACCGCGTCCTTGTCCACGGCCGCATAGCGGATCGCCGCACCCAGCGCGGCCTGGTCGACGGGCCGGTCGGCGGCCAGGCAGGTGACGGCGGAAATGTTGATCACCCTGGCACCGAGGTCGGCGGCATGCACGATCGCGCGGCCCAGCGTCGCGACGTCGAAGGAAGCCCGCGCCATCGTCGGATCGCCGCCCGGCGTCCTCGGTGAGAACTTGTCGGACGTCACCCGCAGCGCCAGCACCCGCGCCGCTGGTGCGACCCCCGAGAAGCCGTCTTCACCGGCCGGGGCGGGCTGGCCGGCGATGATTCCGGCAACGAGGGTGCCGTGCCCGTCGCAGTCGGTCAGGCCGTCGGTCGTCTCCACGTAGTCGCCACCGGGGTCGACGTTGGGCAGCCGCGGGCCTCGGCGCACCCCGGTGTCGATGACCGCAACCAACTGGCCTTCGCCCCGGGAAAACTGCCACGCTGCAGGAAGACTCAGCATCGCCTGACTGCGCGTCGCCACACCCGGATCGGTGCCGGGGATGACTCCGGAGGTGCTGCACGGGCCGCGCTGCTCCATCGGCTGCCCGGGGCCCGGGGTTCCGCTTGGCGGTTGCACACCCGGGTCGACCGCCGGCGGACTGACTGCGAATGCCGGCGGACAGGTCCACACCGTGGCCGCCCCGAAAGCGGCAACCGTCGCTGTGACGCAGGCTAATCCGGCACGAATCATCGATTGAGTACCAAGCTGAAAAGACCAACCAGATATGCCATGACCGGGATCAGCGAACCATCGAGGCCGGCGGCGACAAAGCCCAGCAGTCGGCGCGCCGGCAGCGAATAGCTTTCCGGCGACGCGATGCCCGGGTTCAGCGCGACCACAACCCACACGAGCATGAGCGCGCTGAGCACCAGTACCGCCCCCAGGGCAGCACCGTAGCGTCCCGTCGCGGTGTAAATCACCAACAGGACACCGGCCACCAGGTACGGCTGAGCGAGCAGCCAAGCCTTGCACGCAGCCGAATCCCACACTCGGGCACGCACGATGGACGTGATCGCGGTTGCGGCCACCACATACCAGCCCGCACCGCTTAATGCCTCGGGGCGGAGCGCGATCGCCACCGACCCCAGGACGCTGAGCAGCACCGCGGCGGCAATGAAACCGCTCTGATGGGCGTCGCTGATGCGAACGCGCCGTGGGAAGTCTTCAAGTACCCGCAACGACGGAGCCGAAGGGGTGGGGTCGCCCGGCGCAGGAATGACCGGCAACGGGAAGCGTGCCCACACCGCAGACAGCTGAGCCGCCTTGATGGTGACCAGCAGAGCCGCCACGATCAGTCCGCATCCGATACTCAATATCGGTAGTTGCCAAAGCAATTCGGCACCGGCGGCAAGTAACACCCCGGCGCCGACCACTACCGCCGCGGTGAAGAAACCGACGATTCGCTCGCGCTCGGGGCTGGGAACCATCAGAACGATCAGGGACCAAGCGGTGACGCCGGCAGCGACCAGCATCAGCTGTGCCGGTCCGAATTTCCCAGGCACCGCTAACGCCAAGGCGGCACCGATCGGCACCAGTGCCGCGATCGACAGTGCCATCCCCGTTCCTGCGGAACGTGTCCTGACCAGCAACCCGGCCAACGCCGTGAGTGCCGCGATCACACTGACCGCGATCAGTCCGGCCAGCGCACCGGTGGCCACCCGGTAGGTGACTCCCAGGCCCGTCGCCACAAAGGCCGTGGTGATCACCGCGGCCAGCGCCCCACGCTGGATATGCGCTGTGCCCCAGGGCTTTAGCCGAGAGGTCGAGAAGATCATGGCAGCGTCGGCGATATCCTCGACGATGCCCGGCGCAGCCGGACCGACGGGCACCGGCTGCAGCGCCAGCAGATCTCCGTCCACGACTCCGACGGTGTCCAGGCTGGCGTCCAGACTGAACGGCGCCCCACCGATGGGGGCAAGGCTCAGATGGGAACCCGCCCGGGCGTCACCGGTGTCATCCGAATCACCATCCGCAGCCGCTGGAACCGCCAAACGCTGTACCGCGGGCAGGATTTCGCGCAGCGGCAATTCCGCCGGCAGGGCCATCTCCGTCAGCCTGCTGTCCGCGAGGACGGCCACGCGGACGATCGGCATAACGGTGCCGGACGTCACCGGACCCTCGAAGAATGCTGGGGCCGTTCCTGGGACATCGTGCTCTCTTTCTATCTAGTTGCTGAGTTGGGCAGAAAAATCTCGCGACAGCCGCTGGCCGGGGAACCAATGCCCGTCCGGCAGCTGGGCGGTCAGCTGTTCGACCGCGACGGCAATGGCAAAGGGCGTTCCAGGGCTGAATGTCGAGACCCACTCACCGTCGAACGCGCGCGACGGGCTGACCAGCACCCGGCCCGCGGTGGTGTCCACAATGCTCATCCCGACGTCGGTGGTGGCGTGCTGCCCATCACGGTGGCAGCCGGCAATGATCTCGACGTAACTACGCGGACCGGCGAACACCGAGTCCACCACGGGTCGTGCTGATTCGGGGATACCAAGGTAGTCAAGGACTTCCGCCAGCGGTGCGCCGGACCGCAGCCGCTCGTCGGCCCTGGCACCGACGCGTGCCGGCATGCTGAACTCCTCGAATCGGGCCGGCGGCCGCTGCGCCAGCCCGACACCGAGGACCGGAACCAGGGCCCGGGGATCGTCGATATCCATTGCGGTAAAGGTGATCAACTGCGCGTTACGCAGCGCGACGATGGTTTTTGGGGGCCTGCCGGTGGCGCCGGCGCGCTGCGCGACGACGCCGCGCAGCAGCTCGCCAGTGCCGGTGGCCGCGCCCGGCCCGATGTAGCGCAGGTCGAGCCACCGGTCCGGGAAGCACACCACTGTGATCCAGTCGGCCACCGCCGGGTTGACAGTGCCGGCTTTGGAGCCGTCTTCCGACACCAGACCCAATCGGGTCAGTTCGGCCTTCTGGCGTTCGAAGAACGCGTTTCGTTGCGCGGCATCACAATAGGGCGTGGTGATCGCGAGCACCCACGGGAAGCTCCCGGCCCCAATGCTTTCCGCGATGAACCACGCGTGATCGACCGTCAACTCGACGGCGTTGGGTTCTGCGTCCATTTAAGGTCGTCTAGGCACTAACTAACCGCCCCATTTGGCGGCTTCGGCAGTGTCGCGCGCCAGCATCGCCAAGGTGTTGGATTCATGCGTGGCCGACATCGCCTGGTAGGCGCGCACCAGGTCTTCCATGGCCTGGTTCCACTGGGCCTGCCACACCTGATAGGTCATCCCGGTGTCGCCCTGCCAGGCATTCTGCAGCGCGGCCTGTTCGGTGGCGATATCGGCACCCAGCCCCTGCAACGTGCCGGCATACCCCGACATGTCCCCGGCGTGGGCCATCATCGCCGGGTAGTTGTACATAATCTGTGACATCACAAGTCCTTTCGCGTCTTAGCAGTCGGTGAACTCAGAACCCGGTGTAGCTCGAGGCAGCCGCGGCATCGGTGGCCACATAGGTACCCGCGGCGTCGCCGAGGTTGGCCTGGGCAATGTCCAGCAAGGTGTTGATCCGAGCGGCGACCTCCACAAAGCGGGCGTGGGCGGCCTGAAACGCCAGCGAGGACTCACCCTGGTGAAACGCCTGCGCCGACAACGCCTCCTGCTCAGCCTGGCTGATCGTGCTACGCATCAACGCCGTCTTGGCGCCGAACGCCGACTGCGCGGCCACCAACTGCGGAATATGAGCATCCAGAAGACTCATAGTGATTTCTCCTTTCGGATTTCGGTTACTGACTTCACGTTGCTAACCGTCTCGTTAACCGTCGCGGCCCCCTCTCCCCGACTCATCGGGTTCACCCGGGCCCTCGGTGTGCTGGTCCCAGGTACCCGGCACCATGGGCATCCGCGGACCGCCGCCGAACTCATCGCCGGCCAGCTTGGTCAACCCCGCCGCTTGCAGAACCTCGTCTTTGTGCGCGGTCCCGGCAAACCCCAACTTGCCGGCGCCGTTCCCGGACGCCATCACAGCGGCACGTTGCTCCTCGTCCCCGTAGTCGGGGGGGACGCTGATGTCGGATTCCATGTCCGCATATTCATCGCCGTACTCGCGCATTGCAGCCCGCCTGCGCCGCCGCGCCCGCGCCTCGGCCCGACTCGGCACCGCCGCAGCGGCCGCCGGGATGGTCGCGGCCGGCGCCTTGATGCCACCGCGGCCAGCCACTGTCGGCCCAAGGCCGGTTTCTGGATCACCGCCGCCGGCCACCAGGTAGGCGAAACCCCCAGTAGCCGCTGCCGGTGCCGGCGCGGCAGAAGCAGCGGCACCCGCGGCAGGCGTAGACGCCGGGGCGCCAGCGGGACTCGCTACCGTGGGACCCAGGCCGGCAACCGGCAATACCGAAGAACCTTTGGACGCGAGTAGTACCGGCGCTCCCCCGGCGGCACCTGCCGCCACCGGCGCAATCTCGGGAGTCAGCAAGAGAAAATAGCCCAGGCCGATAGCCAGCGGCAACACCAACGAAGCGCTCAAAATCATGGCCCAGGTGGGCCAGCCGACGATGTTCCAGAACACTTGGTAGGCGATGAAAAACAGCAACGGGAAGCCGCCCAGCGCCCCCGACGGATTCGTCAGGAAGTTGTGAATGAACTTCATGAAACCTTGAAGAACATCTTGCAGGAACTGCATCAGCTGCTTCAGGAGGTTCTCGAGCCAATTCCCGGGTGCGGCGCTCTGCGCGGCGTTGGCCACAGCGTCTCGGGTTTCACCGGCACCCGGATTCACCACATTCGGCGCCGGTGCAGTTCTCGGCGCCGACGCCAGCGCCGCACCCGAGGCGGCCTGATACGCACTCATCGCGGTGGCGGCCTGAACCCACATCCGCACATAATCGGCCTCATTGAGAGCGATCGGAATCGTGTTGATCCCAAAGAAATTCGTCGCCACCAACACGCCGTGGATCACATGGTTAGCCGCTAACTCCGGCAGCGTCGGCATGGTCGCCAGAGCGCTGGTGTACGCCGCCGCCGCGACCTCATGCTGCGCGGCTACACCCGCACTGTCCGCGCTGGCCTGCTCCAACCACGCCAGATACGGCACGTGCGCGGACACATACCGCTCGGCACTGGGACCCTGCCACGCCCCCGCCTGCACCGCCCCCACCAGCCCACTGAGTTCGGCTGCCGCCGAGGAGTATTCGGTGCTCAGCGCGGTCCACGCGCCGGCGGCCGCCAACAGCGGCCCCGGTCCAGGACCAGCGCTCAGCAACGCCGAATGCACTTCCGGCGGCGAAGCCATCCAAATGGGCCCTAAGGGGGAAGTCATTGTCAGCCGCCGGTAACCCCATACGTAGCGGCCGCCGCGGTGTCACCCACGAGGTAGCTTGTGCCGGCCTGGCCGACACCTACACCGGCGCGGCCCAGTTCTTCGACACCTTGGGCAGCGACAGCGGCGTGCTCCTGGCCCTGGGCACTGAACCCGACGGCCGTCTGCAGCGAAACGGGATCCGCCGCCGGCGGCAGCACCGCAGTAATCGCCGGCGTAGCAGCAGCGTGGGCGGCGGCCAGCTGCGCGGTCAGCGCCTCCACCGCTGCGCTCGCCGCTGCCAGGCCCTCGGGAACCACTTGCAACGCCATGGCTACTCCTGTCCTTCTGTTTGCGCTTCACTAACCATCAGCGGGCGAAACCATCGCTGCCGCCCTCTATTACGGACTCACCAACCAGCGGGTTGACCAACTGCACATAAGCCGGACTATCGCTGTCGCCCAACAGGATTGCCCGTCCGGCAGGCAACCGGCCAAATCGCTGACCTCGGATCTTGCCGCTGTCTTGCGGATTACCCGCCAGCATCAATGTGGTCGCCTGCAAGTCGTTGAACCGGCGCAGCAACGGGTTGGTCATCAGCGCGTGTCCCGATCCGGTGGCGCGTGCTGTGACGATCACCCGCAGCCCCAGATCGGCGGCCTGTGCGAGCTGCCCGAGCAGCGGAGTCCACGGTCGCTGTCCGAGGTAGGGACCGCTCATCGCCGGGGCATCCGGTACCTGGTCAACGTCGTCGATGATCAGGTAATGGGTGTGGCCCTCGTAGGTCCAGCGCGCCAGATCGGCCGGCGACAGGCCCGCGGGTGGGCGCCGCGATTCGATGAGGTTGGACAGCCCAAGCATTGCGGGGATGATCCGGTCGATGTTGGCGGTGTATTCGTTGTCGGGGAACAGGGGTTCGTCGACCAGGTGCAGCCGCCGATCCAGCACGGTGAAGGCGACCTGGTCCGCGGTGGAGTTCTCGCGGATGGTGCGGATGATATGGCGTAGCAGCGTGGTTTTACCAGACTTGCTGTCGCCGAACACCATTAACAACGGGTTGTCGGTGAAGTCGAGGACGACGGCGGCGAGGTCCTCTTCGCGCTGGCCGATAACGACTCTCTCCGGGCCGCGATAGAGCGCCCCGACGGCTTCCGGCACGAGATTGCCGGGCAGCAACCGAACCGGCGGTGCAGCCATATCGGGGTAGCGGGCGTTGATCGCAGCCACCTGGTCCAGATGTGGAGCCGCGAACAGGAAGTGCTCCGCGGCCATCGTCAGCCCGCGGCCCGGCTGGTCGTGCGGTACGGCGTCGGCCGGGCGGCGCAGGGCGCCAACCACCCGCACATTGCTGTCCCGCGCGTCGTGCAGCCTGAGCTCGAGCCGCAGCCCAAGGCCGTCCCGCATCGCCAGCGGGACCTCCAGCCAACTCGGGGTGGTGATGAGCACGTGGATGCCGTATGCCAATCCGACGTTGACGAGTTCGGTTACCTTGGCCAGCAACGGGTTCCGGGTGTTGAACTGGTCGGTGTTGTCGCGGCCGAATGCGTAGAGGTTGTCGATGACCAGGAACACCTCACCGAAGCCGTCATCGGGTGCCGAGCCATGCCTGTCCCGGAATAGCTCTCGTCGCTGCCGAGACAGCAGCAGCTGCTCCAGCTCACCGAAGGTGCGGCGGATGCGTTCGGGCTCGAGGGCCGACGCGACGCTGCCGACATGCGCCAGATCCTCCAGCGCCCGCAGCTGCCCGCCGCCGTAGTCAAGACAGTAGAACGTGACGTCGCGCGGCGAGTGCAGGCTGGCGGCTGACATGATGAATGTCTGCAGCGCAGTCGATTTGCCGGACTTGGCTCCACCGTGGATCACCATGTTCCCGGCCGACGACGTGGCGTCGAACACCAGCGGGTCGCGACGCATCTCGAATGGTTTGTCGATCTCGCCGAGCGGCCAGCGCCACTGCCGTTGCGGTATCCCGGCACGAGCCAGCGCCGCGGTGAGCGGGATGGGTTCATCGAGCGGCGGCAACCACAGCTGCGGTGCCCGTGGCCCGTATCGTGCCAGCTGGTCGCCGATGGTCGCGATCAGCTTGCGCGGCGGTCCGGTCGTTTCTTCTTCCTGCCCACCGGAAATCACGGTTCCCTGATCCGGCTCCACCCGCTCGGCGGTGAACAGCTTTGGCTCTGGAACGGACTGAACCACAAGTGCTTTGGCTGTTTGTGGTGGATCGTAGATTCCGTCGACGTAGGTGCTGCGGAACTTGATCGGGGTCGCACCGGGAGCCGGCACCAAGAAACCCACGCCCTTGTGCTCCTTGCCGGACTCGATGTGGTAGGCGTCCTCCACGCCGATGATCTGTCGAGAAACGCTGGGACTGGCCACCTTCAACCCGATTCGGTACGAGGTGTTCTTGTCGATGTCCTTGATCTTGCCGACATCCAGGGTCTGAGACGCGAACAGGATGTGGATGCGGAACGAGCGGCCCTTGCGCGCCACATAGTCGAACAGCTCCGCGTATTCCGGGTGATCGGCCAGCATCAGAGTGAACTCGTCGGCGACCACGAACAGCGTTGGGATCGGGGGCAAATCATGTCCGGCGGCAATGGCGTTCTCGTACTCGACCACCGAGTTGAACGCGCTGCCCTGAACCCGGCGGCCGGCCTCGCGCAGCAGCGTCTCGCGACGGGCCACCTCGCCTCGCAGCGTGTCGGCGAACCGGTCGGCCAGCGACTTCTTCTCGGCCATATTCGAGATCACCGCGACAACCTGCGGGAAGTTCCGGAAACTGTCCGCGCCGGCCTCACCCTTGAAGTCCGCGTAGATGACGATCAGCCGGTCTGCCGAGTGAGTTGTCAAGAGCGACAACAGAATCGACATCAGGGTCTGCGACTTGCCGGATCCGGTCATGCCGATCATCAGGCCGTGCGGACCCATCCCGCCCTCGGCCTCGTCCTTGAGATCGAAGATCAGCGGCTCGCCTGTCGCGGTGACACCGATCGGCACGCGCAACTCGTCGTCGCGGCGGCGCGGTGCCCACAGTGTCGGCACATCCAGCTGCGAAGCATCCGGGATACCCACCAGCGTCGTGAAACTGGCGCCGCGAGTGGCCGCCGAGCGCAATCCGGTGTGGGCGGGGTTGGAGTCCCACCGAGACAGCTGACGGGCCAAGTGGGCCGCCTCATCGGTGCTGAGCCGATCGGCGGTGCCGATGTAGCGCTGCCAGCCGCCGGTCTGCCAACGGTCGATGGCTCCGTCCGCGATGCGCAGGATCGGCTTTTCGGGGTCCGAATACTGTTCGCGGTGCGGCGGTGTGGCTGAGCAGTGCACGACGGTGACTCCCGCCCGGCCCACTGCCAGCGTCGAGGCGTTGATGTCGAAGTCGGGGTCGTCGACGACGATCAGCAGATGGCGCAGCGCATCTGCCGGCTCACCGGTGAACGCAGGACGATCGACAAGGGCCGGTGCCAGCAGCGAAACCAGCTCGTCGGGTTTGCTCGACAGGTACCGGGCCGGGCCAACGCCGTCGAGCTCACCGGGAATGTCGACGTGCGGCAACCACTTCAACCAGGACCAGTCGCCACTCTCCAGATCGCGGGTGGTCAACGCCACCCCAAGCACGGTGGGGTCGTGCCAGGTCACCGCCTGAGCGATCCACGCACGCAATGCCACCCGCACCTCATCTGCCTCACCCAGAACGGTGATCCGCGAGACTTTGGTCAGATCGATTCCGGTCGGGACGTCGCGAACGATGCGCTGGGTGTCGAGCAGGCTGCGTAAAGCACTGTGCGACACCGGTTCCAAATCGATCTCGTCGGCGGTGTCTTTGACCCGCAGCGCGGTGGCCAGCGGCGCCTGGTGCAGGCCGGCCCGCAACACCAGGAAGTCGGGATCGTGCGGGTCACGCTCCCACTGACGGCGGGATCCGGGCACAGTAGCCAGCGCCGCCGGGTCCGGGTGAGACCACTGGGCGGCCGCACGCTGCTCGGCGGCCTGGGTGCGGATGTTGTCCCGTACCACCGACAGGTAGCGCAGGTAGTCGGCCCGTTCGGCGTCGACCTCTTCGGTGCGCATCTTGTTGCCGGTGCCGCGGTAGAGCGCGGTTGCCGCTAGCAGCAGCACAAATGGAAAGAACAGGGTCTGCGGGGAGATCACTCGCATCCCGGTGGCGAACAACGCGACGACCATGCCGACGATCAGCATCACGATCACGACAGGCATCGCACGCCGCAGCAGCGACGGCGGAATCACCCGGGGCAGCTCAGGGGGTGCCTCGATGCTGATGCTGCCTTTGCGGGTACGTGGTGGCGCCAGCCTGCGGCGGGCTTCGAAGATCAGTCGGCTCATCGGGGTGTTCCTTCGGCCGACGCCGCCCGGCCGGGCCTGCTGTCGGGTGGCAAGCCGTCGTGTGCCAGCAGCGCGTCGGCACGCGATAGCGTCGGACCGCTCGCGAACAGCGACAGCATCGACCACGGGATGGGGACGGCAGGCGCGCTCAGGCCAAGGGCTTCAACGGTTTTGCCGTGTCCGGCAGCTCCGCTCCCGCTGTCAGCCTCGTTGTCGATGCCGTAGCGCACCCCGGTGTCGGAGACCCAGAACAACGCCCCGGTGCCCGGCGAAGTCGGGCCGCCGCCCACGGTCTGAGTGAAGTAGCCGGTGCCGGGTGCCAGGGCAACGCGGGTGGCTATTGCTTGGGAGCTACCGCCGCCGGCGCCGACCAGGTCGAGGGTGCGTACCGCATCCGACACCGGCAGCGCCGAGCCGGACATCAGGCTTAGTGAGCTGGTGGCAGCCCCGGCCGGCTTGCTCCAGTACGCACAGGTAACGGGATTTTTGGCCGCGTCGACCACTGCGACCTGGCGGTCGGGATAGCGCGCGGTGTCCAGCATCCGCGATACCGGCAGCTTGGCCACCTGGTCGGCGCCGAGCCGCGGTGGTTGGTCCAGGCCATAAGAATTGGTGTTGCGCAGGATCGCGGCGAGCACCGGCGAGATGGGTTGCAGGCCGTCCGGCAACACCGCGTAGTACCGCACGGCGCCCGATGAACTCTGGTCCAAGGCGTAAGACACCACCACCGCGCCGACCGGCGCGGGCACGGCGAAGTTCGCGGGGGCACCGGCATTCGGGATGCCCGGCGCCGTCAGCGACGGAGCTTCGGGAATCGCATTGAACAGCCCCGAGGCGATGGGCCGTGGCGCGGGCACGTCGACACCCAGGCCCAATGCGTTGGTGACCGCGTGGTTGGCCAGGTCGATCTGGCTGCGCCTGCCGTCCCACAGCAGCCAAGTGCCGCTGCCCTTGTCATTGGCGAAGTCGACCAGGACCGCCTGCCCGGATCCAAGCGTGGCCGCCCGCGCGCCATGGCTGTCCGGGGGGCCCGCTATCACGGTGACGCCCGTGCTGTAGGCAGCGTGTCCGCCCTGGGTGGGCTCGCTGACCGCGTCGCACACCGTCCAGTTCGCGTCGTGCGACGTGTTCTGCACCATGCGCTCCGGGGCGCCCGGAATGCCGATCAGGTTGCCACGCGGAAACCGGTCCAGCTCATTGCTTTTCACCGTGGTGGGGTTAACCGGATGGCCGACGATCAGCCGGGCCGAAGTCAGGTTGAGTACCGGGTGCAGGTCATCACCAACCCGCACATACAGCGCGGCGCTGGATCGATCGGCAAGCACCGCGTTGTTACCTACTTGCCCGTTCGGCCGGATCAACGAAAACACGAAACAGCCCGCCAAGCCGGTGACCAGAATCAGTGCGCCCATCAGCACCGCGCGCGACTGCGTACGCAGCGGGTCGACCAGCATCCTGGTGTCGTGCAAGGCAATACCGGAAGCGATCCGGCGCATCACGAAGCGCCAGCCGGTCACCTGATGACGAGTGACGAAACCACGGCGGTAGACCACTCGATCGGGGTTGTCGTTGACCGGGGTTCGCGAGGAAAACGAACGCCGCTCGTCTGGTGGCTCCGGGTTCGTCATGCCGGCTCCTGCAGACCGAGACCTTGCAACAGCGGCTCAACCGAATTCCGCACGTCTCCGGCGGTGATCGTCATCAGCTCCTCATCGGTGAACTCGCCGGTTTCGGCATGCTCGGAGTGGTCCAGCCGGAATTCGCGTTCCTCTTCGGACTTTTCAACCACGTTGCGAACGAACCGGCCATTGCCCGCGATATCCAGGCCGCGTCGTTCGACGCCAGCCGCATCAGGTTTCGACGAGTTGGCCAGATGCCCGAACAATGCTTCGAGATTTTCCAGCGCGGCCGGTTCGAACGCGCTGTCGCGCTTGGCGGCCATGAAGTTCGCGATCTCGATCAGCTCAGGCGCTTTGTATGACGGGAAGTCGATGCTGCGGGTGAAGCGCGACCGCAGACCTTGGTTGGTGTCGAGGAACCGATCCAGGTCGGCTCGGTACCCGGCGACGATGACCACCAACCGATCCCGGTCGTTTTCCATCCGGGCCAACAGCGTATCGATGGCCACCAGGCCGAAGTCGTTCTTGGCGCCGGTGGCGACCAGCGCGTAGGCCTCGTCGAGGAACAGCACTCCGTCCAGTGCGCTGTCGATGATCGCGTTGGTCTTGGCCTCGGTCTCTCCGATGTGCTGTCCGATGAGGTCGGCGCGGTGCACTTCTTTGATGTTTTCCCGTTTCAAAAGGCCGAGCCCGCAATAGATTTTGGCGACCACCCGAGCGATGGTGGTCTTCCCGGTTCCCGGCGGCCCGGTGAAAACCAGGTGGTG
>DASXMA010000177.1:0-7362 GCA_036495965.1 Mycobacterium sp.
CCTGGTCTCGAGCACCTTCATCTACGGGTGGAGCGTCAAGCCGGTAGTCGGGGAATCCGATGCGAACGTGGAGATGAACGCCCTGGACTTCGGCTACTCGCAGACCAAGTGGGTTGCCGAGCAGCTGGCGCTGGCCGCGCAGCGGCAAGGACTCGACGTGCGCATCTACCGGCCGTCGTTGATCTCACCGACCAGCGCGGGTTTCGGGAGTCAGGACGACATCTTGGTGCGCACCATGGCGTTCATGATCGAGCACGGCATTGCCGCCGACGCGCTCAACCAGCTCAGCTTGCTGCCGGCGGACCTGATCGCGGATCACATCGTCGCGCTGATGGATCTGCCGGCCGAGGCGGGCACCGTTTTCAACATGACTGCGGATGATTACTACAACCTCACGGACGTCACCCGGATATTGTCCGAGCGCTACGGCTACCGCTTCGCCTACTACGACATCCCGTCCTTCGTCGAGCAGATGAATCGCCGGTGCACGCCGCGTGATCCGATCTATCCGCTGGTCGATTTCCTCACCCGCTCGGCGGACAAGATCGCGGCGATGCGGGACAAGCGCTATGGCAACACGCAGTACCAACACGCACGCGCGATGGCCAAGGTCCGCCTGCGCGAGCCGGCCCTGACCCAGACGGTCGACAATCTCGTCCGGTTCCTGCGAATCGAGGGTCTGATCACCGAGGGTGAGCCAGAGGCACAACGCAGTGCATAGCGACACAAGGGGTTTGACGATGTTCACAGTCGATGACCAGGCAGCGGGTCCGCACGACGCTTCCCTCGATCATGAACGACTCGTCCTGCAGGCGCGGGACGTCGAGTTCGATTGGGCAAAGCTGCCGTTCTACTACGTGCCCAACGAGCCGTTCGCCACCCACTTCTGCAACGTCCTGCACTTGCTGCTGCCGGCGGGCGAGGAGTTCATCGTTGACGCATTCAAGAACACGTTGCCGCTGATCAAAGACGATCAGCTGCGGCGGGATGTGCAGGGATTCATCAGCCAGGAGGCCATGCACTCCCAAGCGCACTCCGGTGTGCTCGGGCACTTCGCTGCCAAGGGCATCGACGTTTCACCGTTCACCAACCAGATGGCCTGGCTGTTTCAGAAGCTCATCGGTGACCGGCCCCGGTGGAGCCGGCGACGACGGGAGAGTTGGTTGCTCGAGCGGGTGTCGATGGTGGCGGCCCTCGAGCACTACACGGCCATCCTGGGTGAATGGATTCTCGACACCCCGCAGCTCGACGCCCTGGGCGTCGATCCCGTGATGCTGGACCTGATTCGCTGGCACGGCGCAGAAGAGGTCGAGCACAAGGCGGTCGCCTTCGACACCATGAAGCATCTGCGCGCCGGGTACTGGCGGCAGGTGCGCACCCAGCTGCTGGTGACGCCGGCGCTGTTGTGGTTGTTCATCCGCGGCGTGCGATTCATGTACTCGGTCGACCCACACCTGCCGCCGGGGACCAAACCGCGGTGGCGGGACTACTTCGACGCTGCGCGCCGGGGTTTGGTGCCCGGGCCGACCCAATTCCTAGGGGTCATCGGCGCCTACTACAAGCCGAGTTTCCATCCGTCTCAGCTGGGTGGGGTCGGACGCGCCGTCGACTACTTGGCGAGATCGCCTGCCGCCCGCGCCTCTCACTGAGGTTTCCCGGAGGACTCGATGAGCACCACCGTGACCGCGTCGGACGGCGTGACTTTGGCGGTCCACGCCTATAGCGAGATCGACAAGGGGCGTCCGACCATCCTGGCCATCCACGGCTACCCGGATAACCACCGCGTGTGGGACGGGGTCGCTGAGAAGCTGGCCGACCGATACAACGTTGTGACCTACGACGTGCGCGGGGCCGGTGAATCGTCAACGCCGGCAGACCGATCCGGATACCGGCTCACCCAGCTGGCCGCCGATGTCGGCGCGGTGATCGACAGCCTGGGGGTGGACGACGTGCACCTGCTCGGCCACGACTGGGGCTCCATCCAGGGCTGGGCGGCAGTCACCGACGAGTCGGTGATGGGCAAGATCGCCTCTTACACGTCGATTTCGGGGCCGCACCTGAACTATGCGGGAAGGTTCCTGCGGTCACCGCGCACACTGCGCGCCCTGGCCGACGTCGTCAGACAGTTCCTGGCGTCCGGATACATCTGGTTCTTTCTGTGCCCGGGTGTCCCGGAGATGGCGATCCGGTCCCGGGCGACTCTGAAAGTCTTTGAGGCGGTTGAACGTATCGGCCGCTCGAGCGCCCGCAGCCCGCGCCGTGCTGCGTCGCTCCGATCGATCGATGATTACATCAACGGACTCAACCTGTACCGCGCCAACATGCCCGGTCCGATTCTGGCGCCGCCGGCGCAGCTACCGAAGACAGCCGTCCCGGTGCAGGTGCTGGTGGCCCGCAAAGACTATTTCGTCACACCCGCCCTGCAGCGGTTCACCGGCTCGATACCGGACGGCGGCAGGGTAGTCCCGATCGAGGGCGGCCACTGGGTGGTGGCCTCGCATCCCAACGTCATCGCCGGGCTCACGAGCGAGTGGGTCAACCTCATCGACATTCGACCGACATAGGAAATCCGCCGTGACACATACTATTTGGAACACGAGACCCGCCGACTTGTACGGTCGCCGCAGCCGAGACCGCTTTACGACCGCGCTGTGGGGCGTGGGCGTCCTGTTCGGCGGCTTAGCGTCGGCTTCGCGGTGGAATCCGTCGCGGGTAGCGTCGGTGCGAAGGACCAACACCGCAGTGATCACCAAACGCGAACTCGTCGCACCCGATGTGGTCGCTTTGACATTGGCTGACCCTGATGGCGGATTGCTGCCGTCCTGGACACCTGGCGCGCACATCGATGTTCGGCTGCCCTCGGGCCGCCGCCGGCAGTACTCGTTATGCGGTTCACCCGGGCGGCGCACCGACTACCGCATCGCCGTGCGCCGGATCGCAGACGGCGGAGGCGGTTCCATCGAGATGCATGACATCTACGACGTGGGCGACACGTGCGAGTTCGAAGGTCCCCGCAACGCGTTCTATCTCGTCACGGACGAGAAGGACGTGCTGTTCGTGATCGGCGGCATTGGGGTGACGCCGATCCTGCCCATGATTCAGGCGGCTCATCAGCGCGGAATCAACTGGCGCGCAGTGTATGCCGGACGCAGCCGAGATTACATGCCGCTGCTGGACGAGGTTTTGGCGGTGGCGCCGGATCGGGTCACCGTGTGGGCTGACGACGAGCGCGGCCGCTTCGCCACCGCAGAGGAGCTGCTGGCCGGCGCGGGCCCGAAGGCGGCTGTCTACGTTTGCGCGCCGACAGCCATGCTGGAAGCGGTCCGAGCGGCCCGCGACGAACACGCGGATGCGCCACTGCATTACGAAAGGTTCAGTCCGCCGCCGGTCGTCGACGGTATCCCCTTCGAGCTGGAACTCGCGCGCTCGCAGCGGGTACTCAGCGTGCCGCCGAACCGGTCGGCGCTGAGCGTCATGCTCGACCGCGACCCGGCAACCGCGTATTCGTGCCAGCAGGGGTTCTGCGGCACCTGCAAGGTCAAGGTGCTGGCCGGCGACGTCGATCGCCGGGGGCGTACCGCGGAAGACGATGACGAAATGCTGGTCTGCGTCTCGCGGGCGAAAAGTGATCGCGTGGTGATCGATGCCTGATGTCCGGCTTTCAAACACCCCCATCGTTACGCTCGTTATCGGTATCCCTGCGCTTGACATTGGAGGCGTTCTGACCGATCACACATCGGGGAGAAGTTTAACGTGATCATCGAAGACGCCAAGTCAGCGTTGCTGGCTGTCACGCCCAGTGGAGTGGACGACGATCTGCCCCAAGTTCTCGGTGAGACCGTCACCGACCTCTTGGGCAAGCCCCGCGCACGCGGATGGATACATCTCTGCTCGGCGGCTCTGTTCATCGTGGCCGGCGCGGCCTTGGTCCCGGTAGCCTGGATCGCCACGTCACCGAAGGCCGGTTGGGCCACGCTGATTTACAGCGCCACCATTGTCGCTATGTTCACCGGCAGCGCGATCTACCACCGAGTGCAATGGCGCTCCCAAAACGCCATGCGGTGGATGAAGCGTGCCGACCACTCGTTGATATTCGTTTTCATCGCGGGTAGCTACACCCCGATCGCGCTCTTGGCGATGCCGACGGCCACCGGGACGCTAGTGCTCGCCGTCGTGTACACGGGAGCGGCCGCCGGTATCGCCCTCAAGATGCTGTGGCCGTCCGCCCCTAGAGCGGTCGGCTTGCCGCTGTATCTACTAGTCGGCTATGTGGCGACATGCTTCGCCGGAACACTCCTGAACGGCGCGGGCGTCGTCGTCGTCGTGCTACTCGTCGCCGGAGGCGTGCTCTACAACATCGGCGCGGTCCTCTATGCATTTAGCTGGCCCAACCCGTGGCCACAGACCTTTGGTTATCACGAGTTTTTTCACGGGTTCACCGCCGTCGCGGCGATCTGCCACTACACCGCTATCTGGCTCGTCATCGTATAAAAGAGCCTATTTCTCTCAGTCGGGCTGACAGGATTCGAACCTCCGGCCACTTGACCCCCAGTCGGAGATGGGCTGAATTTCGTTGTCTCGCACCGGCTCTCGAAGCAGCGTCGCCGATCTCCGCCTGTTGCAAAAAGCCATGGGGCACGCGTCCATTACGGCCACTGCCCACACGTACGCAGACCTTTTCGATGACGAGCTCGACAACATCGCGGCCGCACTTGACTCGCTGACTGACGATTTAAGTCAAGGCACGTGAGCAGACTTGCCAGCGAGGGCAGCTCGTTTGGCCCCATATTGGCCCCACCGTCAAGTCCGAATCGGTGATGGGGGGTTTGTAGACAGAGCCAAAAATAGGCCTGACTGCGTAAACAATCTGGTGGCCAGGGGCGGGATCGAACCGCCGACCTTCCGCTTTTCAGGCGGACGCTCATACCGACTGAGCTACCTGGCCAGAAGGCAGCGAGTGCCTCGCCATGCTGGCGACCCTGACGGGACTCGAACCCGCGACCTTCGCCGTGACAGGGCGACGCGCTAACCAACTGCGCCACAGGGCCTTGCTGCTGCTCCGCGTCACCGCGTCGCAGTACCCCCTACGGGATTCGAACCCGCGTTACCGCCTTGAAAGGGCGGCGTCCTAGGCCGTCTAGACGAAGGGGGCCAGAACCGAATCTCTCCGGGGGCACTCGCAACGCAGTTACCGTTGGGAGCCACGCCAGCTTAGGTTACCGCGGGCCGAATCCTCAAACGAGCGCCGTTCGAGTGCCCTTTCCAACCCAGTATCCTGAATCTTCGCGGCCCCTATAGCTCAGTTGGTAGAGCTACGGACTTTTAATCCGCAGGTCCTAGGTTCGAGTCCTAGTGGGGGCACCAAAAAGCGTATGACCTCGGACGATGCCTGACATTCCGTCTTCGGGTGATGCCTGACGGAGTTTCGGCCGAGTGTTGACGGTTGCTGCGGCCGTAGCCGTGGATGGTGCGCCGAGGGGCAATCGGTATCCGTCGCCGACCCGCGGCGCTTCCGGGTGTACCCGGCGAACGGCTTGGCTATGCTTCGCAGGATGAGTGGCGATGCGGCTGACCCAAACGCCCCGGTAGCCCTGGTAACGATGGAAATCCGTCACCCGGCAACGGATTCCCTCACCGAATCATCGAGCAAAGAGCTGAAACATCTGCTCTTCGAACTCCTGCCGATCGAACGCCAGGGCCAAGACATGGCTTGGGCGATGGGAGCCGGTGGAAGTCCGACACCTACCCCGGAGCGGTTCGTCCGTTACGTCAACCGCGATAACACGCTTGCCGCCTCGATGAAGGCTCAGGCGCTCGTCATCGAGACCACCGCTGACCTGGGCTTCGAGTCGCTGGTTGACGTCATGATGCGGGTCGCGGATGCGCGCTCACAGGTCTCGTCGATCGTGGGCGTGGAACGCATCGGTCTGCGGTATGTCCTCGAGGTCCGAGTCCCGGTGGGCGCCGATGGTCGTACCGAGTGGGCCGACTGGATAGCGGAGCCGCTGCTGGGGCCCCAACGCGTCGCGCCCGGCGGCCTGACACTGACCGAGTGGCAGGGTGCCGCGGTCTACCGCGAAGCGCAACCAGGCAAATCGATGATCGTGCGCTATGGCCCGGGTTTGGGTCAGGCGCTTGATCCGAACTACCACCTGCGTCGGACAATACCGGTACAACCTGGACCGTTTTTCCTTTTGGATATCGACAGCTTTTGGACTCCGGCCGGCTCCATTCCCGAATACAACCGGGATGCGGTGCTTGGGACATTCCAGAATTTGTACGACCCGGCTCGTGCCGTGTCCCAGGAGATGCTCATCGGCCGCCCGCAGGACGACCTGCTTCCTTCATAGGGCCTTTCCAACGGGGCTTATCCGAGACGGCGAAGTGCGCCTGGTCGCCTAGCGCGCGAGTACCGCGCTCGTATAGGTCACATCGGCGAAGGCTGCCGCCACGTCATCGTCGGGATAGGTGAAGCCGTTGGCCGCGTGCAGCTGCTTGACGGTGTGAGCTGAGGTCTGCCAGCCGCGCTGGGTCAGATAGTCGAGAATGTGGCTGCGCTGGCCGTGATAGACGAGATCGTTGAAGTCGATTTCGAACCCGAGTTCACTCATCCGGTCATGGTGGGCGCGCCAGCACTCGTCGGCGAAAACGGCGGTGTCGGGCACGAACTCAAACGCGAGCCGACTGCCGGGGGCGCTCAGCGTGGTGATGTTGTCGAACAGCGCATCCTGCGCCGCATCCGGCAGATAGAGCAGCAATCCTTCGGCGCTCCACGCCGCCGGAGCCTGCGCGTCGAATCCCGCCTCCTGCAGTGCGGCGGCCCAGTCGTCGCGCAAATCGACGGCCACGGTGCGCCGCTCGGCGGTCGGCTCGGCGCCGAGATCGCTGAGCGTCAGGGTCTTGAACTCGATTACCTCTGGCATGTCGACCTCGTAGACGACGGTGCCCGCCGGCCACGGCAGCCGGTAAGCGCGCGCATCGAGACCCGCCGCGAGGATTACCGCCTGGCCGACCCCGCTGTTTGCCGCTTCCAGAAAGAATTGGTCGTAGAACCTGGTGCGACAGGCCATTCCCCGAGCCATCCGATGTGGATCGAACTCGGAATCCCCCCCAACTGGAATCTGGCCGTTCACCAATCGGACATAGACGTCGATGCCGACCGCGCGCACCAATGGCGCGGCGTAGGGGTCATCAATGAACTTCTCATCGGAAGACAGCGCCCGCTGTGCGGCGACCATGGTCGCCGTCGCCCCGACGCTCGTCGCGAGATCCCAGCGATCACGATCGGTGCGCGCCATGGTGTTCCCTTATCCCGAAATACCAACAAATATAGACAGTCTAGTTAGTACCACAGGACCGATT
>DASXMA010000178.1:0-6145 GCA_036495965.1 Mycobacterium sp.
TGCGAACTGCTGGACGACGATATCGGGGGGATCGCGGTACACATCGCGGCGCGCATCTGCGGCCAGGCCGGCGCCGGGGACATCCTTGTCTCCCGCACCGTGCGTGACCTGGTCGTCGGCTCGGGGACTGGCTTCCAGGACCGCGGCAGCGTCGAGCTGCGCGGCGTGCCCGGCACCTGGCACCTCCTGGCGGTGGATCGCTTTGGCCCGCGGGCGGGATCGGCCGAGGCAGAGCTGGCATCAATGCCCACTCCTGGCCGTCGGACCGCGATGCGCCGCTCGGACCGCGCCGTGGAGGTGATCGCCAGGCGGACACCGTGGATCGTGCGCGGGATGGCCCGCCTCGCCCCGGCCGCCGGTCGCCGCTGAGCAGCCGGGAGTCAGCGTGTTTGGAGGTTCTGAGTCCTCGACATCGTTGACAGGTGAGTCGCATTCAGATACCACCGACGCCGATGCATCCGTGCTGGACCCCACGTTCACGAGCTGCCTAGATGATTACTAAGTGGGATGACGTGCCGACCAGCCAAAAGGGACAACGTGGTCGCGCCCCGTGCTCTAGGCTCCGTGTGGCCCGATCTGCCTCATCACTGCGTCCATATCCGTGAGGTCCCAGACCTCGGCGAACTTGCCGTCTTCGACGCGATAGAGAGTGAACTCCGAAACCGTCACCCGACGACCGGTGGCCTCAATTCCCTGGAAAGCCCCCCGGTGGGTACCGGTGACCGTGAAGTGCACCGCGATATTGTCGCCGTCGACAACGAGGTGCCGCATCTCCCAATGCCAGTCAGGAAACGCGGAAATCAGAGGCACGAATTGCGCGGTGACGGCGGCTGGATCCATAGGGACGTCGTTCACCTTGATGGTCGGTGTATAAAACGACGCCATTCGATCAAAATCGTGCTCATTACATTGCTCAAGATAAGACAGGTACAGGGATCGGTATTCGTCGCGTTGGGTCACCAATGTGTTCTCGCCGCCTCACGTAGTCGACTCGCTTGCCTCCTCAAGCATCCATGATCGATGTCACTTCCCAGCTGAGGTGTCTCGTCAATCCTTAGAGGGAAACACCCCCGGCTTTGTGCGCCCGCTCCCTGGCGTCCTGCAGGATCGCGTAGATGGGCATGTCCACCCACTAAACCTATATGGCATTGGCCGCACTGTCGGAGCGGTCGAGCCTCAGTGTGCGGTCGCCTCTAGGTGCATAAATATTGCGCGTTGAGCACACAATTCGACGGTGGCGAGTAGGAACCGGTCAGCACGCCTCTTAGACCACCTGTGGCTGAACCACCGGGCGCAATGATGCGATTCCAATTCGCGGGGGTGAGAACATAGTGCGTGCCAGATTGGGTAAGGGTGCTATTCCACGTGTGCGAGACGGATTCTCCCACCGGCAAGTCGAATTCAAGCTTCCAATCGGTTAGTGGCACCGTGCTCGAGTTGGTGATGGTGAAGTGGGCGATGAAACCGGTCTGCCACGTATGTGACACCGACAACGTCGCCGTGGCCGCAGCCGCATGAGCTACGGGGGTGATGGCGAGTCCGAGGATGGCAACTATCAATGCCGACACGGTTACGTGAAGCGCTGTGCGCCAGCGCTTCACGTAATTGTTCAGTCCGGCCATAGCAGTCAACACTAAAGCCAAACAGGCGATATCGGCCCTCGCCTCGCGGGTAAGCTGCAGTACCTTTGCTCAACCGAAACCGTCATGAAATTTT
This sequence comes from Mycobacterium sp., assembly GCA_036495965.1. Lineage (GTDB taxonomy): Bacteria > Actinomycetota > Actinomycetes > Mycobacteriales > Mycobacteriaceae > Mycobacterium. Next base: position 1,717 of record DASXMA010000178.1, read on the forward strand.
GGCCTCAATACACCGGTACCCACTCTTGGTCTGTGCGGTTAGTGCAGTGCGCGGAGGAGACCGCAGGTGCGCTGTGGAGGGTCATGACTTTGCCGCCGTTGCCGGGTGGGTGCATTGGGGTCCCCCGCCGGAGGTATCAGCCGGGGCCGTTGCCGTTGAACAGAGAAGTGTCCACACCCGTCAACCCTGAGGTGGGGACCGATGCAATGGGAAGCGAAAACCTCTCCGTGGGCGGATACCAGGCCACCCCCAGGCACGTCATTCGCGACCTTCGAGACCATCGACGCCGAGCTGCAATTGGACCACACTGCGGCGGTTGCACCGGGCTCACCAATAGTGCGTGCGACCCGCGGACGACAGCCATCCAGAGACCAACGCGACAGCCGCTGCCGTCGCGGCGACTACGGGCTCGACCTCAACGGGCAGCGCGTCGGCCAGACCTTTTCATCGCCGGCGGCGGGATCAGCCGCAAGGCCGACAAGTGGTTGCCGCTGCTGACGAACCGGACCCCGGTGGTGGCCGCCGCGCTGCAGAACACCGCGGGAATCGTCGGCGCCGCGGTGGCCGCCCAAGTGGACCGCGCGGAATCAGCCCGCTCAGGGAGGTCTGAGTGCACACTGTCGTTACAATGATCCACGGCGGCTGCAGGACCGGATAGCGGCGAGTATCCATAGCAGATATCACCGCCGAAATTCGACGAGCCGACCTGTCGGTGGGGCGCGCCCCTGCCCGGTCGGACGTAGCAGACCGAAAAGGGTGTACGTGGCAGCGATGAAGGCAAGCCCGGCAGCAGCGGAGCCGGCGAAGCGGACCGCTACCAAGACCCCCGCGAAGCGCTCATCGGCGGCCAAGTCCGCCAACGGGTCGGCCTCGGCTAAACGGGCCGCCAAGAGCACCGGTGCGACGGCCAAGCCACGGCCTTCGCGCCGGTCCAAGGTGGCCGAGCAGCCCGCCTCGCCGCCCCCGCGTGGCCGCGCCAAGAAGGCCACGGCGCCGGCAAAAGCCACAAAACCCGCGGAACCCGAGGAAGTCGCGGTCGAACCGGACCTCGTCGAAGACGACGTCGAGGACCTTGCAGACGTCGAACCCGAACCCGCGGCGGTCGCCGAGGCGGCCGCCGCTGCCGACATTCCGGTTGGCGACGACGATGAGATCGCCGAGCCCTCCGAGAAAGACAAGGCGCCCGGCGACTTCGCCTGGGACGAAGAGGAATCCGAGGCGCTTCGACAGGCCCGCAAGGACGCCGAGCTGACTACCTCGGCCGACGCCGTCCGCGCCTACCTCAAGCAGATCGGCAAAGTCGCGCTGCTCAACGCGGGGGAAGAAGTCGAGCTGGCCAAGCGGATCGAGGCCGGGCTGTACGCCACCCAGCTGATGGCCGAGATAGCTGAGCGCGGTGAAAAGCTGCCGGCCGCGCAGCGCCGCGACATGGCCTGGATCTGCCGCGACGGCGTTCGCGCCAAGAACCATCTGTTGGAAGCGAATCTGCGGCTGGTGGTGTCGCTGGCCAAGCGGTATACCGGCCGAAGCATGGCGTTCTTGGACCTGACCCAGGAAGGCAACCTGGGATTGATCCGCGCGGTCGAAAAGTTCGACTACACCAAGGGTTACAAGTTCTCCACCTACGCCACATGGTGGATCCGCCAGGCCATCACCCGCGCGATGGCCGACCAGGCCCGCACCATCCGCCTCCCGGTGCACGTGGTCGAGATGATCAACAAACTGGGTCGCATCCAGCGCCAGCTCCTGCAGGACCTGGGTCGCGAGCCCACGCCCCAAGAGCTGGCCAAAGAGATGGACATCACGCCAGAAAAGGTGCTGGACATCCAGCAGTACACGCGTGAGCCGATCTCGCTGGACCAGGCCATCGGTGACGAGGGCGACATCCAACTCGGTGATTTCATCGAGGATTCCGAGGCGGTCGTGGCGGTCGACGCGGTGTCGTTCACACTGCTGCAGGATCAGCTTCAGTCGGTATTGCAGACCCTGTCGGAACGTGAGGCTGGTGTGGTGCGGCTGCGGTTCGGCTTGACCGACGGCCAGCCACGTACGCTCGATGAGATCGGCCAGGTGTACGGGGTCACTCGTGAACGCATCCGACAGATCGAGTCGAAGACGATGTCAAAGTTGCGCCACCCCAGCCGTGCTCAGGCTCTGCGCGACTACCTGGACTAAGCCTGGACTAAGCCACAATCCCATTTGTGGTCCGCGCCACCGAAACCCAGCGGGATCGACTACGCCAAGCTGATCGAGATCGCGCATCAGGCCGAGACTCAACCGGGCACTCGCCGCACCGCAACCGAGCATCGCCGAGGTCCGCGGCCTTGGCCGCACCGCCCAGCGTCGGCCCCAGCTTCTCCGGGCCGTCGGGTAGAAAGTCGATGAAATGCACGCCCAATTCCATTGTTCTGTTATTCCTTTCGCTATTCGGTCAGTCGCTGCAGCAACGGCAGCGCCCGCGACGATGACGCGCTGCTCGCGCTCTGAGAACTGATCCTGAAGTGCACGTGCCAGCCACTCCTCGCGTGCCTGCCGATCGCTCTCTCGGCCCGGCGCGGGGTGGAAACGCTTCAGTACGGCGACGACTGCTGGGGCTGCAAAATCGACGCGCAATAGTAGTTATTGGCGAATACCGTCCCATGGGCTTCGCCCCAGGGTAAACCGTTGGCGGTCAACAATTCCTGTAGCGTCGTCTTCCGCTGCAGCCAATTTCGACTGGCCAGATACTCCGCGACGTCATTGCGTTCACCGACGTGGTTCACTAAGCCCAAGTCGACGTCGAAACCGTGTTCACCCCAGCTTTCGGCGACGCCCAACATGTCGTCCTGGACCTGTCGCGACCCGTGGTCCGCCAAACCGGCCATGACCTCGGCGGCCAGTCGGCTATCGCCTGCGCTGAGATCAGTGATGTTGTCCAGCAAGCGATCCTGCGCCTCGGGCGGAAGGAATGGGAACAACCCTTCGGCGATCCACGCGGTGGGCTGTCCTGCGTCGAAACCCTCCTGACGCAGTGCGGTCGGCCAATCATCCCGCAGATCAATCGGAACATCCCGCAGCTCGACGGTCGGCTTCGCGCCGAGGTCGGCCAGGGTTGCGGTCTTGAATTGCAGCACCAGCGGCATATCGATCTCGAAAACCGTAGTGCCCGCCGGCAAGGTCAACCGATACCCACGCGCGTCGAGACCGGCCGCCAGGTTGACCACCTGCCGGATGCCGGCTGCTGCTGCGTCGAGAAGAAACTGGTCGAAATAGGGGGTCCGCACGGCCAGCACGGTCGTCGTCATCTGGATTCCAAACGCCGAACCGACGCTATCGACGTCGGCGAAATCAAGTTCTCCGGTCGCCCAGCGGACGAACAGGTCCACCCCGACAGCCCGGACTAGCGGTAGGGCGAACGGATCGTCGATCAACGGGTTAGGTGCGGCGGTGGCGCGTGCCCGCGCGGCGGCCACCATCGTCGCCGACCCTCCGACGCCGCTCCTCAGGTCCGACGTGTCGTTGTTTGCGCGCTCCATGGTCACACCTTTCTCACTAGTCTCGCTTGCCAGATCACCTAATCGGAGCCGGCTCCGATAAGACGCCACAATAACCGGAGTAGGATCCGCTTAGCAAGTGACTACCGTCACACCAGGCGGTTCGGCAACGCAGGGTGTCGAGAGGAGAACATGTCCCCAGAACAGGATCGGCGGCTGCGTGCCGATGCCCAGCTCAACCACGATCGCTTGCTGGGGGCGGCCGCGCGGGCGTTCGCCCGCGACGGTGGGGAGGCAACGCTCAAGGCGATCGCCAAGGACGCGGGGGTCGGGATTGGCACCCTCTATCGCCGTTTTCCGACGCGCGAGGCACTCGTCGAAGCGACCTACCGGAACGAGGTCGAGAGGCTGTGCGGCGAAGTGCCTGACCTGCTCCGGACTCAGCCCGCGGCCGAGGCGCTGCGCGTCTGGATGCAGCGATTCGTCGAGTTCTTTGCGAGCGCGGTCGGTATGTCCGACACCCTCCGAGCGGTCCTTCTCAACGCGGGTGATCTACGGATGCAGACCAAGGATCTGATCAAAGAGGCCCTGTCCCAACTCCTGGCTGCCGCCGCCGCGGAGGACATTCTGCTTCCAGACATCGATGTAATGGACGTGCTCATGAGCCTAGGTGGCATCGCTCTGGTGGCAGGAGACCCCGACCTATCCGACCGCGCAACCCGCCTCATCGACATCCTTCTGAACGGCATCAAACGCCGTAACGATTTGTCGGAGCCGACAGCGGACGCCGAGATTGCAAACCAAGGCAGCTATCAATGAAAGATGACATGTGATGAGGACCCCCTCGGCTCAGACGCTCGTTGATATAGGCGTCAGAGAAATGTTTCAGGAGCTCGAGGAGGTCCCGATGGCAATGGTAGGCGGTTTCGACGTGCATCGACAGCAGATCACGTTCG
>DASXMA010000179.1:0-3359 GCA_036495965.1 Mycobacterium sp.
CAAAGGTGTCGAAGATGACCACATCTGACCTGAATCGACCGTCGAATCCGGATGGAAATGCCGTGAGCCGCACGCCAATTGACGGAGACGGTCCGGAGACCGACAAGCGCCCGTCGCATCAGGCCTATCACCACCCGGCTGCCGGGTGGGGGGCGGCAAAGAGTGTCTCCCAGGTTCTCGTGCGCGAGCACGCGCTTCTGGACGGTGCACGGGCGATCCACAAGATGAATCACGAGAACGGCGGATTCGACTGCCCGGGGTGTGCTTGGCCGGACGACATCAAGGGGCTGCGGCTCGATATCTGTGAGAACGGCATCAAGCACGTCACATGGGAGATGACGCACAAGCGAGTCGGTGCCGACTTCTTCGCCCAGCACACCGTCTCGGAGCTCGCGACGTGGTCTGACTTTGCCCTGGAGGACCAGGGACGACTCACCGAGCCGCTGGTTTACGACGCCGCCAGCGACCGCTATAGGGCGATCGCCTGGCAGGACGCCTTCGACCTGATCGGCCAGGAACTGCGCGCACTCGAAAGTCCGAACCAGGCGGCGTTTTACACGTCGGGCCGGTTGGGCAACGAAGCAACTTTTCTCTATCAGCTGATGGCACGCGAGTTCGGCACGAACAACCTGCCCGATTGCTCCAACATGTGCCATGAAGCGTCAGGGCGTGCTCTTCAGGCGGCTCTGGGCACCGGCAAGGGCACCGCGGACCTCAAGGACTGGGAGGCGGCCGACGCCCTGTTCATCCTGGGTGTCAACGCCGCCTCCAACGCTCCCCGCATGCTGACGGCACTGGCCGAGGCCTACCGGCGGGGCGCGCAGATCGTCCACATCAATCCGCTGGTTGAGGCCGCGGCGACGCGCACGATCGTGCCCCATGAGCTGACCCAGATGGCGTTGTTCAAGGCCACCCGTACCAGCACCCTCAACCTTCAGGTGCGCGTCGGCGGCGACCTGGCGCTACTGCGAGGGATCGCCAAGGCGGTGCTGGAGCAGAGTCGGTTCCATCGCAAGGCGTTGGATCATGAGTTCATCGAGCGCCATACCCACGGTTTAGGGGATTACCGGGCGCTGTGCGACGCCACTCCGTGGGCGCAACTCGAGGAGCAGTCAGGCCTGACCCGGGCCGACATCGTCAAAGCCGCTGAGATCTACACGCGCTCTGACCGGACCCTGGTCAGCTGGTGTTTGGGCATCACCCAGCACGAGCACGGCGTGGATACCGTCCGCGAAATCGTCAACCTGCTGCTGCTGCGTGGCAACCTCGGCAGGGAGGGCGCCGGCCCTTCGCCCGTGCGCGGCCACAGCAATGTCCAGGGCAACCGGACCTGCGGCATCGACCACCGCCCGACCGAGCAGTTCCTCGACCGGCTCGGCGACGTCTGCGGAATCGACCCGCCGCGGGAGTACGGGATGGACACCGTCGACACCATCGCGGCCATGAACGAGGGCAGGGTGAAGGTATTCGTCGGTATGGGAGGCAACTTCGTGTTGGCCGCGCCCGATACCGAATACACCACCCGGGGCCTGAGGCGCTGCTCGTTGACCGTCCATGTGAGCACCAAGCTCAACCGGAGCCACCTCGTGCATGCGGAAAAGGCTCTGATCCTGCCCTGCCTGGGGCGGACCGAGAAGGACCACCAGCGGCGGGGACTCCAGGCCAGCTCGGTCGAGGACTCGATGAGCATGGTCCACCTGTCAGTGGGAATGAAAAAGCCAGCCTCTCCACACCTGCTGTCCGAGCCGGCCATCATCGCCGGGATGGCGCGCGCCACACTCCCGCAGAGCCGCACCCCATGGGAGGCCTACGTCGAGGACTACGACCGCATCAGGGACACCATGGCCGAAGTCCTGGACGGCTTCGAGGATTTCAACCGGCGGGTGCGCCTACCGCTGGGATTCCGAATCCGCCAGCCCGCCCGCGAACTCGTCTTCCTCACACCGTCGGGTCGCGCCGAATTCTCTACCGCTGCCCTGCCGGACACACCGCAAGCCGACGACGTACTGGTTCTACAGACGATGCGCAGTCACGACCAGTGGAACACCACGATCTACTCGGACAACGACCGATATCGCGGGATCCACAATCTGCGTACGCTCATCCTGATGAATCCGGACGACATCCGGACCCGCCACATCAAAGATGGTGGACTGGTCGACATCACCGCTACGGCCCGCGATGGCAGCCAGCGGTTCCTCAAGCAGTACCGAGCGATCAAGTACAACATGCCGCGCGGCTGCGCGGCGGGCTACATGCCGGAGATGAACGTGCTAATCGCGGCAAGCGATTACAGCAGCCAAAGCAATCAGCCGCTGATGAAGAACATCAAGGTGCGCGTCGCTCCAAGCACAGCCGAGTGAATTCAGCGTGACGGCGACTACACCACCGAGCTACCTCATCACGGGCGCCGGCGGCGGCGTCGCCGGTATCAGCCCGCAGGTGGTGGCCCAACTGCTCAGCGGCGGCGAGGCGGTTCGCGCCATGGTGCACCGCGACGACTCTCGCGCCGATGCGCTACGTGCCCAGGGGGCCGATGTCGTCGTCGGGGATCTAACGAACCCGGTCGACGTGTTCGCGGCGATGTCCGGCGTCACCCGGATGTTCTTCAACATGAGCGTCTCACCCGATTACCTGCAAGCCACCGCTGTGGTGTGCGCGATCGCGAAGGATCTCGACAACCTCGAAGTTCTGGTCAACATGTCGCAAATGACGGTCTCGCAGATGACCGCCACGAGCACGGAGGAATCCAAGCAACAACGCCTGCACTGGCTGGCGGAGCACGTCATCAACTGGTCCGGCATCCCCGCCGTGCACATCCGCCCCACTGTCCTACTCGAGAACCCGTTCTTCGCGATGGTGGCCGCCCGCTCGATCCGAGAAACCGGACAGCTGATCCTCCCCTTCGGAACCGGCCGCACTTCGCCCGTCGCGTCCAGCGACGTCGCGGAAGTCGTGACCGCGGTGCTATTGGCACCCCAAGATCACCTGGGCGCGGTCTATGAATTAACCGGTCCGACCACGCTGGACATCGACGAGCTCGCCACACAGTACGCACAAGCCCTCGATCGACCCGTCGCCGCGGTCAGCCCTCCCTACGATGAGTGGCTGAAGGTGCTCGATCAGGTTGGACTGGATCCGCATACGCGACAACACATCGTCACCATGGCCAAACTGCACCGCCAGGGCCGCTACAACCGGTCAACCCGCGACGTTGAAACCATCACCGGCCATCCGGCACAAACTGTGCGGCAATACATCGAGCAACATCGCCACCTGTTCGACTGACGAGTTGAGCGGGTGCTACTACTGGTTCGTGTCGAGAGCTAAGTCGGCTTCGGACTCTTTCCGCTTTCGCT
>DASXMA010000180.1:0-28530 GCA_036495965.1 Mycobacterium sp.
ATGACCTGGGAGACTCTTACACCATGATCCTCGACGAGCTGGGCTGGCGCGGGCTGATCGCACAGTCCACCGACCTCGACGCGCTGGCCGCCGAAGCAAAGCGCGCGCCGATGACGGTGTACGCCGGTTTCGATCCCACCGCGCCGAGTCTGCATGCCGGACATCTGGTGCCGTTGCTGGCGTTGCGGCGCTTCCAACGCGCCGGGCACCGCCCCATCGTGCTCGCGGGCGGCGCCACCGGCATGATCGGTGATCCGCGCGACATCGGTGAGCGCGCTCTCAACGAAATGGGGACGGTCGCCGACTGGACCGAGCGGATCCGTGGACAGCTGGAACGGTTCGTCGACTTCGACAGTTCACCGACGGGCGCGATCGTCGAGAACAACCTCGAGTGGACGCGCGCCATGTCGGTGATCGAGTTCCTGCGCGATGTCGGCAAGCACTTCTCGGTCAACGTGATGCTGGATCGCGACACCATCCGGCGGCGCCTGGAGGGGGAGGGAATCTCCTACACCGAGTTCAGCTACATGCTGCTGCAGGCCAATGACTACGTCGAATTGCACCAGCGGCACGGCTGCGCGCTGCAGATCGGCGGCTCGGACCAATGGGGCAACATCATCGCCGGGGTCCGCTTGGTCCGCCAAAAACTCGGTGCGACAGTGCATGCGCTCACGGTTCCGCTGGTCACCGCCGCCGACGGCAGCAAGTTCGGCAAATCCACCGGCGGCGGCAGCCTGTGGCTGGACCCGCAGATGACCAGCCCCTACGCCTGGTACCAGTACTTCATCAACACCGCCGACGCTGATGTGATCCGGTACCTGCGCTGGTTCACATTTCTGTCGGCCGACGAGCTGGCCGAGCTCGAACAGGCCACAGCCCAGCGTCCGCAGCAACGCGCCGCACAGCGTCGGCTCGCGACCGAGCTCACCGTTCTGGTGCACGGCGAGGCGGCCACCGCGGCCGTCGAGCACGCCAGCCGGGCGCTCTTCGGCCAGGGCGAGCTGGACCGACTCGACGAGGCGACGTTGGCCTCGGCGCTGCGCGAGACCTCGGTCGCGGAGCTCAAACCCGGTGGCCCGGACGGGATCGTCGATCTGTTGGTGGCCAGCGGCCTGTCGGCCAGTAAGGGCGCGGCCCGGCGCACGATCAGCGAAGGCGGCGTGTCGGTCAACAACGTTCGCATCGAAAGCGAGGAATGGGTGCCGCAGAGCTCCGACTTCCTGCACGGCCGTTGGCTGGTGCTGCGCCGCGGCAAGCGCAATGTCGCCGGCATCGAGAAGGTCTAGTAAACGTCTAGTACGGGTCTAGCGCCGGTACTACTCGACTCGCGCGAAAGGCGCTGCGAAACACGTTAGTGTGCAAACCTTTATCTCACCGTGTTGTAAATGTGACTCTTGCTAGCCACTGTTGTCACAGTGATTTGCGCGCCAGAGGTCCGGTGGATTTTTCGGGGGGCCCGGCAGGCGACGGCCCTTCGGTTCATCGCGTTGGCTGCGGGTCTGCTTGCCGCGACCACGGTATTGGCGGCTCCCATACGCGCGGACATGCTCGGCAATGCATTTCTCTCAGCGCTGACCAATGCCGGCGTCTCCTATACCCAGCCGGTCAGCACGACGGCGGCGGGGCAGTCGGTCTGTCCGATGTTGTTCGCGCCGGGTGAGTCTTTCGACTCGGTCGTCTCCGAAATGGCCGCCAGGAGAGGGATGTCGGAGAAAACAGCGGGCGTATTCACCATCGTGGCCATAGCGACGTACTGTCCGGCGGTGTTGGCACCGCTTCTGAACGGCCGGCTGCAGGCCTAGTTCGCCCGGCCAGCGGCATTCGGTGTGCCCGTATCCTTTGCAGCGTGGTCGACGACAGGCATGGCCGAGACGGGGAGCGACGTCCGCGTTCGGCATCGCGCTGGTCAGGACCGGGGCGGGCGCGCCGGGCCCAACCGCGGAGCAGTGCCGGCGACGGGGATCGCACACCCCAAGACGGGCCCCCGATACCGCCCGGCGTCGACGCCAGGCAACTGGCACCCGAAATCCGGCGGGAACTGAGCACCTTGGACCGTGCCACCGCCGACGCGGTGGCACGCCACCTGGTTGCCGCCGGCGAACTGCTCGACGACGACCCCGAAGCGGCCCTGCGTCACGCTCGAGCGGCGCGATCACGGTCCAGCAGGATCGCCGCAGTCCGCGAAGCCGTCGGAATCGCCGCGTACCAGTGCGGCGACTGGGCCCAGGCGCTGGCCGAATTACGTGCTGCCCGAAGGATGGGCAGCAAGTCGTCGTTGCTTGCGCTGATCGCCGATTGCGAACGCGGTCTTGGCCGTCCGGAGCGGGCGATCGAACTGGCCCGCGGGCCGGAGGCCGCCCAGCTCAGCGGTGACGACGCCGACGAGCTGCGCATCGTTGCCGCCGGCGCTCGCTCGGATCTCGGGCAGCTGGAGCAGGCGCTGATCGTCTTGTCCACGCCGCAGCTCGACCCGGGCCGCACCGGCTCGACAGCCGCGCGGTTGTTCTACGCCTACGCCGACACGCTGCTCGCGCTCGGCCGCGACGGCGAGGCCCTGCAGTGGTTCTTACGCTCGGCGGCCGCGGATACCGACGGTGTCACCGACGCCGAAGACCGGGTCGGCGAGCTTGGCTGACGTGACGGGTTCGGATGACGTGAAAACCATTGCACAGGAATATGACTGCCTGCTGATAGACCTGGACGGCACGGTGTTTCGCGGCGCTGCGCCCACCGACGGCGCCGTGCAGTCGTTAAGTGAAGTGCACAGCCGCAAGCTGTATGTCACCAACAACGCCTCGCGCAGCCCCGACGAGGTTGCGGCGCACCTGTGCGAACTCGGCTTCACCGTCACCGGCGAGGACATCGTCACCAGTGCCCAGAGCGCCGCCCACCTGCTCGCCGGTGAGCTAGCCCCGGATTCGCGGGTGCTGATCGTAGGCACCGAAGCCTTGGCCAACGAGATCGCCGCGGTCGGCTTGCAGCCGGTACGCCGATACGACGACGATCCGGCCGCCGTCGTACAGGGCCTTTCTATGACCATCGGCTGGCCGGATCTGGCCGAGGCCGCGCTGGCCATCCGGGCCGGCGCCCTCTGGGTGGCGGCCAACATCGACCCCACCCTGCCCACCGAGCGGGGCCTGCTGCCCGGTAACGGATCCCTGGTGGCTGCGCTGCGAACAGCGACCGGTGCCGAACCCAAGGTAGCGGGCAAACCGGCGCCGACGCTGCTGACAGATGCGGTGGCGCGCGGCGATTTCCGCGCGGCATTGGTGATCGGGGACAGGTTGGACACCGACATCGAGGGCGCCAACGCCGCCAAACTGCCCAGCCTGATGGTGCTCACCGGGGTCAATACGGCGCGGGACGCCGTCTATGCCAAACCCGAGCAGCGGCCCACCTATATAGGCCACGACCTGCGCTCGTTACACCAGGACTCAAAACTGCTCGCGGTGGGGGCACAGGCCAGTTGGCACGTCGACACCGGCGAGAAGGCGGTAACGGTCAGTGGTACCGGCGACGATGACGGGGACGGGCTGTCGATCGTGCGCGCTGTTGCCAGCGCGGTATGGAGCGCACCGTTTGACGGGGGGCCGGCGCGCATCGAGGCTGCCGACGACCGGGCCCGCGATGCCCTTGAGCGCTGGTCTCTGGTGCACGACGACTAGCGGGTGACTAGCGTGAAACGCAATGAATATTGATCCTGAGCAGATTCGTGCGGAAATCGACGCCCTGCTGGCCCAGCTGCCCGATCCCGGGGACAAACTAGACCTGGAAAACGGGCCTCGGGAACTCAAGCTGGCCGAGCTCGAAGAGATTGCCCGCCGACTTTCCGAGGCGCACGACGTGCTGCTGCAGGCGCTGGAGTCCGCGGAGAGGGGCTGAGTGCGCGCATGCCTCGACGCGCCCGCGTTGACGCCGAGCTGGTCCGGCGCGGTCTTGCCCGGTCTCGTCAGCAGGCCGCGGAGTTGATCGGCGCCGGGAAGGTCAGCATCGACGGGCTGCCGGCGGTCAAGCCCGGCACCGCCGTCGCAGTCACCGCGGCGTTGACCGTCACCGACCATGGCCAGCGCAGCTGGGTGTCGCGCGGAGCGCACAAGCTCAGCGGTGCGCTGGACGTCTTCGAGATTCCCGTCGCCGGCCGCCGCTGTCTGGACGCCGGAGCATCGACGGGTGGATTCACCGAAGTTCTGCTGGACCGTGGGGCCGCCCAAGTGGTGGCCGCCGATGTCGGGTACGGCCAGCTGGCCTGGTCGCTGCGTTCTGATCCGCGGGTGATCGTCGTCGAGCGGACCAACGCTCGTGACCTGTCACCCGAGGCGATCGGTGGGCAGGTCGACCTGATAGTTGCTGACCTGTCATTTATCTCGCTGACTACAGTGCTGCCCGCGCTGGCTGGATGCGCTTGCCCCAGCGCGGATATCGTTCCCATGGTGAAGCCACAGTTTGAGGTGGGGAAGGGCCAGGTCGGCGCCGGCGGGGTGGTCCACAACCCCGGGCTGCGTGCCGACTCGGTGCTGGGCGTCGCCAAGCGCGCCGGGGAGCTGGGCTGGCACACCCTCGACATCACGGCCAGTCCGCTACCGGGACCGTCGGGCAATGTCGAATACTTCTTGTGGCTGCGTGCCGAGACCGATCGGGGGCTATCTGCTGATGAGCTGGTGGATGCGGTGCAGCGCGCCGTTGACGAGGGGCCGCAATGACCGCTGAGCGTACCGTCCTGCTGGTGGTCCACACTGGGCGCGAGGAAGCGACCGAGACCGCGCGGCGAGTACAGAAAGTACTGGGCGGCAACGGCATTGCGCTTCGCGTACTGTCCGCTGAGGCGGTTGACAGGGGATCTTTGCACCTGGCTCCCGACGATATGCGGGCGATGGGCGTCGAAATCGAGGTAGTCGACGCTGACCCGCAGGCCGCCGAGGACTGCGAACTGGTGCTGGTTCTCGGCGGCGATGGCACCTTCTTGCGCGCCGCCGAATTAGCCCGCAACGCCGGCATTCCGGTGCTCGGTGTCAACTTGGGCCGCATCGGCTTCTTGGCTGAAGCCGAGGCCGAGGCCATCGACTCGGTGCTGGACCATGTCATCGCGCGGGACTACCGAGTAGAGGACCGCCTGACGCTCGATATCGTGGTGCGCCAGGGCGGCCGCATCATCGATCAGGGGTGGGCGCTCAACGAGGCCAGCATGGAAAAGGGCCCGCGGCTGGGCGTGCTGGGTGTGGTCGTCGAAATCGAGGGACGGCCGGTGTCGACGTTTGGCTGCGACGGGGTGTTGATATCGACGCCGACCGGATCCACCGCCTACGCGTTCTCCGCGGGCGGTCCGGTGCTGTGGCCGGACCTCGAAGCAATCCTGGTGGTGCCCAACAACGCTCACGCGCTGTTCGGCCGGCCGATGGTCACCAGTCCCGACGCCACCATCGCAGTCGAGATAGAGGCAAGCGGTAACGACGCCCTGGTGTTCTGCGACGGCCGCCGCGAAATGCTGATACCGGCAGGCGGACGCCTCGAGGTAACCCGTTGCGGCACACCGGTGAAATGGGCACGCCTGGACAGCGTGCCGTTCACCGACCGCCTGGTGCGCAAGTTCCGGCTGCCAGTGACCGGGTGGCGCGGGAAGTAACGGCGCTGCTGCGGTGCTGACCGAAATACGAATCGAGTCGCTGGGCGCCATCAGTGTCGCGACCGCCGAGTTCGATCGCGGCCTCACGGTGCTGACCGGCGAGACCGGCACCGGCAAGACCATGGTGGTGACCGGGCTGCACCTGCTCGGCGGTGCCCGCGCCGACGCCACCCGCGTACGGTCCGGAGCCGCCCGTGCGGTGGTCGAAGGACGTTTCACCACAAACGATCTCGACGATGGGGCATGTGCTGGGCTCGACGGGCTGCTGGACGCGTCGGGAGCCGAGCGCGACGAGGACGGCAGCGTCATCGCCCTGCGCTCGGTCAGCCGCGATGGACCGTCGCGCGCCTATCTGGGCGGTCGCAGTGTGCCGGCCAAGTCGCTGAGCGGTTTTACCACCGAACTGCTCACCCTGCACGGGCAGAACGACCAGCTGCGGTTGATGCGGCCGGAAGAACAACGCGGGGCGCTGGATCGCTTCGCGGCCGCCGCTCCCGCGCTGGAGCACTATCGCAAACTGCGTGACGCGTGGCTGTCGGCGCGCCGCGACCTCACCGATCGCCGCAACCGGGCCCGCGAACTCGCCCAAGAGGCCGATCGGCTGAAATTCGCGCTCAACGAAATCGATTCCGTCGACCCGCAACCCGCGGAGGACGACGCGCTGGTCACCGACATCTTGCGGCTCTCCGAGCTGGACACGCTGCGCGAGGCCGCGCTCGGTGCGCGCGCGGCGCTGTCCGGGGTGCTCGACGACGCGGACGGCTCAGGCTTCAGTGCCACCGACAGCCTGGGGCGGGCCAGAGGGGTCTTGGAATCGACCGATGATGCGACGCTGCAGGGATTGGCCGGGCAGGTCGGCGAAGCTTTGACAGTGATCGTCGATGTCGCAGGTGAACTCGGCGGCTTTCTGGACGAACTGCCGGTGGATGCCAGTGCACTGGAGTCCAAGCTGGCCGTCAAGCCCAGCTGCGCACGTTGACCCGCAAGTACGCCGCGGACATTGATGGAGTGCTGCGGTGGGCGGACGAATCGCGGCAACGACTGGCGCAACTCGATGTCTCCGAAGAAACACTCACCGCACTGGAACGTCGGGTGGATGAGCTGGCACACGAATTATCAGAAGCCGCAGTCGATCTCAGTACCATTCGCGGCAAAGCCGCCAAGCGACTGGCCAAAGAGGTAACCGCGGAGCTATCCGCCCTGGCGATGGCCGATGCCGAATTCACCATCGGCGTGCGCACAGATCTGGTGACTGACCACGACGACCCCGTCGCACTCGCGCTGCTCTCCGGCGAGCTGGCGCGGGCCGGCGGCGACGGCGTGGACCAGATCGAGTTCGGCTTTGCGGCTCACCGCGATATGACGGTGCTACCGCTGGCGAAGAGCGCGTCCGGCGGTGAGTTGTCGCGGGTGATGCTGGCGCTGGAAGTGGTGCTGGCGACCTCGCGGAAACAGGCGGCCGGCACCACGATGGTGTTCGACGAGGTCGATGCCGGGGTCGGCGGCTGGGCGGCGGTGCAGATCGGGCGGCGGCTGGCACGGCTGGCCCGCACCCACCAGGTCATCGTGGTGACGCATCTGCCCCAGGTCGCGGCGTATGCAGATGTGCATCTGGTGGTGCACAGTGCAAAGGGTGCCAGCGGTGTGCGGCCAGTGACCGGCGACGACCGGGTTGCTGAGCTGGCGCGGATGCTGGCCGGGCTGGGCGAATCCGACAGCGGCCGCGCGCACGCGCGCGAACTGCTGGACGCGGCTCAGAATGATGAGATCTGACATTCGAGACCATATCGGAATGTGCCTGTGACAGATGTGACGCTAGATAACTTCTGAGGCTGGTGTTACGGCGCGCCTCCTCGCCTCGGCCGTGCTTCACCGACAGAATCGCCCCCATGAGGATGTCAGGGCTGTTGACTCGTAATACCTCCCGACCGGGCCTTACCGGCACCGCTCGGGTTGACCGCAATATCGACCGATTGCTGCGCAGGGTCTGCCCGGGCGACATCGTGGTGCTCGACGTCCTGGATCTGGATCGCATCACCGCGGACGCGCTCGTGGAAGCCGACATCGCGGCCGTCGTCAACGCATCGCCGTCCGTCTCGGGCCGCTATCCCAACATGGGTCCGGAGGTGCTGGTCAACAACGGGGTGACCCTGATCGACGAGACCGGACCCGACATCTTCAAGAAGGTCAAGGACGGGTCCAAGATTCGCCTGCACGAAGGCGGTGTGTACGCCGGCGACCGCCGGCTGATCCGCGGTACCGAGCGCACCGACCATGACATTGCCGACCTGATGCGGGAAGCCAAGAGTGGATTGGCCGCCCACCTGGAGGCCTTCGCCGGCAACACAATTGAGTTCATCAAAAGTGAAAGCCCGTTGTTGATCGACGGTATCGGCATCCCCGATATCGACATCGACCTGCGTCGCCGGCACGTGGTGATCGTCGGCGACGAGCCCAGCGCCGACGATGACATGAGATCTCTCAAGCCGTTCATCAAGGAGTACCAGCCGGTGCTCATCGGTGTCGGCAGCGGTGCGGATGTCTTGCGCAAGGCGGGATATCGGCCGCAGATCATCGTCGGCGACCCCGACCAGATCAGCACCGAAGCCCTCAAGTGCGGCGCCCACGTGGTGCTGCCCGCCGACGCCGACGGACACGCACCCGGCCTGGAAAGGATCCAGGATCTCGGTGTCGGAGCGATGACCTTTCCGGCCGCGGGCTCGGCGGTTGACCTGGCCCTGCTGCTGGCCGATCATCACGGCGCCTCGCTGCTGGTGACGGCCGGCCACACCGCCAACATCGAGACGTTCTTCGATCGGACGCGCACGCAAAGCAACCCGTCGACCTTCCTGACCCGGCTTCGGGTAGGGGAGAAGGTGGTGGACGCCCAGGCGGTTGCCACGCTGTATCGCAACCACATCTCGGCGGGCGCCATCGCGCTGTTGGCGTTGACGATGCTGATCGCCGTCATCGTCGCCCTGTGGGTGTCACGCACCGACGGCGTGGTGCTGCATTGGATCACCGACTACTGGAACCACGTCTCGCTCGCGGTGCAGAGATGGGTGACCTAATTCTTTCAAGGACGGTGAGTACATGATCTCGTTACGCCAACATGCGTTCTCCCTGGCCGCGGTCTTCCTGGCGTTGGCCGTGGGCGTCGTGCTTGGTTCCGGCTTTCTGTCTGACACCCTGCTGTCCAGCCTGCGTGACGAGAAGCGGGACCTGTACACACAGATCGCCGGGCTCAACGACCAAAAGAATGTGCTCAACGAGAAGCTCAGTGCGGCAAACAATTTCGACACCCAACTAGGCGGTCGGATAGTTCACGATGCGCTCGGCGGCAAGTCGGTGGTCGTCTTTCGCACCCCGGATGCAAAAGACGACGATGTCGCCGCGGTGTCGAAAATCGTCGGCCAGGCCGGCGGAACGCTCGCCGGCACGGTGTCACTGACGCAGGAGTTCGTCGACGCCAACTCCGCGGAGAAACTCCGTACGGTGGTCAACTCGTCGATCCTGCCCGCCGGCCAGCAGTTGAGCAGCAAGCTCGTCGACCAGGGTTCGCAGGCCGGCGACCTGTTGGGCATCGCCTTGCTGGTCAACACCAACCCGGCCATCCCACCCGTCCCAGAGGTTTCAGACACCCAGCGCGATACCGTGCTGGCGTCGCTGCGCGACACCGGTTTCATCACCTACCAGCCCAGCGATCACCTGGGCGCCGCGAATGCCGCCCTGGTCATTACCGGCGGCGCGCTCCCCCAAGATGCCGGCAACCAGGGCGTCAGCGTCGCCCGGTTCTCCGCCGCGCTGGCGCCACACGGCGCAGGCACCCTGCTGGCCGGCCGGGACGGATCCGCGACGGGTGGCGCCGCGGTCGCCGTGACCCGCGCCGATGCCGGCATGGCCTCGACGATCAGCACCGTTGACGACGTAGACACCGCGCCCGGGCGTATCACCGCGATCCTGGGCCTGCACGATCTGATCAACGGCGGCCACGTGGGCCAGTACGGGGCCGGTCACGCGGCGACGTCGATCACCGTGCCCCAGTAGCAAGCCGGTAGCAGGCTTGTCCGCATGACGGGCGTGTTCCCCGCGGCGCGGCATGGCGGATGTTAGGGTGGATTTCCGTGGGTCGGCAGGCCCAGCTGGTTATGGCTAGAAGAGTCAAAGCCCTGCCCGTCTTCACGGAGGTCGCCAGTGCGTAAGCACCCGCAAACCGTCACCAAGCACCTCTTCGTCAGCGGCGGCGTCGCTTCCTCGCTCGGCAAGGGGTTGACCGCCAGCAGCCTCGGCCAGCTGCTGACCGCCCGCGGGTTGCACGTGACGATGCAGAAGCTGGACCCGTACCTCAATGTCGACCCGGGGACGATGAACCCGTTCCAGCATGGCGAGGTCTTCGTCACCGAGGACGGAGCCGAAACCGACCTCGACGTCGGCCACTATGAGCGGTTCCTGGACCGCAATCTGTCCGGCTCGGCCAATGTTACTACCGGGCAAGTGTATTCGACCGTTATCGCCAAGGAACGACGCGGCGAATACCTCGGCGACACCGTACAGGTGATCCCGCACATCACCGACGAGATCAAGCGGCGGATCGTGGCGATGGCCCAACCGGACGCCGACGGTAACCGCCCAGACGTCGTGATCACCGAAATCGGTGGCACCGTGGGCGATATCGAATCGCAGCCCTTTCTGGAGGCCGCCCGCCAGGTCCGTCATGACCTGGGTCGGGAAAACGTCTTCTTCCTGCACGTCTCGCTGGTGCCGTATCTGGCCCCATCGGGCGAACTCAAGACCAAGCCCACCCAGCACTCGGTGGCCGCGCTGCGCAGCATAGGTATCACGCCGGATGCGCTGATCCTGCGCTCCGACCGAGTTGTCCCCGAAGCGCTGAAAGACAAGATCGCGCTGATGTGCGACGTCGACATCGACGGCGTCATCTCCACCCCGGACGCGCCGTCGATCTATGACATCCCCAAGGTATTGCATCGGGAGGAACTCGATGCTTATGTGGTGCGGCGTCTCAACCTGCCGTTCCGCGACGTCGATTGGACAGAATGGGACGACTTGCTGCGCAGGGTGCACGAGCCGCACGAGACAGTGCGAATTGCTTTGGTGGGCAAGTATGTCGAGCTTTCCGACGCCTATTTGTCGGTCGCCGAGGCGCTGCGCGCCGGCGGGTTCAAGCACCACGCGAAGGTCGAGATGGTCTGGGTGGCGTCTGACGGCTGCGAGAGCGCCGCTGGTGCTGCGGCTGCGCTGGGGGACGTCCACGGTGTGCTGATCCCCGGCGGGTTCGGCATCCGCGGGATCGAAGGCAAGATCGGCGCCATCCGGCACGCCCGGTCGCGCGGATTGCCGGTGCTGGGGCTGTGCCTCGGCTTGCAGTGCATCGTGATCGAAGCCGCTCGCTCGGTCGGTCTCACCGAGGCGAACTCGGCCGAATTCGAGCCGGGCACACCGGATCCCGTCATCTCCACGATGGCCGATCAAGAACAGATCGTGGCCGGCGAGGCGGACCTCGGCGGCACCATGCGGCTAGGAGCCTATCCCGCGGTGCTGGAGCCGGATTCGATTGTGGCCCAAGCGTATGGGGCGACGGAGGTGTCCGAGCGGCACCGGCACCGCTACGAGGTCAACAACGCGTATCGCGACCTGATCGCGGAAAGCGGTCTGCGTTACTCCGGGACCTCGCCCGACGGCCAGCTGGTGGAGTTCGTCGAATACCCGCCAGCCATCCACTCGTTTGTCGTCGGCACTCAGGCCCACCCCGAACTGAAGAGTCGGCCCACCCGGCCACACCCGCTGTTCATCGCATTCGTCGGGGCGGCCATCGACTACCAGAAGGGCGAGCAGCTGCCGGTGGAAATCCCCGAGCACGCGTCCAATGGCAACCAGCAGCGAGACAGCGTCAGGGGGCCGCTTCCCGAGCCCGCGACCCGTGGCTGAGCACGTTTTCGAGACGGCGTCATCCGAAACGCTGCACACCGGAAAGATTTTCGCACTACGTCGTGACCAAGTGCGAATGCCCGGCGGCAAAGTCGTCACCCGGGAAGTCGTCGAACACTTCGGTGCGGTCGGCATTGTGGCGATGGACGACGACGGCAATATCCCGCTGGTTTATCAGTACAGACATGCATTCGGAAGGCGGCTCTGGGAGCTGCCTGCCGGGCTGCTCGACGTCAACGGCGAGGCAGCACATTTGACCGCCGCCAGAGAGCTGCAGGAGGAGGCCGGCCTGCAAGCCAGCACCTGGCAGGTGCTCGTCGACCTCGATTCCACGCCCGGGTTCAGTGACGAATCAGTGCGGGTCTATCTGGCTACCGGACTGAGTGAGGTGGACCGACCCGAGGCGCACGACGAAGAAGCCGACATGACGGTGCGGTGGTATCCCCTCGCGGAAGCCGCCCATAAGGTGCTCAGCGGTGAAATCGTCAATGCCATTGCTGCTGCCGGGATTCTGGCCGCCCACGCGGTGACCAACGGTTTCGCGCATCCGCGCCCAGTGGACAGCCCCTGGATGGACAAGCCGACGGCGTTCGTGGCGCGAAAGGCCGAGCAATGACCGCGCCGGCGCTGGAGACACAGATGCAGGGCTACCTCGACCACCTGACTATCGAGCGGGGCGTGGCGCCGAACACGCTGAGCTCCTATCGCCGCGACTTGCGTCGCTACTCGAAACACCTGTCGGACCGTGGAATTCATGATCTCGCCAAAGTCGGTGAGGACGACGTCAGCGAGTTCCTGGTGGCGCTGCGGCGAGGCGATCCCGATTCCGGGAACGCGGCGCTGTCTGCGGTGTCGGCGGCACGGGCGCTGATCGCGGTGCGCGGCTTGCATCGCTTCGCCGCCGCCGAAGGGCTGGCCGAACTCGACGTGGCGCGGGCCGTCAGACCGCCAACACCGGGCCGGCGGCTGCCGAAAAGCCTGACCATCGATGAGGTACTGGCGCTTCTGGAGGGCGCTGGCGGCGACAGCCCGGCCGACGGTCCGCTGACGCTGCGCAACCGCGCCCTGCTAGAGCTGTTGTACTCCACCGGATCACGGATCTCCGAAGCCGTCGGCCTCGACGTCGACGACATCGACACCCAGGCCAGGTCGGTGTTGTTGCGCGGCAAGGGCGGCAAGCAGCGGCTGGTGCCGGTGGGACGCCCCGCCGTGCAAGCGCTGGACGCCTACCTGGTGCGGGGACGCCCGGAGCTGGCCCGCCGCGGCCGGGGGACGGCGGCCATCTTTCTCAATGTGCGCGGCGGCCGGTTATCGCGGCAAAGCGCATGGCAAGTGCTGCAGGATGCGGCCGAGCGCGCTGGCATCACTTCCGGTGTGTCGCCGCACATGCTGCGGCATTCCTTCGCCACTCACCTGCTCGAGGGCGGCGCCGACGTCCGGGTGGTCCAGGAGTTACTCGGTCACGCCTCGGTGACGACAACACAGATCTACACGCTGGTCACCGTGCATGCGCTGCGCGAAGTGTGGGCCGGAGCCCACCCCCGCGCGCAGTAGGCCTAGCCAGTGGGCGAGCGGTCGCGAAACCGATTCGCTCTCAACTGGGGTGTTGGTCGGATCCACTCCGTGGCGGTCACAACGTGACGATGTAGTCGTCGTCCTGGGGTTGGCCGAGCATCTGGGTGAGTCGCCCGCGATCGAATGGCCAGAGGTCAATGTGGTTGTCGTCGGCGAAATACCACGAGTTACAGCCCGTGTTCCACACGGTTGGGCCCATGGCCCTGGCGACATCCGCGGCGAAGCGATTGGTGGCTTCCTCGGTGATCTCGACGGTAGTGATCTCGCCGTCGCGGAATCGCCGCAGCCACTCGGTGATGTAGCGGGCGGTCAATTCGGCGACGTATTGCATTGCCATCACTCCGGTAGGGGAGTTGGGGCCGAAAACGGTGAACAGGTTGGGGAAGCCGGGGATCACGGTCATCGCCCAAGCACGCGGACCCTTCGCCCAGGCGTCGTCGATGGACAATCCGTGGCGGCCAAGCAAATTCATCGGGCGCATGTAGTTGTGGGCCTGAAACCCGGTGGCGAGCACAATCGCGTCGACATCGTGATGTACACCATCCGCGGTTCGTATGCCGGTCGGGGTGATCGCCGCGATGGGCTCGGTGACCAAACTCGCGTTCGGCTTGCCGATCGCACGGTAGTAGCCCCCGGAGATCACCTGACGTTTGCAGAACGGTTGGTAGTCGGGAGTCAGTCTGGCACGAAGATCCTTGTCTCGCACCTGTACTCGCAGGCACGACCGCGCATAGCTCTGGGCCAGCCGTCGTCGCCAGGTCGGTCGCGTGACCAGGTCAACGAAAAGGTCGGAACCAATACGCTGCGCCCAATCCACCATCCGCTCGAGTCCTGGCAGCGCCCGCAGCAGCCGACCGACCACGCGCGGTTGCCGCAACCCCATCGGCATCCACATCACCCACTGCGGCGTGCGGACGAAATGTGTGATTTGCGCCGCGTCGGGTTGCAGCGCCGAAAAGACCTGAACCCCGGTCGAGCCGGTGCCGATCACCGCTAGTCGCTTGCCCGTGGTGTCGATGCCGGTCCACCGAGCTGTGTGTACCAACGGCCCGCGGAAGGAGTCCAGGCCGGCGATGTCGGGGATGAACGGGTGGTGCAGCACGCCGGTGGCGGCGACGAGGAAGTCGGCGTCGATCTCATCACCGCCGGCGGTGCAAATCCGCCATCGGTCGTCGGCGAACACCGCCGAGGTGACCTCACAGCCCAGCCTCAGATGCGATTCGAGTTGAAGGTCTTGGACGAGGTCGCGGTGATACTGCTGGATCTCGTCGCCGCTGGCCCAGATGTGTTTCCAGTCGGGTTTGGGTGCGAAGGCGAATTGGTAGACGTACGCCGGAATATCGCATCTCAGGCCGGGGTAGCGGTTCCAGTGCCACACGCCACCAACATCGGACCCCTTTTCCAGAATGGTGAAGTTTGTGAAGCCAGACTCCAGGAAGGTGTGGGCGACGGCAATACCCGCCAAACCCGCGCCCACAATAACGATGTAAGGATCCCGCCGTTGGGTCATTTCGGTGCTCCGATCGCGGTCATCAGCGTTTCGCAGAGCGCGACAACGGGGGATTTCGATGAAGCTTGATGTGCTTTCCCAGACGATTAGCCCCGGTAGTCGGATTCCAGCACCAGGTCGGAGACCAGCGACTGGTATTCGACGTGCGCCTTGTGCTCGACGGTGTTCCACAATCTGCCTTGCTGCTGGCGCATGTACTCGCGGTACTTCGGTGCGCCCGGGAACCCGACGTTATCGGCGACCACGATCGAGCCCGGATGCAGCCAGCCTCGGTCAAGGATGCTCTGCAGGTCGTTCAAGTAGGAGTCCTTGTCGTGGTCGAGGAACACGAAATCGAGTGCGTCAGAAGCAAATCCGTACTCGTTCGTCAACGCGTCCAGGGTGCGTCCGCCGTCGCCGATGGTGCCAACGACGCAAGTCACCCGATCGGCAACGCCGGCGTGCTCCCAGATTTGGCGGGCGTTGATGGCGTTGGCCTCGGCGAGTTCGACGGAGTACACCTTGGCGTTCGGAGCGGCCCTGCCGATCCGCAGCGCCCCGTAGCCGCAGTAGGTGCCCAACTCCAATGCCAGCGCGGGATTGGCGCGCCGTACGGCGCCGTCGAGGAGTTGACCTTTCTCGTCGCCGACATTGATCAGTATCGATTTTTCGTAGGCGAACTTGTCGATGGTCGCCAGCACGTCGTCGATGTCGCCGGCGCGGGCGTTCTTCAGGACGTATTCGACCGCTGCCGCTTCGCGGCCGTCACCGACCTGGCCGGTGGTGGTGAAGTTGTGCGCGCCGCCGGCCATCCGCCAGACCGACCACCGCAGCAGGGGTATCCGTCGCTTGAGATCCATGGAAATCCACGATAGTTGCGACGACGGCAGGCACGGTTGGCCGCGAAAGTGAAATCAGCCGTCGGGGGCAGTCCAATGTTGCCGGTGTGACTGGTGTTAAGGCTGCACGCTATTGGGCGCGTCACCAGCAGTGTTCGGCCGTATTGGCTGGTTATCTTGCCCGCGGGTCGCCCGGTTTCTGCGCGCCAACCGGTTAGACTCGCCTGCGATGTTCACCTCCCGAACACTCGACCGGCGATGACCGATCCGACCGACAGCGATGTCGTTATCGGTCTGACCGGACGTCCGCCGCGGTCGATCCCTGAGCCACAGCCGCGCACCTCGCACGGCCCGGCCAAGGTTGTCGCGATGTGCAACCAGAAGGGTGGTGTCGGGAAAACCACGTCGACGATCAACCTGGGCGCCGCGCTCGCCGAATACGGCAGGCGGGTGCTGCTCGTCGACATGGACCCGCAGGGCGCTCTGTCGGCGGGCCTCGGCGTTCCGCACTACGAGCTGGAAAGAACCATTCACAACGTGCTGGTGGAGCCGCGGGTGTCGATTGACGACGTGCTGCTCTCCACCCGCGTCAAGCACATGGACCTGGTGCCCAGCAATATCGACCTGTCGGCGGCCGAGATCCAGCTGGTCAACGAGGTGGGCCGCGAGCAGACCTTGGGCCGGGCACTGCATCCGGTGCTGGACCGCTACGACTATGTGCTGATCGACTGCCAGCCGTCGCTGGGCCTGCTCACTGTCAACGGGCTGGCCTGCTCGGACGGCGTGGTCATCCCGACCGAATGCGAGTTCTTCTCGCTGCGCGGCCTGGCGCTGCTCACCGACACTGTCGACAAGGTGCGCGACCGGCTCAATCCGAAGCTGGAAATCAGCGGCATCCTGATCACTCGTTACGACCCGCGCACCGTCAATGCGCGCGAGGTGATGGCTCGCGTCGTCGGTCGGTTCGGCGATCTGGTATTCGACACGGTGATCACCCGCACCGTGCGTTTCCCGGAGACCAGTGTGGCGGGTGAACCCATCACCACCTGGGCGCCGAAGTCGACGGGTGCCGTCGCCTACCGCGCCCTGGCCCGCGAGTTCATCGACCGATTTGGCGCGTGAACGGCACCGCTAATGGTGAGGCGCCACCGCAGAACGGCTACGCGGAGGGTTTCCGAGTCCGCCTGACCAACTTCGAGGGGCCGTTCGATCTGCTGCTGCAGCTGATCTTCGCCCACCGGCTCGACGTCACTGAGGTGGCACTACACCAGGTCACCGACGACTTCATTGCCTACACGCGGGCGATCGGTTCGCAGCTGGAGCTGGAAGAAACCACGGCGTTCCTGGTGGTCGCCGCGACGTTGCTCGATCTCAAGGCGGCCCGGCTGCTGCCGGCCGGACAAATCGACGACGAGGAGGACGTGGCGCTGCTGGAAGTCCGCGACCTGCTGTTCGCCCGGTTGCTGCAGTACCGCGCGTTCAAGCACGTCGCGGAGATGTTCGCCGAGCTGGAGGCCACCGCACTGCGTAGCTATCCGCGTGCGGTGTCGTTGGAGGACCGGTTCACCGAGCTGCTCCCCGAGGTGATGCTTGGCGTCGACGCACAACGCTTCGCCGAGATCGCAGCGATCGCGTTCACCCCGCGGCCAGTGCCGATGGTGGCCACCGAGCACCTGCACGAGCTGCAGATCTCGGTGCCCGAGCAGGCCCAAAAATTGCTGACAATGCTGGAAGCGCGGGGCAGCGGCCACTGGGCGACGTTTTCTGAGCTGGTCGCCGACTGTCAGGCCCCGATGGAGGTCGTCGGGCGCTTCCTGGCGCTGCTCGAACTGTATCGGTCCCGGGCGGTAGCATTCGACCAGTCGGAGCCGCTTGGCGTGCTCCAGATTTCATGGACCGGGGAACGTCCGGCCGGCGAAGCCTTGGTAGAAGTGCGGGATTAATCATGACCGAAGATTTGCCCGGTATCGATTTGGGCTGCGGCATTCCGGACATTGTTGAGGCAGCGCCGATGGATGCCGATGAACTCGGCTCTGTGCTGGAGGCCCTGCTGCTGGTGGTGGACACCCCTGTCACCGTCGAGGCGCTTGGCGCCGCGACCCAGCAACCGGTGTACCGCATCACCGCGAAGCTGCAGCAGATGGCCGACGAACTCACCGAGCGTGACAGCGGCATCGACTTGCGGAAAACCAGCGAGGGCTGGCGGATGTACACCCGCGCCCGGTTCGCCCCCTACGTGGAGAAGCTGCTGCTGGACGGCGCGCGATCCAAACTCACCCGGGCCGCACTGGAGACGCTGGCCGTGGTGGCCTACCGCCAGCCCGTCACGCGGGCGCGGGTGAGCGCGGTTCGCGGCGTGAATGTGGACGCCGTCATGCGCACCCTGCTGGCGCGCGGCCTGATCACCGAGGCGGGTGTCGACGACGACACCGGCGCGGTGACCTTCGCCACCACCGAGCTGTTCCTGGAGCGCTTGGGACTGACGTCGCTGACCGATCTCCCCGATATCGCGCCGCTGCTTCCGGACCTCGACATGATCGAGGACCTCAGCGAATCACTGGACAGCGAGCCACGTTTCATCAAACTCGCGGGCGGTCAGGCACCCGAGCAGGCGCTGTCGTTCGACGTGGATCGGGATTGATGGTCCAGCCGGAGGAGTCCCGGGGGACGCGTTTGCAAAAAGTGTTGTCCCAGGCGGGGATCGCGTCGCGGCGGGCCGCGGAGAAGTTGATCATCGACGGCCGCGTCGAGGTGGACGGGCAGGTGGTGACCGAGTTGGGTACCCGGGTCGACCCGGACGTTTCGGTGATCCGCGTCGACGGGGCCAGGGTGGTCGTCGACGACTCGATGGTGTACCTGGCGCTGAACAAGCCGCGCGGCATGCACTCGACCATGTCCGACGATCGCGGCCGGCCCTGTATCGGCGACTTGATCGAGCGCCGGGTACGCGGCAACAAGAATCTGTTTCACGTCGGGCGGCTGGACGCCGACACCGAAGGGCTGATCCTGCTCACCAACGACGGCGAGCTGGCACACCGCTTGATGCATCCCTCCCACGAGGTGCCCAAGACGTATCTGGCGACGGTGACCGGTTCGGTCCCGCGCGGGCTGGGAAAGAAGCTGCGGGCCGGCATCGAATTGGAGGACGGCCTTGCGCACGTCGACGACTTCGCAGTGGTGGATGCTATTCCGGGAAAGACATTGGTGCGGTTAACGTTACACGAAGGACGCAACCGCATTGTGCGCCGACTGCTGGCGGCCGCGGGCTTCCCGGTGGAGTCGCTGGTGCGCACCGACATCGGCGTGGTGTCGCTGGGGAAGCAGCGGCCGGGCAGCATCCGGGCATTGCGGCTTGACGAAATCGGGCAACTGTACAAAGCGGTAGGCCTGTGAGCGGAACGAGCGGAACGAACGCACTGAGTGACGGGAGTGAAGCGAACCATCGGGCCATGAGTACAGACGTCGTCGTCGCTATAGACGGACCGGCGGGGACCGGAAAATCCTCGGTATCACGCGGATTGGCGCGAGCGCTGGGTGCGCGATACCTGGATACCGGGGCGATGTATCGAATCGTGACGCTGGCAGTTCTGCGCGCCGGAGTCGGGCCGGAGGACGCCGATGCCGTCGAGGAGATCGCCTCGAAGGTGCAGTTATCGGTGAGTTACGACCCCGACAGGATTAGTTGTTACCTTGCCGGAGAGGATGTTTCGGCTGAGATCCGCGGTGACGAGGTAACCGGAGCGGTTTCCGCGGTGTCGTCGGTTCCTGCCGTGCGAACTCGGCTCGTCGCGCTGCAGCGGGCCATGGCCACGGGCCCGGGCAACGTCGTTGTCGAAGGCCGCGACATCGGGACCGTGGTATTGCCCGACGCGCCGGTGAAGATCTTCTTGACCGCGTCGGCGGAAACCCGCGCCCGCCGGCGCAGCGACCAGAACGTCGCGGCGGGTCTTCCCGGCGACTATGAGAGTGTGCTGGCCGACGTGCGTCGCCGCGACCATCTGGATTCCACCCGGCCGGTGTCGCCGCTGCGCGCGGCCTCGGACGCGGTGATCGTCGACACCAGCGACATGACCGAGGCGCAGGTGATCGCCCACCTGCTGGAGTTGGTCAAGCAGCGAAGCGGGGCAGTGCGGTGACCCAGGACGGTACCTGGACCGACGAAAGCGACTGGGAATTCGTCGATTCCGATGAAGCGCAGTCCGCGCCCGCGCCGGTGGTGGCGGTGGTGGGCAGGCCCAATGTCGGTAAGTCGACGCTGGTCAACCGGATCCTCGGCCGGCGCGAAGCGGTGGTGCAAGACGTTCCCGGCGTGACGCGGGACCGGGTGTCCTACGACGCGCTGTGGACCGGACGCCGGTTCGTCGTCCAGGACACCGGGGGATGGGAGCCCGACGCCAAGGGTCTGCAGCAGCTGGTGGCCGAACAGGCATCGGTGGCCATGCGCACCGCCGACGCGGTGATCCTGGTGGTCGATTCCACCGTCGGTGCCACCGCCGCCGACGAAGCCGCGGCCCGCATCCTGCTGCGCTCGGGTAAGCCAGTGTTCTTGGCCGCCAACAAGGTTGACAGCGAGAAAGCCGAAGCCGACGCTGCGGCATTGTGGTTGCTGGGACTGGGGGAGCCGCATGCGATCAGCGCCATGCATGGTCGGGGCGTGGCGGATCTGCTCGACGAGGTTCTGGCCGAGCTTCCCGAGGTGTCCGAATCGGCGCCGGCGGCGGGCGGTCCGCGCCGGGTGGCGCTGGTCGGCAAGCCCAATGTCGGCAAGAGCTCGTTGCTGAACAAGCTGGCGGGCGACCAGCGTTCGGTGGTGCATGAGGTCGCTGGAACGACGGTGGACCCGGTGGACTCGCTCATCGAATTGGGCGGCAAGGTGTGGCGTTTCGTCGACACCGCGGGCTTGCGACGCAAGGTCGGCCAGGCTAGTGGGCATGAGTTCTACGCTTCGGTGCGGACCCACTCGGCCATCGATGCCGCCGAGGTGGTGATCGTGTTGATCGATGCGTCCGAGCCGCTGACCGAACAGGATCAGCGGGTGCTGTCCATGGTTATCGAAGCCGGACGGGCGTTGGTGCTGGCATTCAATAAATGGGATCTGGTCGACGAGGATCGGCGCGAGCTGCTGGAGCGCGAGATCGATCGCGAACTGGCGCAGCTGCGGTGGGCGCAGCGGGTCAACATCTCCGCCAAGACGGGCCGAGCGGTGCAGAAGTTGGTGCCGGCGCTGGAGGCCGCGCTGACGTCGTGGGACACCAGGATCGGCACCGGCCCACTGAACACCTGGGTCTAGGAAATAGTTGCAGCCACGCCGCCCCCGGTGCGTGGGGGCAAGCAGCCGCGCATCTTGTTCGCCACCCAGGCCACCGCCCGGCCGCCGACGTTCGTGCTGTTTACCTCGGGTTTTCTAGAGGCCGGGTATCGACGGTTCCTGGAACGGCGGCTGCGCGAGACGTTCGGGTTTGAGGGCAGCCCGATCCGGATCAATGTGCGGGTGCGCGAAAAGCGGGGTGGCAAACGCCGCTGAGCCCGCTGCCCTCGGATGTGGCTGAAGGACTCGAGTGTGCGGTCATGGCGGAAATCCCGCGATTTTCCCGCCCTGAAAGCACAGTCAACGCCCAGAGCGCACAATCGAACGCCCCGCTAGGGCGTCGCGGGGTGGCGGCTCGCCTACGGTAGGCTTTCGACCTGCGCCGGTGGACTCGCCGGCGAACGGGCTGTGGCGCAGTTTGGTAGCGCACTTGACTGGGGGTCAAGTGGTCGCAGGTTCAAATCCTGTCAGCCCGACTTAGAAAAATATGCACTGAGCTGCTGTAATGTGATCTTTGTCAAGATGAGATGACCCGCAGTTGGGGACCATTTGGGGACCACAAGTGCCGGGAGAGCAGGTCCCCAGCGTTCGTCACGGATTGCCGGTTGGGGTGCAGATAACGCTGCGTTGTTGTCAGAGTGCCGTGGCCGGCGATCTTTCGCAGAGTGTGCACCGGCACGCCGGCGTCGGCCATCCAGGTCAACCCCGTATGCCGCAAGCCGTGGCGCGTCAAGTGCTCGTAGCCAAGCTCCGTGACGACTTCGTCCCACGAGGTGGCATCGCGCAGCGTGGCGGTCGTAATACGTCCGCCTTTCGGGCCGGTGAACAGTCGAGCATCGGGATCATGAGCTGCAAGCTCTATGCGCCGCGTAATGAGGTCGCGGATGGGATCGATCAATGGAACCTCCCGGGCGCGCTTTCCCTTGGTGTTCTTATCCACCAAGCCACCGGGAGACGGGGTTGTTTGGCGGCGGACTGTCCAGATCCACTCGTCCGTGTTGATATCTCGCACCAGACATCCGGCGACCTCGCCGATGCGGGCCGCGGTACATGCTTCGAAAATAACCGCGTCGCCCCAGCCCTGGTAGCGGCCCGCTGACTGTGCCACCAGCGCGCGGGCGAGCGTGGTCAGGGCATTCCAGTCCGGTAGCGCCAGCGCACGTGGATCGTCGAGTTCGTCTTCGGCGAGTTTGTACTCGCGCTGCCAGCCAGTCACCCGGGCGGGGTTGCGGTCGATGATGCCGTCGCGAAGCGCCTGCTCCATCACGCGAACGAGTACCGCGAGGCTGTTCTTCACGGTCGATCGGCTGCACTCGTCGGCGATCCATCCGTGTACTGCTCGGTCTACTGCGCCGTTCGTAATCATCGTCATAGGCAGGTGCCCCAGAGTCGGGATGACCCGCTTACGCCAACCTGCCAGGTACGGATCGGTGGTTTTGAGTTCGAGACCGCGCAAGGCCAACGCCATGTTGGCCTGACCGTAGTCAGACAGCGTTGTGGTGGCGATGTTCGGGTCGACGCCGCGTGCTGCGGCCCGTCCCATCCTCGTAACCCAGTCGACGGCGGCGTCACGCGTGTCAAACGCTTCAGACTTGGAAGACCGTTTCTTGGTGACGGGATCGACCCATCGGACTCGTGCACGAAACGGCGTCGCCCGATCTGCGCGCACCTCGATATCCGACGACAGCGAAATGCCCAGCGGCAGGACGAGCTTGTCAGCCATTAGGCAACCTCGCCGGGGTCCACACGACGACTGGCCAACCAGGCCTCGACGTCGTTGGAGTTGTACACGTACACCCGATTCGATACTTGTACGAACGCCGGCCCTTGCGGCGGATTCGATGTACGCCATCGGCGGATGGTGGATGCATCGACGTGCAGCAGTTCGGCGAATTCTTTGGAACTGTACCAGTATCCGTCCGGCGGGTTCATCGCTTTACAACCCCTCTCGCAATGCATCTCGCGCGGCGAAGCGCTGTTGTTGGGCGCGGGCGAACGCGGACAGAACGAGGACGCGGTCGCCCAGGCTGCTGTGGCCCAAGCGCTCGAATTCCCACTGCATTGGCGCATTCGGCTCGTCTTGCGTACTGGCTGGCGGCGCGCCGTCGCGGGCTTGGTCTTTGCGCCAAGCCGCACGGCGTTCACGCAGCGCAGTCATGGTCGTCGAGAATTGCCTAGACTTACTGATGACGTGGCCTCGGTAACCGAGGGTGTGCACCCAAGAAAGCATGTCTTGGTAAGGCTCCTGTTCGGCCAGAGCGACGATAGTTCTCATGATTTCGCGGACATGTTCAGTCACGTCGAGTTGATCTATCGCGGCGGGACTGAATCGGCGGGCAAGGACGCCGAAGTCTGCGACTGATTTAGTCACGTATTTCGCCAGGTATGCCGCGATCTGCTGGCTCGAAACACCCACGTCTCCGCCCTGGCCTGTGTCTGCGCATCGAATGATTTTGATGTCGAGCTGGTCGCCGAACCGGAGCACCTTGTCCCCGCTCACAGTTATTTCGATAGCGGTGGCTGCCTGGCGAACCAGTGCAGCGAAGTCACCCGCGCTGATGCTCGTATTCGGCGGCGCGGGTGGTTGGCCCGGCTCTGACGCGGCATCCAAGCGTATTACTGCATGGAAGTGGGGGAGCGCGCGCCGTTGGAGTTCAACAACTTTCATGAACGACACGCGCGTGTTCTTTGGGCTTTCGGCCCGGTCTCGCAGCTGACGGCTCAAGAAGCGCCGAAGCTGAATCGTAAAGCGCCGCCAGAGTTCTGGAGCATGCCAGGAAAAAAGTGCGTGTCCGACATAGTCGTAGCAGTCACGACACAGGGGCTGCCCCAGCGCGGGCTCGTTGTGGTCGTGCGCAGCTTCGCACCAGCGCGGAGTCCCGTGCGAGCATTGGCCCCGGTGGGTGCCTAGCGGGTGACAGCTGCCGCTCGTACGAGTCGTGTGGACGGCGCCGAAGCTGGGCGCCGTGAGGGTCACGAACACCTGGGGATGCTCGGCAACGGTGATGGGTATTTCATGATGTCCGCCGCGAAGGCCAGCGTGGATGAGTTGCCAAGTGTCACGGGCATATAGGTCTGAGCAGGACGGGCACACGATCGCCCGGCGGTTGTTGCAGCGGGTAAACACTTGATGATCCCGGCCGAGTCCGTCGCCGCCGATCAAGTGGATAGGGTTCGCGCAGAATCCCACTTCCTCGACCTTCTTCCACCAGGTCCCGAAGCTGGCTGAGGCAGCCCGTCGGATCATCTGGGTTACCACGTCGTTGGCATTCACCTCTGGCGGCACACCCGGTAACTCGACGGTCATCAGTCGGCCGTCCTACGCTCGGGGGCGAACTGCGCACTCAGGTAGTCGATGTCGGCATCGGTGACATGGAACGCACGGACCCGCACCGGTTCCGCGGTGCCATCCTGGCAGACGTAACCAATGCCGGGTGTGGTGGTGGGAATCTGGTCGCAGACTGCACCCGCCTCTCGCGCTGCGGTACCCAGGACCATCGTCGATTGAGACGATTCGGTCATGCGCATGCCGATCCTGATCGAGAACAGCTGCCGGATCGGCAGGACGTCCTTCGACGGGTCTTGTACGGCGGCGATGACGGAGACGCCGACGGCCCGCCCTTGCGACAACAGTAGCCCGAGGAGCTGTTCGGTCTCGGCGCGGATTTTCCGGTCACCGATATAGGCTGTCAGGGAGGCGATTTCGTCCACGACCAACATAATGAGTGGCTCGGTCACGGTAGGCTTGTGCAGTCGTGTATGGCCGCGCAGCCGCTGCGCTCGGTGCTCCATGATCTTCGTCGCGGCCCGTAGCAGTGCAAGCGTGCTGTTGTTGTTGTCGTAGGCAAAGCCACTGAATAGTTTTTGGCCGCGGCCAAACTCCATGCCGCCCTTCGGGTCTACGACGAGTACGCGAATCCAACCCGCTCTAATCCCGGGCGCAAGGCCTGCAATGAGCGACCACAGGACAGAACCCTTGCCGGAACCGGTCGCGCCGGCGACCAAGATGTGATGCCCCAACACCGGGAGCCGCCACCATTTGCCTGCCTCGGTCGCACCCACGCCGATATGGGCCGGATTCACTAGCGTGTCGCGGGTAGGGCGGCGCAGGGCGATGGGGTTGGCAAGAGCATCCCGGTGGTGAGCGGTGATAGTGATTTCACGGGGGTTGGTCGACCTGATGGTCAGACGCTGCGCACGGAAGGCTTCAGCCAGGGCGGGTGCTTTGTTCTGCCAGTCAGCCACGGATTGGCCGATAAGAATGTGCACCGCAACCACATCACAGGTGGTGCCGACGGTTACTGATCGCAGCGTGGGCACGAGGGTGCGCTCACGGAGGGTGGCAGTAAGGCCGTGCAGAGTGCAGATCGCGGTCCAGGGATGGCGATAGTTCCACCATGTTCGCCACCTGGACCTCATCCGCGCCGTCACCTATTCATCGAAGGCGGCGGGCCAGAGTTGGGACCACCCGACCAGGGCCAAGGCCGATAGCGCGGCGAGGAGAATGCCAAAGATCGGCCCGACCGTGAACCCCAGCCAAAGACTCACAAGGGCGGGAACGCTGATCATCGGAAACAGAATCGACCACCACAACAGCACTCCGAGTGCCTTGGCCAGTCCTGTGACGATAATGGTGACGGTTTCGTCCCATTCGGATTCAGTGCTATGAGACTTGTTGTTGCCGTGTGCTTTTGATGATGGAGACATCGCGAAACCTTTCCGAGTCGAATTTGACAGGGCGGGCGAACTGCACCACCGCAGGAGCTGGGTGTCGCGGTGGCGCAGTTCTCCCCGTCAACTGGATTTAGGCGGCGGGCTTGCCCGTGCCGCTGGGCGACGCTGACGACGGCGTCACTTTCGGCGGCGTGATGACTCCCGCGAGCGGTGCGCCTGCGGCACGCAGCGAATCCGCCCGGAACGCCACGCCGCTGCGCCCTTCTTGGTTCCATGGCAGGGCCATCAGGCCTTCGACGTGTGCCGGCTGCCCAACGGTGATGTTCGGATCACCAGGCACGGTCACCGCGATGACATCAGCGCCCGAGGCGTCGAGTGCCATCAGCTGCACTTGCCACAGGGGTTGGCCGGTCTCGCGATCGACCTTCGGCTGGCCGGTGTCAAACGCGATTCGCTGCTCCGGTGACCGTGTGCAGATGAACGACACGGCGGAGATATCGATCTTCAACTTCATGGGTTGTTTCTCCTAGTTCTGGTTGTCGTGACCTTTGTGGCCGTACGGCCACGACGCCAGGACATCAGCGACAGCCAGGGATGTGTAAGTGAGCGCTGGTGAGATGAGGTGACTCCGAAAACGCGCACAATGACCGTCGAACGGGCCTCATTGGTAAGGGAAAATTAGCTGGTGGCCCACGCCGCCCCTGACCTTCCTGAGAGCGCACAGCGGCTGCGTGCTGCGCGCAATGCATGGGGGTGGACTCAGGGCGATCTCGTGAGCGAGGTCCAGCGCGTTCGAGACCGTCGTGGGTTGGAACCGATCGTTCGGGACTCGATAAGCCGTCAAATCAAGGGCTTCGAACAGGGCACCAAGCCGGGCCCGTTATGGCGGCAGTTGCTGGCCGAGGCCTTGCAAGAAGAGGAAGAACAGCTCTTTGGTCTCACCATTGATGTTGCTTTACCGCGTCCTTTGCTCGTGCAGACGCCGGTGAGCACTGACGTGCTGGCGGTGATTTTGGCGCAGCGAGCGGCCCACATTCGGGCTGAACACCTTTTCGGTCCTGATTACGCTCGCGCTCTGGTTGATCGTGACCTGGTCACTATCGAGAAATTGGTGACGAACGCACCATCTTTTCTGCGTTGCGACGTTCGCCGTGCGGCAGGCAGAATTGCCGAACTGGGCGGCTGGATCGCCCAGGACAGTGGGGACCCGGTCAAAGCGGACCAGCTGACCCGACGGGCAGAGGATCACCTTCGTGCTATTGCTGATCCTGTTCTGCGGGCGATGATCGCGATGCGCCGCTCTAACATCCTGCTCATGCGCGATCCGACCCTCGCCGTGGACCTGGCCGCCGAAGCCGCCCGGCTCATTGACGGACGCTCCGTCGGGCGGCTGCGGGCGAGCATTGCCCGCCAGCAAGCCCTGGCCGCGATAGCCGATCACGACCGCGCGAGTTTCGTCCGCCACGCGGCCCGCGCCCTGGACGTCGCATATACAGAACCCGTCGCAGACGATCACGCGGTATACGCCACCCGCGCGTACGTGGCGTCGGAGGTTGCGTCGG
Organism: Mycobacterium sp.; assembly: GCA_036495965.1. Classification (GTDB taxonomy): domain Bacteria; phylum Actinomycetota; class Actinomycetes; order Mycobacteriales; family Mycobacteriaceae; genus Mycobacterium. The sequence continues at coordinate 27,014 of DASXMA010000180.1, forward strand.
GTTTTGTCACTTTCGGTGAACCGGCGAAAGCCATCGAACTTTTACTCGAACATCACAATAGTTGGCCAGACGACCAACAGCGTGACTACGCCGTTGCGTGCGCGCGCCTCTTGCGCACGTTCATCGCTCTGCACGACTACCATTCGGCACTGCATCATATCGATGGCGCTACCCGTACATACCTGGCTACGCCGTCGGATCGAGCCCGCCGCGAATTGCGATTCTGTCGCAGGATGATTCGCGATCGGGCCCGGGCTGACAGGAGCCTTCCACTACACACGTTGCGTAAGCGAATCGAGGCCGCGTTGCAAGGAGACCCCCAACCATGACCAAGCGCCCCGCCGTGCCTGGCCTGTTCCTCCCGGCTACCACTACCACCGATCACGACACCGTGCACGCCGCTGTCGCCGTGCTACCCGTCGGCGCTTTTGAGCAACATGGCCCATACCTCCCCCTAGTGACCGACACCTTGATCGCAACTGCTATCACTCAGGCAATTAGCCAGCACCACAAGATATTTCAACTTCCTCCGATAACGTTTGGATGCTCGCACGAGCACTCAACGTTCCCCGGAACGGTCAGCCTCGGCCCAGGTACGCTGGCCGCCGTTGTGAGCGACGTCAGTACATCTCTTGTACACCAGGGCATTAGCGCCCTGATCCTGGTGAATGGTCACGGCGGCAACTACGTGCTCGGCAATGTGGTGCAACAGGTCAATGCGGACAGCGCGATGCGCGTCGGACTGTATCCAAGTCGCGCGGACTGGGCGGAAGCGCGCCTTGCTGCCGGTATCAGCAGTAGCATCCACGACGACATGCATGCTGGCGAGCTCGAAACGTCGGTCCTGCTCGCCGCTCACTCGAGCTACGTGCGCGACGGCTGGCAGGGTCATGACCACATCGCCTCTGATCGCCGCTATCTCACCACCGTTGGGATCGGCGCATACACGACAAGTGGTGTGATCGGGTATCCCTCGCGAGCCACCGCGGCAAAAGGCCATGCAGTCCTAGATCATCTAGGCCAAGCCGCACACGCGCTCATCACGCTGCTCACCAGCCAGTCGACCTGAGAATCTCACATGTGGCGGCTACCGTCCGCTGACGCTCCCGTCCGCCGCCACGCCGAACTCGAGATCGCCGTCGCAACCAACCGCACGAAGCCGCCAGCAGCGTGTTGTGAGGAGTTTCTTTACTGGTATCAAGGATCGGAAGCTTGGGGCGTAGGGCTAACAGTGGCTGGTCTGGTACTGCCCGTCGCATGCCGTTGGCCTCACCGCAGCTGGAATCTTGCTGCGCAAGCCTACTCGGCATTGGAGAACCTGAGCACGAACTGAGCCAGGGGTCGATGCTTCTGAGGTTTTTCAGAGGAACAGCAGGACTCCGATGTGGACCATACTTGACCCCGTGTGATGATCCGGCGGAGAGTCCCCGTTGTATCTCATCGGAGATGTCTTTGGTCAGACTAGGTGGGTGACGTCCACACTGTTCCAGCGCTGTGCGATATATTCAGCAACCAGC
>DASXMA010000181.1:0-17602 GCA_036495965.1 Mycobacterium sp.
TCGGCCAGCTCATCCAAGAGATCGCCCGCGGTCTGCTCGACGCGATCACGTAACGCGGCGACCGCCCTGGGAGTGAACACGGCCGACACCGTCTTGCGGTAGCGAGTGTGGTCCGGCGGCTCGACGGCCAGCAACGACGGCGCACGCAGCGGATGAAGAAGGTCGTCGCGAGCGCGCCGCTCCAGCCATCGCATCGGTGCCGGCAGATTTGATCCGAAAATCAGCACCCGGAAGTCGTCGGATCGCAGCAGCTCATGGGCGACCGCGTGGTCAGCGGTGAGGTAGCTGACCCGTCCTTTTACCAACGGGCCGCGCGCGCGTACTTCGTCATAAAACGGCACCGGGTCGGCGGCCACCTTCGGATCGGCGATCAGGGTGCCCTGCAGATCTCCTCGCCGGGCCCCGATCGCCGCGACACACCGAACGAACCCGTGCATCGCAAGCCAGTGCAATCTCTCCTTCACGGGTCCTCCATCGATGCGCCGGGCCGATGCTCCTTCACCAAGCCTAGGGCCGCCGCCGGCGGAAGTGCCGGGCCGACCCACCGGGCCGGCTTCAGCACTCGGCGCTGATCTTGAAGTCTGTCGTGATGACTTTGTTGGGATTGCTGCTGTTGATCCCGTAGGCACTGCCGGTGATGGTGTAGGCGCTGTTGCTGAGGTCGACGTGCGCGCTTCCGACCTCGCCTTCCCAGAAGCTGCCGGTGAACCCGTCGATATTGCGGATCTTCACCCACTGAGGGACGGCCCGGTGTCCACTGAGCAGCACCACGGCTTCCACCTGGCCGTCGCGATCGCGGATGTCGATGGTCCGGTACGACTGCAATTGGCTGCACGCAGGAGGACGTGTGGTGTGAGTGGCCCCGTCGATCGTCAGACGGGCAGCCCTGAGCGGTGTTGTCTGCGTTTGCCCGCAACCCGCGACGCCGGCGACAACGACGACAGCGATCGCGACCAACCGGTTCTGCACCAGTTCACCTCATTTACTGCCGTTTTGGCATCATCGCGGGCAGGGATTTGATGATGCGGCCCCGCACGAACTCCGGGCTCAGCCCCTTGAGCAGGTCGATCAACCGAATGCTCTTGGGCACGTACCAATGCAACCGCTTCGGGTGGTGGTAGGCCTGCCACGCCGCCTCGGCCACACTGGCCGCGGGCATCAGCCGCGAAATACCCTTCTTGGGCGCGGTGGCGCGCAACTCCTCAGCGGACATCGGCGGCCCGCCATCATCGGAGTGGTTGGGTGTCGTGGTCAGGATGGCGGTGTCGATCAGACCGGGGAGCACGTCGGCGACCCGCACTCCATGTCGCTGCCATTCCACGCTCAGCGCCTCGGTCAGCCCTTTGACCGCATGCTTGGTCGACGAATAGACCGCGATGCGCGGCAGCCCGTATGCGGCCGCCGAAGACGACGTCGAGAACATCAGACTGCCGGGAGTTTTCTTGAGGTAGGGGAGTGCGCCGTAGGCGCCGGTCAGCACCGCTTTGAAGTTCACCTCGACCACGCGCATGGCCGCGTCATGCGGCACGTCCTCGAACCAGCCGGACTCACCGATGCCGGCGTTGTTCCACATCATGTCGAGTCCGCCGCCGGTATTTCCCGCACAGAAGTCGGCCAGGGCATCGTCCAGGGTCGCCTTGTCCGTCACGTCGACGACACGGGTCCACAGCCGCTTGGTGCCAAGCTCCTGGCTAAGCGCCGCCAAGCCGCCGTCGTTGCGGTCTACCGCACCGACTCGCCAACCATTGGCATGGAAGAGCTTGGCACCCTCGCGGCCCATGCCGCTGCCTGCGCCCGTGATGAAGATCGATTTCACCTAGCCCGCCTCGACCACATCCTTGATGCGGTTGAGCGTGATCGTCATGTCACGGATGTTGTTGCGTTGACGCAGCCAGCCGCCGAACATCCAGTAGTACACCGTGGCGAACAGAGAGGGCGGGAGCCGAAATGACTCGGTGACGTCGGTGCCGTCGCCGGCCGGCGTCAATTGGTAATGCCAGGTGTTGGCCGGCCGGTCCCCGAGCATAGCCGCGAAGCCGAACTCGCGGCCCGGTTCGCACGCGGTTACCTTGCACGTCGTCCAATACACCGGCCCGATGCCATTTCGCCGGACGTGACCGCGGAACCGGGCACCGAGCGCCGGACCCGTCGCACCGTCGAGCCACTCCGCCTCGAACGTTTCCGGGGAAAATCGTCTGGTGTTACGGACGTCTGCGATCAAATCCCAGATCTTGTCCGCAGGCGCCGACATATGAACTGTCGCCGAACCTTCCATGGCCCGATCCAAACACAGCGCAGGGTCATAGACCAGAGATCTTCCCGCGGTTGATCATCAATGCGGAATGCTCGCCTGGATGATCCCGTTGATGATTTGTTTGATGCCCTGTGCGGGATGCGAATACAGTCCAATCGGAAGGCCCGAGGCGGTACCGCACTTCGGCCATGCCTCAATCCCCTGGTCGGCCAAAACCCGGTTGGCCACCGCGATCTGTTCCTCCCTGGAAGCGGCCGCCGGGTTGCCGACGCCGCCGTACCTGGCCCATGTGCTTGGCTTGAACTGCAGCCCACCGTATTCACCGTTTCCGGTGTTGGCCTGCCAGTTCCCGCCGGACTCGCATTGCGCGACCGCGTCCCAGTTAGGGGCTACGGGGGCGGCGTTGGCCACAGCGGTGGAGGAAGTCAGTGACGCTGCAACGAACCCGCCGACCATCACGGACTTGACGAGGGACTTGCAGAGTTTACTCATGTCAAACAATTCGGCAGGCGTGTCCGAAGCGTTACCAATTCGAAAATTAGGTGAGATAGGCCATCTATCAGCGCAAATCGGTTATCAAGCAGCCGAACGAAAGCTTTAGAAATTGGTGAGAAATGAGTAAATCAGCCCTGGCAATATGAGCCCGTCGCCGATGACAGCGCCTGTTGATAAAGGCGGTCGAGTTGGCGGGCCGATACGACGCCGCTCCTGGCGGCGTCGAGCTGCAGCGCACACGCCGGTGAATGCAACAGGTCCCAGTTCGCCACGATCTGAGTCAGCATCGTTTGGTTGAGGGCATCGATCGCTGACCGCGACGCCGACAAGTCCGGCGAACCCGCCGGCACGTTGGACGGGTTGAGCTTCCAATCCGCGAAGCGGCTGTATTCGATTGCCTCGGTCGCGTTGATCTGATCGTCGAACACCCGAGTGACGTAATTCGGGTCGATGTGTTGGGCGGTGGCTTCGCCGCCCACCTTGGCAAGTTCTTGCGCCACCCGGCCCGGGTCCTCGATGTCGCCGTGCGTACTCCACTTCGCGGCAGCCACCGGCTCGGCCACCTGCAACCGCTGTGCAGCGGCGCCGACCAACTCGGTCAGGGGGTCGGTGCTGTCGGCTCGTGCCTGCGGCGCAAACGCTGCGACCAGCACCGCCGGCCCACCGACCAGCGATGCGAGCAGGGCGGTACGGCGACTCGGTCGACTGCCGATGCTGAACCCCCTTAACGCGCTACTGCGCCTGACGATGTCGTCAGGCGCAGTAGCGATGTCGAACCGGGTGGTTATCCGCCGCCGCCGGGGGTGGCGCCCAAGCTGCCCTGCAGGTCAGCCTTCATGGCGTTGAGCTGGGCTCCCCAGTACTCCCAGCTGTGGGTTCCGTTGGCGTTGAAGTTGAACACCGCGTTGTGACCACCGGCCGCGTTGTAGGCGTCCTGGAACTTCAAGTTGCTGCTGCGCACGAAGTTCTCCAGGAACTCGGCGGGCATGTTGGCCCCGCCCAGCTCCGACGGTGTGCCGTTGCCGCAGTAGATCCAAAGCCGGGTGTTGTTGCCGACCAGCTTCGGGATCTGAACCGTTGGGTCGTTGCGCTGCCAAGCCGGGTCACTTGACGGACCCCACATGGCATCGGGCTTGTAGCCGCCGGCGTCACCCATCGCCAGGCCGATCAGCGAGGGACCCATCCCCGACGACGGGTCCATGAGAGCCGACAGCGAGCCGGCGTAGGGGAACTGTGCTGGATGGTTGACGGCCAGGATCATTGATGACGCGCCGGACATGGAGATGCCGACCGCGGCGCTGCCGGTGGGCTTGACGCTCTTGTTGGCTGACAGCCATTGCGGCAGCTCGCTGGTCAGGAATGTCTCCCACTTGTAAGTCGTGCAGCCGGCCTTACCGCAAGCCGGCTGATACCAGTCGGCGTAGAAGCTGGACTGCCCACCGACCGGCATGATGATCGAGAGGCCCGACTTGTAGTACCACTCGAACGCCGGGGTGTTGATGTCCCAGCCGTTGTAGTCGTCCTGGGCCCGCAACCCGTCCAGCAGGTATACGGCCGGGGAGCCGTTTCCGCCGCTCTGGAATTGGATCTTAATATTGCGGCCCATCGCCCCCGACGGCACTTGCAGATATTCGACGGGCAGACCAGGGCGGGAGAACGCCCCTGCGGTCGCCGCGCCGCCGGCAAGACCGACCAGGCCCGGGAGGGTGACAGCCGCTGCCGCACCGACCAAAAGCCGGCGCCCCCAGGCCCGGATCTTCTTGCTCACGTCTGTCATACCTGCCCCTTGTCGTATGTCGTCGGGTGCCCTCGGCAGAATTTACCGTGGGAATAGGCCAAATGTCGATTAGGACGCGAAGCAATCTCAGTTTGGTATCGGTTACCGGGCCACCAATAAAGCACTGATGATGTGTGGGCTTTCGTAGTCTCGGGCAGCTCGAAGCGCCAGGCAGCTGGCCGGTGCCAAGCGCTCGGAGCCGGGACAGCGGACCGCAAAACGCATAATACACAAAGCCTGTCTAAGCAAAATCCGTGATGCGATTTTCCGGCAAGCTCTGCCGCGCCCGGCAATCTGTCGAAGGTTCGCCGGCATTGACGCCCTGATACATCGGCAGACCCAGCCGCTGGATCGATCAAAGGTGATCGTGCCGCGTCTTCGACATCACCCGTGGACTTTACGTTTTGGCTGGTCACGCCAGCGCACCTCGCGTTTTTGAATTGCCGTGCGTCTGCCACCGACGGCGCGCCGAGACCACGATTTATCGACACGCGGGCTTTCATCTGTGAGTTTGTCTCGGGATCCTGCGCCGAGGAAGCCGAACTTGGATCGACCGCGTAGGCTCTCACGAAGCAAGCCGACGGAGACCAACGCAATCCCGGTCCGTTCCGGCTCTCACGAATCACCGCACCAGCGGATTTCATGGTGCGCGATGGTTGGCCGAGGGCGTTGGAGGTCCGGGAACGATTGAGGTGCAAATTTGGACGCGGTACTAGGGCTATCACTGACGCCGACCACCGTCGGGTGGGTCCTTGCCGAAGGGCACGGCGCAGACGGCACCATCGCGAACCATCGGGAATTGGCGCTGCGTGCCGGCCGCGGTGTGCGCGCCGTGAGTACCGCAGAGCAGGTGGCAGACGAGGTGCTGCGGGTGGACGCGCTGGCGGCCGCGAGCGATCATCACCTGCGTGTCATCGGCGTGACCTGGAATGACGAAGCGTCCGCGCAGGCCGCACTGCTGTTGGAAGCATTGACCGACGCGGGTTTCGACAACGTTGTTCCGGTTCGGTTGCTCGAGGCCGTCGAGACCCTGGCGCGGGCTATCGCACCCGTGATCGGTTACCAGCAGACCGCGGTCTGCATCCTCGAGCATGAGTGGGCGACGGTAGTCATGGTCGACACCCGTGACGACGAGACGCAAACGGCCATCAAGCATGTGCGCGGCGGCTTCGACGGGCTGACCTGCTGGCTGACCGGAATGTTTGAACGCAACGGATGGCGTCCGGGCGGAGTGGTTGTCGTCGGCGCGGACAGTGACATCAATGGATTCTCATGGCAACTCGAAAAGGCTTTGCCAGTACCGGTTTTCGCGCAAACCATGGCACAGGTGACGGTGGCACGGGGCGCGGCGCTGGCGGCTGCTCGGAGCACCGAGTTCACCGACGAGCAACTGGTGGCGGATACCAGTGAACCTGCCGCCGCGCCCGCGCGGCCTCGGCAGCTGTCCTACGCGGGGGCCGTGACCGCGCTGGCGGCCGGCGCCGTTGGCTTTGTCGCGTCGGTATCGCTCGCTGTGGGCATTCAGCTGGCGCCGGACGCCCAGCAGGCACCAAAGCACGTGGTGCACGCGCCGACACCGCAAATCGCCGAAGCCGTCGCTCCGGCTGTTGCACCGCCCCGCGAGACCGAGCAGGCGGTCCCTCAGTCCAAGGCGCCCGCCGGCGAACCGGTTGTGCAACCGGGCGCGCCGGACGAGCAGCAAGGCGCACCCGCCGAGCCGCAACCGGACCCGAATGGTCGGCAACCCTATTTGACCAGAGTGCTTGAGCACATACCTGGCGACACCGGCGATTCAGGCCCCCGCGCACCGGCGCAGCCGTAAGCCCCAGTAGCGACCAGATCAATCGTCGTTGGCGTGTACGGCGGCGAATGACACCGTCACGTCGTCAGCGACCTGCACAGAGCCCATCAGCAGCGAGTAGGGCTTGACGCCGTAATCAGACTGGCGAACCCTGGATTCGGCAGATATTCGCCACGAATCACCGAGATCCTGTGTGCGCAAGTCTATTACGTGTTCTCGTGACTTTCCCCTGATGTGAAGCTTGCCGGTCAGGCGGTATCCGTCTTCGGTCTTGTCGATGGTCTCAGCGGTGAAGCGGATCTCGGGGAATCGACCGGCATCCAATGACTTCAACGCATTCGACCGCACCAGAGTTTTCTCGGGACCGGACAACCCTTTCACGCCGCCCTCGCCGCGCAGCACCTCGAACGAGTCCGTCTCGACCGCAAGTTCCGCGGCGACGGGCTGGGCACGGGCCCAGCTCACAGTGGCCTGCCACCGCGTCATCACAATGGTGAGACGATGACCCATTCGGGCGGCCCTGCCCTTGACGCCGGTGCGAATGAGCAATTCACCGTCGGATGCGTCCAGGCGCCACACCTCAGTCACATGGTGAGAACGGTGCGGTAGTGCGCCCGCCCGTGCTCGAGCGCCGAGTAGCCTTCCGCGGCTTGCGACAGAGGTAGCTCCTCGATCCAGGCCCTCACGCCCGACAAGACCGCGAAATGCATTGTGTCTTCGACCTCTTTCGCGGTCCCAGAGGGATGTCCGACAATGCTGACCCCTGGCGTTATCAGCTGAATCGGGCTGATCGGCAGCGGATCAGGCGTGACACCGATGGTGACGAGCTCACCTTGGGGCGCTATGCCACCGACCGTTGCTGCCATGGCATTCGAGTTGCCCGCGGTAGCCAACACGACCGTCGCACCGCCCAGGGCCTTCAGCGCTTCGGCGGGATCATTGGCGGTGGAGTCAATGTAGTGATGGGCGCCGAGTTTCCGGGCATCGTCCTCTTTGCCGGTGCCCCGGTTGATCGCAATGGTCTCGAAGCCCATCGCACGGGCGAACTGCACCCCGAGATGACCAAGGCCGCCGACACCGAGGATCGCTACCCGGTCGCCGGGCAACGCCTTCGTGTGGCGCAGGGCGTTATACGTGGTCACGCCGGCGCAGCCCATCGGGGCTGCTTCTGCGTCAGAGAGCTCGGCCGGTATCCGGGCCAGCGCACTGGCGGGCACAGTCACCGACTCCGCATATCCGCCGGGATACTGCCAGCTCGGGACCTTGCCGTTCTCGCAGTGAATGAATTGACCTTTGCGGCATTGATCGCAGTGGTAGCAGCACCCGCCGAACCACCCGACCGCGACACGATCGCCGACCGCGAAACCCTCTACGTCCGGCCCGAGTTCGGCAATTTTTCCGGCGATTTCATGCCCGGGAGTCAATGGCCACGACATGCCGGGGAATCCGCCCGAAACAAAGTTTGCGTCAGTGCCGCAGATCCCGCATGCGGAGACCGTTAGCCGTGCCTCATCACGACCCGGGGGCTTGGTTTCGACGTCGACCAGCTCTAAGGCTGCGCCTGCGGACTCTACGTGGACAGCTCGATGTGTGGCCATCGCTTGAATATAGGTCTTAGTGCGCGACAGGGCATTTCGCTGCCCCGTTGGTGTGGTAGTCGACCTGCCAGTGCTTGATCCCGTTGAGCCAGCCCGATCGCAGCCGCTCAGGTTTGCCGATCGATTCCAGATCAGACATAGCATCGGCGATCGCATTGAACATCAGGTCGATCGTCATCCGCGCGAGGTTGGCCCCGAGGCAGTAGTGCGCGCCGGTACCGCCGAATCCCACGTGCGGGTTGGGGTCGCGCAGGATGTTGAAGGCGAACGGGTCGTCGAAGACTTCTTCGTCGAAGTTGGCTGAGCGGTAAACCATCACCACCCGCTGACCCTTCTTGATCTGCACACCCGACAGCTCGTAGTCCTCTAGCGCGGTCCGCTGGAACGACGTGACCGGGGTGGCCCACCGGACAATCTCGTCGGCCGCGGTGACGGGACGCTCCCTGTTGTACAGCTCCCACTGATCGGGGAAGTCGGTGAAGGCCATCATGCCCTGGGTGATGGAGTTGCGGGTGGTCTCGTTGCCGGCGACCGCCAACAGCATCACGAACATGCCGAACTCGTCGTCGGACAGCTTGTGGCCGTCGATATCGGCCTCGATCAGCTTGGTGACGATGTCATCCTGCGGATTTTTCGTTCTCTGTGCGGCCATCTGCATGGCGTAGGTGATCAATTCAACCGAGGCACCCATCGGGTCATTGCGTTCGAATTCGGGATCCTCGTTACCGACCAGTTCGTTGGACCAGTGGAAGAGTTTCTTGCGGTCCTCTTGCGGGACGCCCAGAAGGCCGGCGATGGCTTGCAGTGGCAGTTCGCAGGAAACCTGTTCCACGAAGTCGCCGGAACCCTCCGCGGCCGCGGCCTCGACGATGCGCTGGGCACGCTCCTTGAGGTCATCGCGCAGAGCCTCGACAGCGCGGGGAGTGAAACCGCGGGAGATGATCTTGCGCAGCCGGGTGTGCTGCGGGGCGTCCATGTTGAGCAGGACGAACTTGCCCGTATCGATCTGCTCGCGGACCGTGCCCTCTTTGTAGCGAGGCAGGGCGGTCTTCTGCAGGCTGGAGAAGACATCGTTACGCAGCGAAACTTCTTTGACGTCCTTGTGCTTGGACAGCACCCAGAAGCCGCCATCGTCGAACCCGCCCGTCCCGATTGGTTGTTCGTTCCACCAGATCGGCGCGGTTCGACGCAGCTCGGCCAGTTCTTCGATGGGCAGCCGCTCGGCGTTTATGTCCGGGTCGGTGAAATCGAACCCGGGAGGCAGATTGGGGGTTGGCATGAACCACTCCTCGATACGACGTGTTCTAGTGCCAATAAACCATTGATATACCCCGGTTGGGAAGCACCGAAGCACGATCGACACGTCCGAATTGCAACGTGTTCAGCGCCGATGAATTTCAGACGCGCCGCCGGTCTGCGCAAATAGATCAGCGACCAGCAGGATCCAGCAAACGAAAGGGTGTAACCGATGCGCATCGTGCTGAGTGACTTCATGAGCCTCGATGGCGTCGTCCAATCACCGGGCGGCCAAGGCGAAGACACCGAGGGCGAATTCGCGCACGGCGGCTGGTCTTCCCTAGTTTCGAGCCGTACTTCGAATCCGACACCATGGGCCCGGCCGTCACCGAGACGATGGCTTCCACCGACGCATTGCTGTTCGGCCGACGGACCTGGCAGACCATGGCCGCGGCCTGGCCGGACCGCGCCGGCGACCCGTTCGCCGACCGGATGAACGAGATTCCCAAGTACTTGGCGTCCCGCACGCTGACCCAAGACGACCTCACCTGGCCTGGCTCGCATCTGCTACCGGCCGACGACGTGATCGGCGCGATACACCGGCTGCGAGCACAGAGCGGCGCAACACTACAGGTCATGGGTAGCGCTTCGTCGGCAACACAGCTGATAGAGCATGACCTGGTCGACGAATACCGGCTGATGATCGAGCCGATCCTGCTCGGCGGCGGCAAGCAGGTGTTTTCCAGCGACGGTCAGGCCCGCCCGCTCAAGCTGGTTTCGGTGACGAAAACCGGCACCGGCGTTCTCATCTGCACCTACCGCCCGGCCGGCCATTCATCGAAGTAGGGTTTGGTTTTGGCCAGACGTGCGGCCGGCTCCCAATCCGCTCGGCTGCAAAACGAGCTTGTGGCCCGTGGCGCAATGGATATGCTTTGGTCCAGGTCACTACCGCAAACTGGGTCGGGTGACACGGACGCGAAGGGTGGAGCATGGTTCGCGAACTTCTCGCCACCGCCTTGATCACGGCTGGCGCAGTCACAGGAGCGCCGTGCGCGGCCGCCGGCTACGACGGCGACGTGCCGGGCATGAACTATCAGGCATCGCTGGGCGCGCCGTGCGACAACTACGAGCACTTCATCTTCGGACGAGGCCCCAGCGGCCAGGCCGAGGCCTGCCATTTCCCGCCGCCCAACCAGTTCCCACCGGCCACCATCGGGTACTGGGTCATCTCCTACCCGCTGTACGGAGTTCAGCAGGCGGGTGCGAAGTGCCCGGGCCCGCAAGCCGCGGCACAGTCGGACCGCGGACTTCCGATGCTCTGCCTGGGAGCTCAAGGGTGGCAAGAGGGTTGGTTCACCGGCGCAGGGTTCTTCCCGCCTGCTGGATGATCGGCCCTACTACAGCCTGACCACTTCTCCACCGGGCGATCTTGTTTGCGGTATCAAGGAGGGGAGAGGTGAACAAGTGATGCGTCACGATCAGCCCATCCAAGCACCGATCCCACGATGGCTGCGCTTTGTCCTCGCATCCGATCGCGCCGGCTCGGCGTGGTACATCGGGACCGGGTTTTTCTTCGCGCCGGTGCTCGCCGTGCTGTCGCCGTGGCCCGCCGTCACCGCCGTACTGTGGGGGATCATCGGGCTGGCGGGGCTATGGCTGGGCCTGCTCGGCGTAGCGATGGCCGTTGGGCTGGCGCGAATATTGCGATCCGGAGCCGAAGTTCCGGAAGACTACTGGCGCACCTTGGTGAACTACTGACCAAGCGATTCGCTGAGCGTCACGTCTAGAGTCGTACCAACGTCCTGCAACAAAGGAGACTCCGATGGCCTTCAATCCCAAAGATGCAGTCGACGCCGCGCGGGACATCGCGACCAATGCCGTGGAAAAGGCTTCGGACATCGTCGAACACGCCAGCGACATCCTCCGCGGCGACATCGCGGGCGGCGCCAGCGGCATCGTCCAGAATTCCATCGATATCGCGACTCACGCGGCGGACAGGGCCAAAGAGGTGTTCACCGGCAGGACTGACGTCGACGTCGATGACGAGTAGGCGCCGTTAGACGGTGGCAGCGGCGTTGAGCTCGTCGAGCCTGTTCGTCGCCTCCAAGTACTCCTGCACCCAGCGTCCGATGACCGTCGAGGTCTTTTCCACCTTGTTGAACTGGCCGACGACCTGACCGACGGGGTTGAACGCGACGTCGACGGTCTCGTTCGGGTATTTGTTCGTGGCCCGAACCGCCATGCCGGAAACCATGTACTGCAACGGCATACCGAGGGGCTTCGGATTGTCGGCCTGCTCCCACGCCTCGGTCCAGTCGTTGCGCAGCATCCGGGCCGGCTTACCGGTGAACGAACGGCTGCGGACGGTGTCACGGCTGCTCGCCTTCGCGTATGCCGCTTGCTGAACCGGGGTGTTCGACGCTTCCTCGACCATCAGCCACTGGGATCCGGTCCACGCCCCTTGGGCACCCAGTGCCAATGCCGCCGCGATCTGCTGGCCGCTGCCGATGCCCCCCGCAGCCAGCACCGGCACCGGGGCGACCTCTTTGATGACCTGCGGCCACAACACGATTGAGCCCACCTCGCCGCAGTGCCCACCGGCCTCGCCGCCCTGGGCGATGATGATGTCGACGCCCGCGTCGGCGTGCTTCCGCGCCTGCGAAGGTGAGCCGCACAACGCGGCGACCTTGCGACCGGAATCGTGGATGTGCTTGATCATGTCGGCCGGGGGAGTGCCGAGCGCGTTGGCGATCATCGCCACCTTCGGGTGTTTGAGCGCCAATTCGACCTGGGGAGTGGCGGTGGCCTCCGTCCAGCCCAGCAACTGCAAGGTGTCCTCATCGGCGTTGTCCACGGGAACGCCGTGATCGGCGAGGATTTTTTTGGCGAAGTCAAGGTGCTCCTGAGGCACCATCTTGCGCAGCGTTTCGGCCAGCTCATCCGCGGACAGGTGCGAGTCCATGCCCTCGTACTTGTTTGGGATCACGATGTCGACACCATAGGGGTGGTCGCCGATGTTCTCGTCAATCCAATTGAGCTCGATCTCGAGTTGCTCGGGCGTGAAGCCCACGGCACCGAGCACACCAAACCCCCCGGCCTTGCTGACAGCCACCACGACATCGCGGCAGTGAGTGAAGGCGAAGATCGGGAACTCGATACCGAGTTCGTCGCAAATAGGGGTGTGCATACCAACTCCTGGGACGCTCGCCGAATTGAAACGTGTTCTAGTTTAGTACGCACCCCATTGACGAGGCCAGCCACCCCCGACCGGGCCTTCGAAACTACGACGTGTCGCTCTTCAGCGTCGGACCACCAGGGCGTGGGCCAGCCACAAGACCAGGAATGCGAGCATGCAGCCGACGCAAATGAGGTGATCCCGGCAGATGGAACGTGCCAGCCGAGTCTGTTCCGGCGGGCTATCGGAACGGTGCCCGAGGCGAACGGCGTCGGGAACCGTTTGTGTCAATGCCAGCATCGTCGGGATACCCGCCAGCAACGCCGACATCACCAGTAGCCAGCCGGGGTCGTACCCCAGAGTGGCCTGAAACCCCAACGCACTCAACAAGATCAGCATCACGAGTGCAATCAGCCGGCTCATGGGTCGTGACGTGGTCGTCGCGCGGTGGTAATACCCCGCGATGGAAGCAAGCACGGACTCGGGCAGTTCCTCACCGGCACCTCGGTGCCCGAAAACTTGGGTATCGAAAATCAGATCCATCCACAAGACGGCGAACAGGAACCCACTGCAGGCCGTGAGTAACGGGGCCACGACGCTCATCCACCTCCCGCTTCGCCTAGCGCACCTCCGTCAGCGCGGTCCACCGCGTGGCCGCACACGGATGACGAGTCGTCTTAATTGTTTCCCAGCGCACCAGATAGGCACAGAGCCGCGGCTGGCCAATCGACGGGCCGTTTGCCGTTGATGCCGATTAGAACAGGTTCTAAGCGCTTGACCTGCTCCGGTAGCCTGACCCGGCATGGGACGCGTGGAGGAAAAGGTCGCACTGATAAGCGGCGCCGCCAGGGGTATGGGGGCCTCTCACGCCCGGTTGCTCGTCGCCGAGGGCGCCAAGGTGGTGATCAGCGACATCCTCGACGAAGAAGGCAAGGCACTGGTCGACGAACTCGGCGCCGCGGCGCGGTACGTGCATCTCGACGTGACGAATCCCGAGCAATGGACGGAGGCTGCCGCCGCGGCGGTGGAAGAGTTCGGCAAGCTGAACGTTTTGGTCAACAACGCCGGAATCATGAACTACGGCCCGCTGAAGACATTCGACCTGACGAAGTGGCAACAGATCCTCGACGTCAACGTCACCGGCACGCTGTTGGGCATCCAAGCGGTTATCGACCCGATGACCGCCGCCGGCGGCGGGTCGATCGTCAACGTCTCATCCATCGAGGGCCTGCGGGGTGCCGCGTGGGTGCACGGGTACGTGACCTCCAAGTGGGCGGTCCGCGGTCTAACCAAGTCCGCCGCATTGGAATTGGCACCCCACAACATCCGCGTCAACTCCATTCACCCGGGTTTCATTCGCACTCCGATGACCGCGAAACTTCCCCAGGACCTCCTCAACATTCCGTTGGGACGCCCCGGGGAAGCTCAGGAGGTGTCGATGTTCGTGCTGTTCCTCGCGAGCGACGAATCGTCGTACGCGACCGCGGCCGAGTTCGTCATGGACGGCGGTTTGATTGCCGACGTTTCGCACAAGGCCGAATAGATTGTCGCTGTAGGGAGTCCAAAATCACTTGCGCCACTTACGTTTCAGTGGTTTCCAGGTGGGGGTTTTGATGCTCCTATTTGTGATAAGGGGTCAAGCGGCGGTGAGCCAGGTGCGGTAGTTGGTGGCGAGGGTGTCGTTTCGTTGGAGTCCGCGTTCGAGGCGGGAGATGTCGTTGGGCCAGACGCCGAAGTGGTCGGCGACGGCGGTCAGGGTGATGTGTTTGGCTTGGCGGGCTGGGCGTAGATCGCGGTAGTCGTCGATCGGGCATGGGTTGGTGAGGTGCTTGAACATTTCGCGGGCGATGGCGCGTTTGAGTTGACGCAGGATGTCGAGTTTGGAACGACCGTTGGCTTGTTGGTGGGTGACGTAGGCGCGGGTTCGGGGGTCGCTGGACATGCGGACCAACGCGATGCGATGCAGGGTGTTGTTGGCTGCGCGGTCCCCGCCGCGGGAGAGGCGATGGCGGGTGGTTTTGCCCGAGGACGCCGGGATCGGTGCGGTGCCGCACAACATGGCGAATGCGGCGTGGTTGCGCACGCGGTGGGGGTTGGTGCCAGCGGTGATGAGCAGCTGGGCAGCGCTATCGGGGCCGACGCCGTAGGCCGCGCGCAGCGTGGGGTTGAGTTTGTTGACGAGCTCGTCCAGTGCGGTGGTGAGGTCTTTGGCTTGGCGTTCGAGGAACTCAATGCGTTGGGCCAGGGCTTTGCAGCCGGTCAGTACGGCCACTGCGGTCGGATCGTCGTGTGTGGTGGGCCGGCATCGCGCCAACGCCCGCACCAATGTCAGGGTGGTGTAGCGGCGGTAGCGTTCCCGCACGTCGGCCGGGGCGGTGATGAGCAGGGATTTGATCTGATTGATCGCTGCGGTGCGGGCCTTGATCGCGCCGCGGCGTGCGGTGAGCAGCGCACGCAGTGCCGTGGTGTGTTGGTCTTTGGGCACGGCCAGCCCATGACCGGCCAGCGCGGCGCGGGCTGCGGCGTAAGCATCGAGGGAATCGGACTTGCCTTGGCGGGCCGCGCAGCCCGGTCGGGGCGGTTGACTTCGGCGACTTGAATACCGACGTCTTGGAGGGCTCGAGTTAACCCGGCTCCATAGGAACTGGTGCCCTCAACTCCGGCGCGCAGTATGGTTCCCAAACTCTGGGCCCATTTGACAGCCACGTAATAGCCAGCAGGCCGGGCCGGAAATGTCGCATCAGCCAACGGCTTTCCCGTATCGCCGAGGACAGCGACATAAATGGTGTCCAGATGAGTGTCAGCGCCGATGACGACGACACGCGATGCTGCCACGATGGTGGTGTCCCTTCTGTTGGATAGACCCCTAACGGATGGGTGCGCACCGGCAGGGCGGGCAGACAAGACATTGATGAGGGAACTGCCAGGCTCCTGATTAAGTCATGTCCGCCCTGCCGGGTCTGCCGAGCACCCGCCCGCTGCCGGCGGGACAAATCAAATGGAAGACAACCCAGCAGGGCGTCAGTCGGTGGCAGGGTCACCACCGGCAGCAGGCGGGCCAGCCCATCATCAACCACTTCGGTTGAACACCATCAATGTCGGTGGCCCGCGATAGTATTCGAACATGCATTCGAGTAGTCGTGAGGAGATCGCCGCGGTCTTCGACGCGCTCGACGCCGACTTGGACCGCGCCTGCGAATTGTCGTTCGACGCGTTGACCACCCCGGAGCGATTGCGAATCTTAGAACACCTGGAAAAGCTGTCGCGGCGGCTGCCGGTGCCCGGCCACACGTTGATCAATCAACTCGCCGGCCAAGCCACCCCTGAAGAGCTGGGCGGCAATCTGTCCCATGTGTTGGCCGACCGACTACACATCACCCGCGGCGACGCCAACCGACGGATAGCCGAGGCCGCCGATCTCGGGCCGCGGCGCGCGCTGACCGGTGAACCGTTAGAGCCACGGCTGCCTGCCACCGCCGCCGCGCAGCGCAACGGCGCTATTGGGGCCGGACATGTTGCCGTGATTCGCCAGTTTTTCATTCAATTGCCCCATTGGGTGGACGTGGAAACCCAACAATGCGCCGAGCAACATCTTGCGCGCCGAGCCATCCAATTTCGCCCCGAGCAAGTGCGCAAGCTGGCAGATCGACTCGCCTATTGCCTCAACCCGGACGGAAACTTCACCGATGTCGACCGCGCCCGCCGGCGTGGGCTGATCCTGGGTAGGCAGGACAGCGATGGGATGTCGCGGCTCAGCGGCTGGCTAACTCCAGAAGCGCGGGGCACCTTCGAAGCAGTGTTGGCCAAACTGGCCGCCCCCGGTATGTGTAACCCCGATGACCCGACTCCGGTCGTCGACGGCGCGCCAGGGGAGGAGGCAATCCAGCATGACACCCGCTCGGCAAGCCAACGCAACCATGACGGATTGCAGGCCGCGTTACGCGCGGTGCTAGGGAGCGGGGAACTGGGCCAGCACAACGGATTACCGGCGACAATCATCGTGACCACAACGCTCAAGGAACTGGAAGCCGGTATCGGCAACGCACTCACCGGCGGAGGCACCCTGCTACCCATGAACGACGTCATCCGACTGGCCCGCCACGCCCACCACTACTTGGCGATCTTCGACAAGGGCCACGCGATAGGACTCTTTCACGCCAAGCGGCTGGCCTCGTCGGGACAGCGAATCGTGCTCTACGCCAAGGACCGTGGGTGTACGGCACCCGGCTGCGACGTACCCGGCTACCTCTGCGAAGTCCACCACATCGACGAGTACGCCGCGTGCCAGGCCACCGACATGGACAATCTCACATTCGCCTGCGCCTCCCACCATCGGCTGCTCAAACCCGGCGGCTGGAACACCCGCAAGCGGGCCAACGGGGACACCGAATGGATCCCACCGCCTCATCTCGACCGCGGCCAGCCGAGAACCAACACCTTTCATCACCCAGAGCGACTGCTCTGCGCCGACGACCCTTGATCCGCTGCGGCGCCAGAGGGTAGCGTAGTGCTGCCAATTACGAAACTACTCGTAGCGTAATTCCACCTCCGCCGAAAGGATCGGCTCGATGCGCAGCCGCTACGCCGGCCATCCCTTCACGACGTCAACACCCGAAATTGCGGCCGCGCTGGAGGATGTCAGCATTCCGACGCTGCTGCTTTCGCTTGTGCATATCACCGGCGATCCGCTATTCATCCGCGAGTTCAAACAGATGGGCATCTTCCTCAACGAAGTCCAGGGTTTCATGTCGGAGGAGGACAAGGCGCGAGCGCGCGCGGCGGCTCTGCCGGTGA
This sequence comes from Mycobacterium sp., assembly GCA_036495965.1. GTDB lineage: Bacteria > Actinomycetota > Actinomycetes > Mycobacteriales > Mycobacteriaceae > Mycobacterium. Next base: position 17,131 of record DASXMA010000181.1, read on the forward strand.
TCACCGAGTATCGAGACCGCGGCTGCCCCGAACCAAAGCCGTTGAGCCCCGAGCTCATCAGGGAAATGATGGACTGGGCGGCTTGCGAGCACGTTTCCGACGACTACCTCGCCCTGGTCTCCGAGGAGCTGGATCTCGACGGGGCCGACCCCCGCCGTCCGGCGCCCCTGCCGACCGAGCGCGCAGCCGGGATCCCGGTGCTGGTCGTCGGATGCGGCGAATCCGGCATCCTGGCCGGAGTGCGCCTCAAACAAGCCGGAATCCCCTTCACCATCGTGGAGAAGAACGCCGGCCCCGGCGGAACATGGTGGGAGAACAGCTATCCGGGAGCCCGCGTCGATGTGGCGAACCATTTCTATTGCTACAGCTTCGAACCCAACAACGACTGGACACACTTCTTCGCCGAGCAGTACGAGCTGCAAGACTATTTCACCCAGGTGATGAACAAGCACGACTTGGCTGAGCACGTGCG
>DASXMA010000182.1:0-9027 GCA_036495965.1 Mycobacterium sp.
CGACGAATGAAAGTGTCCGCGTTGTAGATCACCTGGTCGACGAACGTGGCGTGGGCCAAATAGAACAACTCGGGATTCAGCGCGTGATACCTCGAGCCATCACTGATGGTGCCTTTGATCGGCTTGTGGAAATCCCGCACCTTGCGGCCCCACTCATGAGACTCGTCGGAGTAGACGGTCTTCATCAGGGGAGGCGCCGTTCGCTTGGCGCGGCCCAGCGTGTCGCTGAAAACCACGGAGTGATCGAGCACGCCCTGGGCGAGCTGCTCGATGCAGTTTTCGACACCCGCGACACGCTGGAACCCGAAGAACTGAGTGCGGTGGTCGCCGTAGAACTTCCAGATGAGGGAATCGGGCCCCAGTCGCGGCAAGGCGTAGACGAGTTCGTCGTCAACCGGCATGGGCACCGCTTCGCGAACACCGGCGTCGAATCGAGCACCAGCGGTTGGCCTGGCCAACTGGTCATTCTGGGCGGTCATGCCCACCTCCTCGCGGCACGCGCATGGCATGGGTTAGAGCTTGTGAAGCACTGATACAAAACAGTATCTTTGTTCCAAGAGTAGCAATCGGTGGAACCGTCCGCAAAGCAGGTGAGTCGAATACGATGCGGCCAAGCATGCAATCCGAAGGGGGCTTGACAACCGGCCTGTCGGCCGAGTCGATTACCGATCTCGACCGCACCATTCTGGACACCGCGCGCACGGTCTTTGAGACCTACGGCGTCCGTCGCGCCAACATCGAAGACGTCGCCGCCCGCGCCGGGGTTAGCCGCAGCACCGTTTACCGGCGTTTTCCCACCAAGGACGACTTGTTCGAACATGTGGTGCGGCGTGAGGCCGAACTGTTCTTCACCACGCTGGACCGCGCCACCGCCGGCTGCAATCCACAGCAGGCCGTGATCGAGGCGTTTGCGCTTGGCGTGCGCCTGGTCCAAGACTCGCCCCTGTATTCGCGGATCGTCGAAAGCGAACCCGAGTTGTTTGGCATGTTCTCCCGGTCGCACGTGTTTCCGATTCGCCAATTCGCCGACGGGATCGCCCATACCCTGCGGCGATGCGGGTCCGAGATTCCCGAACCCGACCTGGCCAACATCGCCGACATCCTGCTGCGTGTCGCGCTCGGCATCATCGTTTTTCCCACCGACCGGCTCGACACGTCGGATCCCGAGGCCGTCCGGAAGTACGCCGCCCACTATCTGGTCCCGATCATCAGCAACACCGGCGGCTGACAGGAGTTGGACCTGTCCCCGAATTTGTCATAGCCCTGAACTAGCCTTGAGTCGTGGTGCTGGCTCCACGGACCCGGTACGCCAGTTGCGGCGAGGCCGACATCGCCTACCAGGTGTTCGGCGATGGCCCAGTCGACCTGCTCGTGCTGCCCGGGCCATTAATCCCGATAGACTGCGTCGACCTCGAGCCGGCGATGTACCGGTTTCATCGACGCCTGGCGTCCTTTGCCCGAGTGATCCGGTTCGACCAGCGCGGGATTGGCCTGTCGTCGCGCGTTCCCTCGCTGGACATGTTGGGGCCGAAGTTCTGGGCACAAGACGCCATCGCGGTCATGGACGCGGTTGGCTGCGAACAGGCGACGGTTCTGGCCCCCGGTTTCACCTCGTTGGCCGGACTCGTTCTCGCGGCGGATTATGCGGAGCGAGTGAGCAGCCTCGTGATCATCAACGGCGCGGCCCGCACGCTACGCGCTCCCGACTATCCGATGGGCGCCGAAATCAGCGCCACCGATCCGTACACGACGATCGGAATCGAGCCCGATGCCGTCGAGCAGGGCTTCGACATGCTCGGCATCATCGCCCCCTCCGTCGCCAGTGACGACGCATTCCGCGCGTGGTGGGACATGGCCGGCAACCGTGCCGCCTCGCCCAGCATGGCCCGTGCCTTCATCAACAAGATCAGGGAGGCCGATGTCCGCGACGCGCTGCCACGCGTCACCGCGCCGACGCTGGTCCTGCACCGCGACAACCCGGACTTCAGCCCGGTAGCGCACGCCCATTACCTTGCCGAGCACATCGACGGATCACATCTGGTCGAGCTGCCCGGTGAAGACGCCCTGTACTGGGTCGGCAACACAGCGCCGATGCTCGACGAGATTGAAGAGTTCATCACCGGCGTGCGAGGCGGCTCCGAGGCCGAGCGCCTGTTGACCACCATCGTGTTCACCGACATCGTCAGCTCCACCGAGCGGGCCGCCCTGCTCGGCGACGACCGGTGGCGCGACCTGCTGGACAACCATGACACCATCGTGCGCCACGAGCTGCAACGATTCGGGGGACGCGAAGTCAACACCGCAGGAGATGGATTCGTCGCGACCTTCAGCAGTCCCAGCGCCGCGCTCGCCTGTGCGGACGAAATCATCGACGCGGTCCATGTGCTGGGCATCGAGGTGCGGGTGGGCATTCATGCGGGCGAAGTCGAGGTGCGCGGTGCCGACGTCGCCGGTATGGCCGTGCATATCGGTGCGCGCGTGGCGGCACTGGCCGGAGCCAGCGAGGTATTGGTGTCCTCGACAGTTCGTGACATCGTCACCGGATCGCGGCACAGGTTCGACGATCGCGGCGAAAGCGCGCTTAAGGGCGTGCCTGGCCAGTGGCGGTTGTGCGCCTTGGTACCCGAGCACGCGGTCGTCAAGCGTTAACGAAGGTCACATTTTGGGCGGGTCGAGGCGCCCGATGGCTCGGCGTAGGCTGCCTTGGGGGGTCTTTCAGCGCTGCGGCCCCTGGTTCGATTTTGGCGTACAGCTTGGTATTTGATCGAAGGAGTACGCATGACCGACGTGCACATCTCACTGCCTCCTGCGTTGCGCCGAGCGCTGGATCTACTTGCTGATCCGCCGGCGGAGCCGGACGTGAGCAAGGGTTATCTCGATCTGCTGAGCGTTGCCGGGGACGAGGCTGTTCCAAGAAATACCGGTCCAATTCAGGCGGCGTGGGCATCACCGATCGGGTCGATGCTCTATGACAACGCCCAGGCTCTTTCGCGCCGGCTGATCAGCGCGTGGCAACACCCCGTTGAGTGGCTGAACATTCCGCCGGGCGGAATTGCACTGGACGTCGGCTCCGGTCCGGGAAATGTCACCTCGTCGCTGGCATGCGCCGCGGGCCCGGACGGATTGGCCTTAGGCGTCGACATCTCCAAGCCGATGCTGGCACGGGCCGTCCGCAATGAAGCGGGCCCGCAAGTCGGGTTCATACGGGCCGACGCACAACGACTTCCACTGCGCGACAACACCGTTGATGCGGTGGTCTCACTGGCCGTGCTGCAACTGATTCCGAACCCGGCAGCCGCCCTCGCCGAGATCGCGCGGGTGCTGCGACCGGGCGGACGGTTGGCCATCATGGTCCCCACCGCCGGGCGCGCCGCTCGTTTGTGGCAGATGCTGCCCAACGTCGGAGCGCATGCGTTCGGCGATGATGAAATCGGAGACATACTGGAAGACAACGGATTCGCCAGCGTCCGGGTCAATACCCTTGGCACGTTCCAGTGGGTGCGCGGCAAAAAGGGGTGAGTCTCAGTCGCGCTTCATGGCCGGGTGGCTGTGCGACAGCATCGGCAACAGCAACTCAGGTGGCGCGACCCGGAAAAGGGCCGATGCGACCCGATTGATGCGACCCGGGACGACGACGGCCTTGCCGGCTGCCAGACCGCCGATTCCGGCCTGCGCCACCTTTGCGGCGGGAACCCACATGATGCTTGGCAGGGCGGCTTCGGCTTCTTCTTTGGAGAATCCCGCCGCCTCGCCGAACCCGGTGTCCACCGGTCCGGGACATAGCGCGGTCGCGTTGACGCCGGTCCCGCGCAGCTCGCCGCGCAGGGAATGGGTGTAGGACAACACGAATGCCTTGGCGGCGCCGTATGCCGCTTGGCCGGGCAGCGGACCGAACCCGGCCATCGACGCCACATTCAGCACGGCGCCTCGATGGCAGTCGACCATTCCGGGCAAGAACCTGCTGCATAGATCGACCACAGCGGCCACATCGACTTCGACGAGGTTAACTTCTTGCTCTGGAACTGATTTCGCTACCAATCCGAGTGTCGAGAATCCTGCGTTGTTGATCAGGATGTCTGGAGTCAGGCCGAGCGCCGCGACCCGATCGGCCAGACCCGCCCGTGCGGAGCGGTCGGACAGGTCGGCGGGCAGCGGGTGCGCTTGTGGGCCCAGCCGTCCGGCGAGCTCTTCGAGACGGTCGGCGCTGCGGGCTACCAGCACAACTTGGTAGCCGCGTCGTGAAAGTATCTCGGCGAAGTGCTCGCCGATGCCTGACGAAGCGCCGGTGACGATGGCAGCACGGTCTTTTTCCGGTGGTGGAAGAGCCATATGGTGACAATAACGGCTGGTCAGGGACGAGCCTATAGAGGCACCGGTCAGTTGACCGTCACTGCCCCGCGGGAGTCTGTGCGAGCACAGCGAGCTTGTCCATCGATTCGCGCAGCATCTCGGACGTGATCGAACGAGCTCTCTCCAACCGGGTCCTGTCGGTCAGCGCAGTCCAGTCGTAGGTGTGGGTCACGTTGGTGAGTGTGGAGTTGATCTGGTTGAGTTCCCAGCGCCATAGGTGGCCGGGCGGCCGCTTTCCGGGTTCTGCCGGACACCAGGCGATCTTGCTGCCTTCGATGAATTCCACAACATGGTTCTCCCGTACAGCGCCATTGGTCAACGTCGTTTTGAATACGTCACCGACCTGGTGGACGCGCTGCCCCGGAGCCGACGAGGCCAGGTTGTTGTTGCCGTCCCAGCTCGGCTGGCTGGACGGCTCGGCGATCAGTTCGAAAATCCTCTCCGCACTGGCAGAGATTGCGCGGGTGGCGCTCACAATACGTTCGGGTTCGGTGTCGGCCATATGGCAATCCAAACACGTTGCGTCCGCTCCGGGGGGCCGGCACCTTGCCGACCCCCAGAGCGGGTCAATCGAGCGGTAGCGCAGCTGCGTCAGCTCGCGCGCAGCGCCTCAACCGGTCCGGACAGAGCCGACTTGTAGTGGCGGGACATGTCGTCGGCGAGCACTTCCGCGTCACCGCGCTCGATGGCTTCGACGATTTGGCGTGCCACGTCCCGGGGGTCGTTCTTCGGAACGTCGAACCCGGTGGTCATGTCCGTCTCGGTGTAGCCCAGGTGCACCCCTGTGACCAGCGTGCCCTGCTTTTCCAGTTCGATGCGCAGCGAGTTCGTCAACGACCAGATGGCAGCCTTGGAGTCCCCGTAGCCACCGAAGCCACCCACCCAGGACAAGACGGAGCTGATGTCCACCAGCGCTCCGCCGCCGTTGTCGGCCAGGACCGGCGCGAACGCCTTGGCCACCCGAAGCGCGCCGAAGTAGTTGGTCTCGAATACCGCCTTGACTTCCTCGATGTCGCTTTCGAGCAGTTTCGTCGCACCGAGCACGCCGGCATTGTTGACGACGATGTCGGCGTCCGATGCCGTGACCACCAACCCGGCAACCGACTCGGGCCTGGTGACGTCGAGCTCGACGCTCACGACACGAGGGTCCGCACTGGGCTTCGGCGCCCGTGCCGTGGCGTACACCTTGGCCGCACCGCGCTGAAGTAATTCGTCCACGATGGCCTTGCCGAGTCCGCGCTGTCCGCCGGTGACCACGACCGTCGACCCTTTGACGTTGACCATTTATCCGTTCTCCTTGACGTAGGTAAACAAGTTTTGCCTCTGTCAAGCTAATTGACCGACCCGACATAGTCAAGTAGTGTTTAGATATGTCTTTTGTATGGTCTGCGTCACACCGGTACGGACCTGCACCGGCGCCCGGCGGCTTGGGGCTGGTCCAGGATTTCCTCAACACAATCGCCGTCTACGACTATCCGGACCTGATGGCCGACACCACGCTTGCCGATGAGTGGGCCGCTAACGCGGTGCGGGCGTGGTCGGCTGTACGCGGCGGCGACGCACAACCACCGTCGTTGACCGAGGCAGATCTGGCGAGGCTGCGGTCGTTGCGCGGCACCATCGCGAAGCTCGTCACCGGCGAACCGACGCAGGGGCGGGCGACCGGCTCCGTTTCCGCGTCCTTTGCGCTGTCAGATGCGGGCGACGTGCGGCTAGAGCCCAGCGGTAGCGGCTGGCGCTGGCTGGCTTCGGCGCTCTGGGGCGAGATTTTGCTCGGCCAGCAGGACGGCACCTGGCGACGGCTCAAGCAATGCCACAACCACCGCTGCAGGTCGACGTTCTACGACCGGTCGAAGAACAACAGTGGGGTGTGGCACAACGTGAAGACGTGCGGTAACGCCGCTAATCTGCGAGCCTCCCGGGCCCGCCGACGCGAACGCGACCGTGCAGCGCCGAACGCGACAGACACCGCCTGACGTGACTAGTGGTCAGCAGCGCTCAACGCCTCTGCGCATAAGCCGCAGGTCAGTCACCGTCCGTCGCGACTTGTTTCTCAGCACGGCCTGTATTGTGTCGCAGGCGCGCGCCTTGATCGGGGTGACTACGTCGAGGTTGGCAGGGCTCTGGTTCATCCAGGGCTGCAGTGTTCCCACAATCTCGATCCTTCGTTTGTTCGGCCGGTGAGCCGCTCCTTGAATTCCACCGCGGCTCTTTTACCAATGTGCCGCACCTTGGTAAACGTCACGAGAAGCCGAGTTGTGGTGTCGGGCACAACTCCGTCAGTGCGGCCCGCTCGTCACAGGGCTGGCTTTGCCGTCAGGCGAGCCGGGACCGCTTCTGAACCGGCGGAGTAAGCCCAGCAGTCGATACGCTGGTACCGGCTTCGGCCAGTCGTCGGCCCGGAAATAAGCGTCCGAGCCGCCGTCGACGAAAACAACGCTGCCGCACAGGAAGTCAGCGGCATCCGACAACATGAAGCACATCCAGTCGGCCATATGCCGAACGTCTCCGAACCCACCGACCGGGATCGGGAATGACCGGACCGCTTTGGCCTCTGTGGGATTCGAAAGCTGCTCCTGCAGCAGCGGCGTCATGACGGCCCCAGGTGCAAGGGCATTCAGACGCACGCCCGAGCCCGCCCACTCGGGCAGTACCGCGTGCCGCCGAACCCAACGGCTGACAGCGATTTTCGATGCGGCATACATCATTGTGGGCGCCGCTTTACCGAACAGCCTCACCGAACGCACCGCTTTGTCGGCATCGTGCGCAAGCAACGCTCGCACGGTTCGGCGGGGGACCCCGGGGACCGTCGTCGTTGAGTTGCTGGCGACGGCGACGACCTTGGAGCGTTCCGCGTCGGCCAGCGCCGGTCGCCAGGCGGCGAGCAGCTCCACCACGCCCAGGTAGTTGACTTGGGCGATCTGACGCGGCCGATCCGGGCTGGGGCCCGGGCCCAGACCGGCAGCCAGCACCGCGCCATCAAGCTTGCCGGACGAAGCGGCCAAGACGGCCTTGGCGGCCTCTTGACGCCCATGCGGCGTCGACAAGTCGGCGATGACGTCGGCATCTCTGAGGTCGACACCGATCACCCCGTGGCCTTCGCGCCGAAGCCGGTGTGCGGTCTCGCGGCCCATCCCGGATGCCGATCCGGTGATCGCATAGGTACCCATTCAGATCTCCACTCCTCGTGGCGCAGTATGCCCGCTTCCGTCGCGACAGGCCTATATCGAGCGCACCGCAGGGTCGAGATGTCCGCGTCGGCCATCTCGCCGACGAGAGCGGTGTCACGGTTGAAGCTGAGGGCGTTTTCATCCACCCCAAGCAGTAGATGGCAGCGGGTGGCCGCGACACGTGAACGTCACGTCGTCATAGCGGCTCGTTCGACGTCGAGGAGTTGCTCACCGCGTCGCTCCTCGTCGTAGGCTTTGCGCCCGCCCCGCAGACCGAACAGCCGTTTCGAAATCAGCAGGTAGATCACGGCAGCCACATTGATGGTGAAGGTCACCACGCGAGTCATCGTGATGCCTTTGGCCAGATCGTGGATCTCCAGTGGCAGGAAGACCGAGGTTGCTATCACCGCGAAGTATTCGCCCCAGCGCTTCAGTAACCACAGGCCGACGCCTTCGACGACCTCCACCAGTGCGTAGGCGGCCAGCATCAGGGTCAGCAGGACCAGGGTTGATGGCTTAGCGGCCAGCGCCTTTTCCAGTTCATGCACGATCGTCATCTGATCGACCTTGAATCCGGCGGCGCGAAAAATTGGCAGGTCGCGGTCCAGGGTGGCCTGGATGGCCCCCCGCGCTCCGCGGAATTTCCACACCGCATATGCAGCGAGCGCAATCACCACCGCGCGGAACATGCGTTCCACCGCGACTATGCGAATGATGATGGCCTGGCGTAACGCCTTGCCGCGCATGATCATCGGCGCATCTTCAGCATGGCCATGTGCGTGCGGCTCGCCGATGATGAATTCACCGCAACGCAGGCAGCGCCACACTTCGCCCAGCCCGGTCGTACCGCTCAGCCGGTCGGCAAGCGCCTCCTCGTCAGGCGCATAAGTGACGTGCCCCGCGAGTGCGCAGGTGACCAACTCCCACCGATTGATGCCGCGATCTTTGCGCATGGCCGATCATTCAATACGGGCGGCGAGCCACGCAAGAGGGCGCGCACAACGGGCGTCAGAAGCGTGGCTTGCTGCGCGGACGCTGGGCCGTGGGGCTCACGGCCCCCAGAAGTCCAGTGAGCTCGGCACCGGGGATCTCGTCGAGGTGTTCGACCGCGGCGATAATGTCGGCACGCAGCGCCTCGTCGCAGAAGGGTTCAGCAAGCCAGTGGAACTTATCCACGACGCGTTTCCAAGACATTGGCCGAGTAGGTGATCCCTCATAATCGGACTCCTCGCGGCTGAATTCCCGCCCGTCGTGCGTAACGACATGCACCCGGGCCGCCGTGCGTTGCGGATAGTCCGCGGTCAAGTCGGCCGCCGGCTTGACCTCCACCCGTGACAGCAGGTCCTGGACATCGCTGCGCAGGACCCGTTCCGTCTCAAGCTGTTCGGGGCCGACTCCACCATCGAGTAGGGCAACCGCGCTCAGGTACTTGAGGTTGTAGTCGGCCTGCTCCTTGGTCCGCGGGTGGTCCTTGTCGCCGTAAGCGCCGCCACCGGCGAAGTCATAC
>DASXMA010000183.1:0-3218 GCA_036495965.1 Mycobacterium sp.
ACCCGGGACTGTCTGAATACAGCTCTGGCCATTGTTCCCCTGGTCCAGAACGCGACGGAGCGTCGATATCTGCACCGTGAGATTCGCTTCCTCCACGGTGGTTCTTGACCATACCGTGGCCATGATTTCGTCCTTTGAGACAAGTTCTCCATGCCGCTCAATCAGCACTCGAAGGACGTCGAGCGCGCGGGAGCCGAGGCTGACTGACGCCGACTCACCGGCATGACCTAATCGGTATAGGCCGCGCAGCCGGTCAAGGCGGAATTGGCCGAACAGAACGCTGTCAGTCGACGTGCGCGCGTCCATATGCCGGCTCTACGTATGTGGCGGTCCCCGGCTCCAAAATCGACGAGCGATGCCAGTATAATGCCGAGAGTTTCATTTTGCCACTGTTCTGGTTAGCGGGTAACAGGGGCATTTCCCCGGGCGGGAGCAAGCCGGGGCCAGAGGTCGCTTGCGCGAGGCGGGCGGGTTCACGAGCGAGTCAACGGCGCAATGATCGCTTGACGCGGTAACGCGTGGGTCGATTCTACGGCTAGGGGGTGAGCCATGCCCCAAGCCTCAGCAAGCTGTCAGATGCGGAGAAGGACGCGCTGATCCTCGAGCTTGCGGCCAAGGTGTCCCAGCTTGAGCGACTGGTCGGTGATCTGCGCGAGGAGATTGCTCAGCTGAAGGGGCTGAAAGGCCGGCCGCAGATCAAGCCGAGCGGCATGGAGACGGCGAGCACGCCGAAGTCGGCAGGCAGATTTGGCAAGCGCCGCCGGGGCAAAGTCACGCCGAAGGTTGCGGTTGACGATGAGATCGTAACGGCGACCGTGCCAGCTGGTTCGCGCTTCAAGGGCTATGAAGATTACGTGGTGCAGGACGTGGTGCTGCGCGCGCGGGTTATTCGTTATCGCCGGGAACGTTGGGTAACGCCGGACGGGCGGACGGTGATTGCGCCGTTGCCGGGGGGTGTGACGAGCCATTTTGGCCCCGAGCTGCGGCGCTTCATCCTGATGCAGTATCATCAGGGACAAGTCACGGTCCCGCGGTTGGTGGCGCAACTGCAGGCGATTGGTGTGTGCATCTCGAAGCGGCAGGTGATACGGCTGCTGACCGGCGGTCAGGACGCATTTGTTGCCGAAGCGCGCGGCGTGCTGCGTGCCGGCCTCGAGACGGCGAGCTGGATCACGGTGGATGACACCGGCGCGCGGCACAAGGCGAGGAATGCCGTGTGCACCCAAATCGGCAATGACGATTTCACATGGTTTGGCACGACCGGCAGCAAAAGCCGGCGGAACTTTCTCGATCTGCTGCGGGCCGGGCATGCCGATTATACCGTGAACGACGCGGCGCTGGCCTATATGCGCCGGCGATCGCTGGCCGGACCCACCATCGCGGTTCTGGCGGCGCACCCTGATCGGCAGTTTGCCGACACTGCAGCCTGGCAGGCACACCTGGAACGCCTGGGCATTACCGCACTCACCGTCACACCGGACCCGGTGCTGATCGCCACTGAGGGGGCGTTGTGGGGCAGCATCCAAGCACATGGCTTCCTGCAGGACACGGTCATTGTCAGCGACGACGCCGGGCAATTCGTGGTTGGTCAGCACGGGCTATGCTGGGTTCATGCCGAACGGCTCGTACACAAGCTCGATCCATTCACCGACGACCAGCGCACCGCCCAACAACATGTCCGTGGGTTGATCTGGCAGTTCTATGCGGATCTGAAGGACTACCGGCGAACCCCGACGCCATGGCAGCGCGAACAGCTTCGTGCTCGCTTCGACTACATCTTTGGGCTTCGAACCGATTTCGTCACGCTGGATCGGTTGCTGCAGCGGTTGCACGCTAATAAGGCCGAACTGCTCGCCGTCCTCGATCGACCAGATATTCCGCTGCACACGAACGGTTCGGAAAATGACATTCGGTGCCAGGTCACCAGAAGACGAATCAGCGGTGGTACACGCAGCGACGTTGGTCGCGACTGTCGCGATGCCTTCCTCGGCTTGGCGAAGACCTGTGCAAAACTCGGCGTCTCGTTCTGGAATTATCTCGGCAGCCGTCTTGCCGTCGACGATGACCTCGTCGTCCCGCCCCTCGCGGATCTCATCCGCTGCCGTGGCCAACCCGCGTAGCCCCGGGTCGGTCCGCCCGGGGAAATGCCCCTGTTACCGAAGAGGCGACGAAATCGTTGAAACTGTTGATCTTCAGGGACTTGCGCACGGTCCAGTTATTAATGCCGATTCGAAGCAAACCGACAATGAGTTTGCGTTGGCTATCAGCAAAAGTCATCGTGCGTTCGCCTTCTGAAGCTGTAAATGAACGGTCTTGCTGCTCCGCCGATACAGGACCGCGATTTCCTGGACCTTCATCCCATCTTCCCGCATGCCGGATGGCATATCGGAACCAAACCAAACTCTAACGCCACGACAGCCATCACCGCCTCCCCCTGCCTCGCGTCGGAATGCGTGAAACTGTTGCGCCCGTAGCTGGCGCAAGCGCCAATGTCTCGATGAGTTTATCGGGTGTTGGTGGGCGAAGGCTGGGGGCATCCGTCACGGCGCCACTCTATCGCCGCGGTCGTGACTGAACAAAGAACGAAAACACGGTCACCCGGCGCCGGCCGGTGATCAACCCGGCCAGCGTCCCATGCTCGACGTAATTGGCCTTCGCCGTCGCTCGCCATACCATCCGGCGATGCCCACTACGGTCCCGATCCGAGTAAACCGCGCCCCGGTCCTGACACTCTGGGCAACCATCGTGGCTGAGCGCCTGGGCCACCCGCCCGATACCGCGCTGACACTCGGACGTTTCGTGGCTGGCTCAAGCGCCCGCGCCAAGGCGCGGAGCCTGGGGATCTCTGACGACACCCAAGAAACGGCCGAGCGGAGCGAGCGCGCTGCCGCGGTGACGCGGCAACGCCAAGTGGTCCGGCTCCTCGGGCGGGATGTGCCGATCGTGCCGGGGGACGATGGGACGCCGCGAGCTGACGACGGCGGCAAGCCGGCATCGGCCCGCAGCGTGCAGTCCTACGTCGCGAGGGCGTTCGGCGATCGGCTGGATGAGGTGCGTGCGGCAATGGAAGCCCTGGCCGCTTCGTTACCACCCGAGGAACTGAATCGCGTCGGCTTTCGCCTGTATGAACGGTTCCGGCCGGACGTACCGGTTGGTGCGGAGGGGTGGGGCGCAAAGGGGGAGCTGCGGATTGACCGGATCCGGTCGGCGCAGGCGTA
>DASXMA010000184.1:0-2275 GCA_036495965.1 Mycobacterium sp.
CGCTATACCGACGTCAAGCGCACGTTCGCCAAGCCGATCAACATCTCTTCGCAGGTGCTGCTGGACCGCGAGCGCTGCATCCTGTGCGCCCGCTGCACGCGGTTCTCCGAACAGATCGCCGGAGATCCGTTTATCGACATGCAGGAGCGGGGTGCCCTGCAGCAGGTCGGCATTTACGCCAACGAGCCGTTCGACTCCTACTTCTCCGGCAACACGGTGCAGATCTGCACGGTGGGTGCCCTGACCGGGATGGCGTACCGGTTCCGGGCCCGCCCCTTCGACCTGGTCTCCAGCCCAAGCGTGTGTGAACACTGCGCGTCGGGATGCGCACAGCGCACCGACCACCGTCGCGGCAAGGTGCTGCGCCGGCTGGCCGGTGACGACCCCGAAGTCAACGAGGAGTGGAACTGCGACAAGGGCCGGTGGGCCTTCAACTACACCACCCAGCCGGACGTGATCACCACGCCCCTGATCCGGGATGCCAACGGCACGCTGCAACCGGCTTCCTGGTCTCATGCGATGGTGGTCGCGGCCCAGGGCCTCGAGGTGGCGCGGGGCCGGACCGGCGTACTCGTGGGCGGCCGGGCGACTTGGGAGGACGCCTACGCGTACTCGAAGTTTGCTCGAATGGTGTTGGACACCAACGACATCGACTTCCGCGCTCGCCCGCATTCCGCCGAAGAGACTGACTTCCTGGCTGCCCGTGTCGCGGGGCGGCCGGTGACCGTTAGCTATTCCGATCTGGAATCGGCGCCGGCGGTGTTGCTGGTCGGGTTCGAGCCGGAAGATGAGTCGCCCATCGTGTTCTTGCGGTTGCGCAAGGCGGCCCGCAAGCACGGTGTTCCGGTGTACACCGTCGCCCCATTCGCCACACGCGCGCTGCAGAAGATGTCCGGCCGGTTGCTCAAAACCCTTCCCGGCGCCGAGGCTTCGACGCTGGACGGTCTGGCCACCGGTGAAGTCGGGGATCTGCTGTCCAATTCTGGCGCGGTCATCATGGTCGGGGAACGTTTGGCCACCGTGCCGGGCGGATTGTCGGCGGCAGCTCGGCTCGCCGACGCCACGGGAGCGCGGCTGGTGTGGGTGCCACGCCGGGCCGGGGAACGTGGTGCGCTGGACGTGGGCGCGCTGCCCACACTGCTGCCAGGTGGCCGCCCTGTTGCTGACGACGCCGCTCGCGCGCAGGTCGCCGCGGCGTGGCATGTCGACGAATTGCCTTCTCCCGCTGGGCGTGACGCCGAGGGCATCGTGGCCGCCGCCGCCGGCGGGACACTCGGCGCACTGCTGGTAGGCGGTGTCGAACCCGCCGACTTCGCCGATCCGGACGCGGTGTTGGCCGCGCTGGACGCGGCAGGCTTCGTGGTCAGCCTGGAGTTGCGGCACAGCGCCGTCACCGAACGCGCGGACGTGGTCTTTCCGGTCGCATCGACGGCGCAGAAGTCCGGCACGTTCGTCAACTGGGAGGGCCGCTATCGGGAATTCGCTCCCGCGCTGCACGGCACCACCCAGCAAGCCGGCCAACCGGACCACGGGGTGCTGGATGCGCTGGCCGACGAAATGGGTGTCTATCTGAATGTGACAACCGTTGAGGCGGCTCGCGAGGAGATGTCCGGGCTGGGCAGTTGGGACGGCAAGCACACCGCGGGCCCACAGGTCGCAGCCCCGCGGCCGGCCCAACCGGGTCAGGGCGAGGCCGTGTTGACGGGCTGGCGGATGCTGCTGGACAACGGCCGGCTGCAGGACGGGGAGCCGCATCTGGCCGGGACCGCGCGCACGCCCGTGGTGCGGCTTTCGGCCGATACCGCGGCCGAGATCGCCGCCGCCGAGGGCGATGCGGTCACCGTCAGCACGTTGCGCGGATCAATCACTCTGCCGCTGAGCGTCACCGACATGCCCGACCGGGTGGTGTGGCTTCCGCTGAACTCACCGGGCTCGGCGGTGCACCAGCAGTTGGGCGTAACCACCGGCAGCATCGTGAAAATCGGAGTGGACACATGACTGGCTTCGGACACGACACCTGGTGGCTGGTGCTGGGCAAGGCGCTGGCCATCTTCGTGTTCCTGATGTTGAACGTGCTGCTCGCAATCTTGTTGGAGCGCAAGATCCTGGGCTGGATGCAACTGCGGCCCGGCCCCAACCGAGCGGGGCCGTGGGGCAGCCTGCAGAGTCTGGCGGACGGGATCAAGTTGGCGCTCAAGGAAAGTATCACCCCCGGCGGCGTCGACAAGTTCGTTTATTTTGCGGCGCCGGTCTTCTCGACGATCCCCGCGTTCAC
>DASXMA010000185.1:0-5466 GCA_036495965.1 Mycobacterium sp.
ACATGCGCGCAGATGCCGGCCAGGGCGTCGAACCACAACTGGCTCAGCCGGCTGACCTGCGCGCGATCCAATGCCGAGGACGCCCACGTCCAGTTGGCGTGCAAGTGCGGACCGGTGTCGGTGTCGACGGTGCCGGCGTTGAGCTCAACGGTGTGCACCAGCGGCATGGGTATAGCCGCGGCGGCGCCGGCAGATGACAGACCTTCCTGGCGGATCCGCCAGCCACCCTCGGAGACCTCGCCCGCTGCGCCCAGTCGTCCCAGATAGTTGAATCCGATGGTGGGGTCGGACTCGGGCAGGTCGACGTCGGGGTTGAGGTAGCGCAGCAGTCCGTAGGTAAGGCCATCGGGCAGGGCGCGAAGCTGTTCCTTGGCGTCCTTGATCACCGCCCCCAGCGCCGCATCGCCGTCCACCACCTGCGCCCAACGCAGCCCACCTACAGTCAACGACACTGGGTACTTGGTGGTGAACCAGCCGATGGTGCGGGACAGGTCGACATCGGGAGCGACGTCTTCGTGACGTCCGTGGCCCTCCACGTCGATGCCGACCGGCGCGCCGGGGGCGCCCGAAAACTCCGTCACCGCCAACCCGAACGCGATCAACAAGATGTCGTGCACCCCGGCGTGAAACGCCGCGGGCACTTCACCGAGCAGCAGGCGGGTGGTCTCCACGTCCAATGACACCGACAACTGCCCGGCAGTGGAATAGGTATCCACCGCGGGTTGCACCGCCAGCAACGCCGCCGGCGTCGCCGCCACCTGCCCCCACGCCTGCGCCTGCGCAACGACTTCTGGGTGGCGCGCGTGCTCAGCCAGCAGCTCCGCCCACCGGGCAAACGACGTCCCGCCCGCCGGCAGGGCGACAGGGTACCCACCCCGACGCTGGGCCCACGCGATGTTGAGGTCTTCCAACACAATCCGCCACGAGACCGTGTCGACGGCCAGGTGGTGAACGAGCAACACCAGCTGGCCCGTGGGCGCCACCCACAGCGCGCTCAACGTCGACCCGGTGGCCGGGTTCAACCGCGACCGGGCCGCCACCAGGGCCTCATCGGACAACACGTCCACCACCTGCAGGCATCCGCGCGCATCAACCACACCCGGCTCGGGCACCTGTAGTGACCAGCCGCCGGCGCCATCGTCGTCCACGCGGAGCCGCAGCATGGCGTGCCGATCGAGCAAGGCCTGCAGCATCACCGCCACGTCGGCGTCGGTGACTCCCGCCGGGGCTTGCACGACAACGGTCTGGTTGAACTCGTCAACCGGACCGCCGGTCCTCTCAATGTCGCGCAGCCAGCGCATGATCGGGGTCGCCGCAACGGGCCCGACACCGTCGTCAATCGGGCCGCCGTCACCACGGGCCACCCCGACCACTCGAGCCAGGCGGGCCACGGTCTGCTCGACGAAAACGTCGCGGGGCCGACACACGAGACCGGCCGCGCGGGCGCGGGCCACCACCTGCATCGAGGAAATGCTGTCGCCGCCGAGGTCGAAGAACGAATCATCGACGCCGACCCGTTCGAGGCCGAGGACTTGGGCGTAGGTGCCCGCGAGAATTTCTTCGACGGCGTTGGCGGGCGCGCGGTACTGATCGACGTCGCGGTATTCCGGTGCCGGCAGGGCGCGGGTGTCGAGTTTGCCGTTGACCGTCAACGGCAGCGCTTCCAACACCACCACCGCGCCGGGCACCATATACGCCGGGAGCCGCTCGGCCAGCGCGCTCCGCAGCCGGGCAGGGTCAGCGGTACCGGTGATGTAGCCCACCAGGCGCTTATCGCCGGGGCGGTCCTCGCGGGCGATGACCACCGCCTGATCGACGCCGTCCATTCCGGCCAGTGCGGCCTGAACTTCACCGAGTTCGATGCGATAGCCGCGGATCTTGACTTGTTCGTCGACCCGGCCGAGGTATTGCAGCTGCCCATCGGGGCGCCAGCACACCAAGTCCCCGGTGCGATACATCCGTGACCCGGGCTCGCCGAACGGACACGCCACAAACCGCGATGCCGTCAAACCGGCCCGGCCGATATATCCCACGCCCACGCCGCGGCCGGCCACATACAACTCTGCGACCACGCCGGCGGGCACCGGGCGCAACCACTCGTCGAGCACGAACAACGCCGCCCCGACGACCGGCGAGCCGATCGGCACGCCCAACCCCGGCTCTAAAGGTGCGCTGATCGCCACACACATCGTCGTCTCAGTGGGGCCGTAGGCGTTGATCATTACCCGGCCGGGTGCCCACTGATCCACCACCTCAGGCGGGCAGGCTTCACCGACCGCCACCAAAGCCGCCGAATCCAAACCCTCAGTCGGCAAAACCCTTACCGCAGAAGGCGTCTGGGTGAGCACGTTGACCTGCTCGCGAACCAGCAAGGCGTGGAAGTCTTCCGGTGAGCCCGCCACCTCCTCGGGTACCACCACCACCCGCCCACCACGCAAGAGGGCACCGAAGATCTCCCATACCGAGACGTCGAAGGCCAACGAATGACATTGCGGCCACACACCCGCGCCCGGCAACCCCGCATCGAGCGACGCGAGCAGTTGGGTCACGTTGTCGTGGGTGATCGCCACGCCTTTGGGGACACCGGTGGTGCCCGATGTGTAGATCAGGTACGCAACGTCGTCCGGGGCGGGCGCCGTTAAGGCGCCGCCGGGTTGGGCGTCCACAGCGGGGGCCTCAATATCATTGATATCGATGACGAGCAGACCGCACCCGTCCAGCCGCGACCGCAAACCGGCGGTGGTGATAGCGGCAATCGGCGCGGCGTCGGTGAGCATGAATTCCATCCGGGGCCCAGGCAGCGCCGCGTCGATCGGGAGATAGGCCGCGCCGGTCTTGAGCACCGCAAGGATCGCCACGATCGCCTCGGCGGAACGGTTGAACAGCACCGCCACGCACTGCCCCGGGCCCGCTCCCTGGCCGGCCAACAAGTGCGCCAACCGGTTTGCGGCCTCATCGAGTTCGCGGTAGGTCCACGAATGCACCCCGGAGCTGATCGCGACCGCCTCGGGGGAGCGCAGCACGTGATCGGCGAATAGCGCCGGAACCGACACCGGCCTGGGCGCGCGCCGGGTCAGCGCCGCGCGGTTGCCGATCTCATCGAGGTGGGCGTGCTCATCGGCCTCGAGCACATCCACCGACGACAAGCGTGCCGTCGGGTCGGACGTCATGGCCGTCAACACCCGCCGTAGCCGCTCGATCAGTGTTTCGATGCTTTCGGCGTCGAACACGTCGGTGCGGAATTCCACCGTTCCGCCGATACCCGCGGGTTCACCGTTCTCGGTGAAGTGTTCCGACATCGAGAACGTCAGATCCATGCGGGCGGTGTGGGTGCCCACCGGCATCTGGGTGACCTGCAGATCACCCAACTCGAACCTGGCGGCGGGTTCGCTGTTGTCGTGCCCGGGAAGGTTCTGCCAGGCCAACGCCACCTGGACCAGTGGGTGATGGGTCAGGCTTCGGGTGGGGTTGAGCCGCTCGACGAGCACCTCGAACGGCATGTCTTGGTGCTCGTAGGCGCCCAGGCTGCGCCGGCGCACCTGGGCCAGCAGCTCGGCAAAACTGGGATCTCCGGCCAGGTCGACCCGCAGTACCAAGGTGTTGACGAAAAATCCGACCAACTCATCCAGTGCCGGGTCGCCGCGGCCGGCGATCGGGAACCCCACCGCCACATCGGAACTCGCGCTCAGCCGAGACAGCAGCACCGCCAAAGCGGCCTGCACCACCATGAAACTGGTCGCGTTGTACTCGCGGGCGACATCGCGCACCGCCTGTTGCAGCCCGGCCGACCAGTCCAGTGCCACACTGGCGCCGCGCTGATCGGCAACCGGCGGGTACGGCCGATCGGTGGGAAGCTGCAACCGCTCGGGCATGCCGGCCAGGGCATCCTGCCAGTAGGCCAGCTGGGCGGCGATGGGGCTGTCGCTGTCGTCGAGATCGCCGAACTCCTGGCGCTGCCACAACGTGTAATCCACGTACTGCAACGGCAATTCAGCCCAACCCGGCGCCCGCCCTGCGCACCGGTTGGCATAGGCCTCGCCCAGATCACGCACCAGCGGGGCGATCGACCAGCCGTCGGCAGCGATGTGGTGCGCCACGCCTACCAGCACGTGTTCGTCATCGGTGACGAGGAAAAGTCTTGCCCGCAAAGGGATCTCGGTCGCGAGGTCAAAACTGTGGCTGGCGGTTTCCTCGATGGCCTCCTCCAGTTGGGCCGCAGACCATGCGGTGGCATCGACGACGTCCCACCCGAAGTCGGCACGCTCGGGCGGTGTCACGAGCTGCTGTGGTATGCCGTCGGGTGCGGCGATCAGTGTGCGCAGGCTTTCGTGGCGGGCCACCACATCGGCCAGCGCTGCGCCCAGCGCGTCGACATCCAGCGCTCCGCTGATTCGAAGCGCCACCGCCATGTTGTAGACCGCGGAGGCTCCCTGCAACTGGTCAAGGAACCACAACCGGGACTGGGCAAACGACAACGGGACCACCGCGGGCCGCTCACCGGCCACCAACGGCTCCAGCCCACCCTTGCCGGCGCCGATAAGAGGCGCCAACTGGGCCACGGTGGGTGCGTCGAACACCGCACGCACCGAAAGGCCGGAATCCAAGCCGGTGTTGATCGCGGCGACCAGCCGCATCGTCGACAACGAATCCCCACCCAGTTCGAAAAACGAGTCGTCGACCCCGACCCGCTCCACGCCGAGGACTCGGGCATAGGTGCCGGCCAGGATCTCCTCGACCGCGCCGGCTGGGGCGCGGTAGCGATCAACGTCGTGGTAGTCGGGTGGCGGCAGCGCCCGTTTGTCGAGTTTGCCGTTGGGGGTTAGCGGCAGCGCGTCGATCATCACCACCGCGGCCGGAACCATATAGGCCGGCAGTCGCTCGGCCAGCGCGGCGCGCATCTTGGCCGGCTCCGCGGTTCCTTTGACGTAACCGACCAGGCGCTTATCACCGGGGCGGTCCTCGCGTGCGATCACGACCGCCTGATCCACCCCGTCCAGCCCTGTCAGTGCGGCCTGCACCTCACCAGGCTCGATGCGATACCCACGGATCTTGACCTGCTCATCGGCGCGCCCGAGGTACTGCAGCTGCCCATCTGTACCCCAACGAACCAGATCCCCGGTGCGATACATACGTGCTCCGGTCGCCCCGGCCCCGCCGAATGGGCACGCCACAAACCGCGACGCGGTCAACCCCGCCCGGCCGACATATCCGACACCCACGCCACTGCCCGCCACATACAACTCACCGACCACCCCGGCCGGCACCGGCCGCAACCAACCATCCAGCACGAACAACGCCGCGCCGGGCACCGGTGAACCGATCGGCACCACCGTCGATCCCGGTCCCGCCTCTAAAGGCGCACTGATCGCCGCATACACCGTGGCCTCGGTCGGGCCGTAGGCGTTGATCACCACCCCCGCGGGCGCCCACCGCTCCACCAGCTCAGGCGGGCAGGCCTCACCGGCC
>DASXMA010000186.1:0-16517 GCA_036495965.1 Mycobacterium sp.
ACCGATGCCGTCAGCACCTCGGGCAGAGGCAACGCGGTCACCTATCACTGGGGCTCACCCACGATCGCCAACGCCGGAACGTCGAACACCGTCCAGCAGGGCTGACGAGCTTAGAATCGGGCTCCGTGGGCTTAGAGGACCGAGATGCGTTGCGGGTGCTGCGCGATGCCTTCGCCCCGGACGACTCGGGTCTGGGCAATCAACTGATTCACCGCTTCTACACGCATTGGTTCGCCATCGACGGCTCGGTGCGCGACCTGTTCCCTCCCGAGATGGCCGGCCAGCGGATCGCTTTCGCCCACGCCCTGCACTGGGTGTACGGCGAGCTGGTCGCGCAGCGCGCGCAGGAGCCGGTCGCGTTTCTCGCCCAACTCGGCCGGGACCACCGCAAATATGGTGTGCTGCCAACCCATTACGACACGTTGCGTCGCGCGCTGTATGCAACGCTGCGCACCCAGCTGGACGACATGATTCAGGGGGCCTGGACCGACGCCGTCGACGACGCAGCCACGCAGTCGCTCAACCTCATCACCGGGGTGATGAGCGGAGCCGCCGACGCCGAAGAGGGACCCGCCTGGTGGGACGGCACCGTCGTCGAGCACCTCCGGGTCTCCCGGGACCTCGCGGTCGTTCGGCTGCGCCTGGACCGACCCATGCACTACCACCCGGGCCAGTACGTCGACGTCCACGTTCCGCAGTGCCCAAGCCGCTGGCGGTATCTGAGCCCGGCCATTCCGGCCGACGCGAACGGCGGGATCGAGTTTCACGTCCGCCTGGTCCCCGGTGGGTTGGTCAGCACCGCCATCCTCAACGAAACCCGTCCCGGCGATCGGTGGCGGTTGTCCAGCCCGCATGGTGGCCTGCGCGTCGACCGGGACGGCGAAGACGTCCTGATGGTGGCCGGTAGCACCGGCCTGGCGCCGCTGCGGGCATTGATCATGGACCTCAGCCGTTACGCGGAGAACCCGCGGGTGCACCTGTTTTTCGGCGCCCGCTACTTCTGCGAGCTCTACGACCTGCCCACCCTGTGGCAGGTCTCGACGCACAATCCGTGGCTGTCGGTCTCGCCGGTGACCGAGTACAGCCGCGATCCATCCTGGGCCGCCGATTACCCCGACGTGACGCCACCGCGCGGCCTGCACGTGCGCCAGAGCGGACGGTTGCCCGATGTGGTGACCAAGTACGGCGGCTGGGGCGACCGGCAGATCCTGATCTGCGGCGGACCGGCCATGGTCCGCGCCACCAAGGCCGCTCTGATCGCCAAAGGGGCCCCACCGGAGCGCATTCAGCACGACCCGCTGTCACGCTAAGACTATGGCGGCGACCCGCCGCGCCCGGCTGCGCCGCGCTTGCGATCGCCGCTAAGCTGGCCGCGTGCATGTCGTGACCCTGCGCGACCCGTCGTCATCGGTGACCGTGCAGTGGGTGCCCGACGGGGGCATGATCGCGACCTCGCTGACCGACGCCGGGACGGAGCTTCTGGGGCAACGGCGCGGGCTGGATGCCTACCTCTCGGACGGCAAGACGATGGGGATTCCGATTTTGTATCCCTGGGCAAATCGGTTGGGCGACAACAATTATACGGCCGAGAATGTGACGGTGACGCTGACGCCGGGCGACAACGGTGTTCGTCCCGATCCCAACGGGTTGCCGATCCACGGCGTGCTGGCCGCTTATCCGGGCTGGCGGGTGACAGCGGAGTCGGCCACCGAGCTGACCGCCGAGGTGGATTTCGGCGCCGACCCGCGGTTGCTCGCCAGCTTCCCGTATCCGCATCTGCTGGCGGTGACCGCGCGATTGGCCGAACGAACGCTGACGGTGCGCACCACGATCACCGCAACCGGCGAGGCGGCGGTCCCGCTGTGCTTCGGCTTTCATCCGTATCTGCAATTGCCGGATGTGGCCCGCAGCGAGTGGATCATCGAGACCCCGTCGCTTCGGCACTTGAGCCTGGACGCGAAGGGGCTACCCACCGGTGATACCGCTAAGCAGCAGGCGAAAACAGAGCCGCTGGGCGACAAGGCTTTTGATGATGCCTACGACCAGGTGGCCGACGGCGCGGTGTTCGCGGTGTCCGGCGGCGGGCGCCGGTTCGAGGTCCACTTCGAGCAGGGGTATCCGGCCGCCCAGATCTTCGCGCCACTCGCCGAGGACGTGGTCTGCTTCGAGCCGATGACCGCGCCGACCGATGCGCTGCGCCGCGGCGGCTATCGCAGTGCGCGCCCCGGTGAGCCGGCGGTCGCCCAGTTTTCGATCAGGGTCTAGCGAGCGACGCCGCTGCAACGGGAGTTACCGGATGGATTGCCATTGCGGCGTTTCTCATTTCGCTAGCGACGCTGATACAGGACTTGTCCCTGGCGCGGCTGAAGTGGCCCAGGATCGTTGTCGAAGTCGACGCAGACCGTGATGCACAGCTAGCGCCCCTTCCGCGGCTGCCACACCACCAGGGCGGTGCTCTTGGGTACCACCGCGACATCGCGGCGCTGGTTGGCGCGCAACATGACTATTTCCTCGGCCATTTCGTGCAGCCGCGACCGCAGTGCCTGGACCTGATTAGTTAGTTCGATGATCCGCTTGATGCCGGCCAGGTTGACGCCCTCGTCCTGGGACAGCCGCTGCACCTCGCGCAGCAGATCCACGTCGTGCTGCGAATAACGGCGCCCCCCACCGGAAGTCCGGCGCGGCGTGACCAGCCCGAGCCGATCGTAGGTGCGCAAGGTCTGCGCATGCATGCCCGCTAGTTCGGCGGCCACCGAAATCAAGAAGGTCCGGGATTCCCGTTCCTTGGGGTTCTTGGCCATCAGCGATTACCCGCCCATCCGGCCCGGGGGTTGAACCCACTGGAGCGCTCCGCCTCCGCATATGCCTGCAGAGCCTCCTGGGCGGCGCCTTCCACGTTCGGCGGGACGGCTACCTTCACGGTGACAAGCAAGTCCCCGTTACCGCCGCTCCGCTTGGGCACCCCGCGTCCGCGCACCCGCAGGATGCGGCCGTCGGCGGTGCCTTTGGGCACCCGCACACCGACCTTGCCGTCCAGCGTGGGCACCGAAAGTGTTGAGCCCAAAGCCAGTTCGGTGAAGCTTACCGGAACGGTCACGGTGAGGTCGTCGCCGTCACGGCCGAAGACCTTGTCCGGCCGCACATGCACGGTCACATACAGGTCACCCGACGGGGCACCCCGCAACCCGGCCTCACCCTGCCCGGCCAGCCGAATACGCTGTCCGTCCTCGACACCCGGCGGTATCCGCACGTTGATGGTGCGGGTACGCGTTGTGACGCCGGTGCCTTTGCATTCGTCGCAGGGGTGCTCGATGATCGAGCCGCTCCCGCGGCAATCGGTGCAGGGCTCGGAAAAACCGAATGCGCCTTGGTTGCGGTTGATTACGCCCGAGCCGTTACAGGTGGGGCACACCTTGGGGCTGGTGCCCGGCCGCGCCCCGCTGCCATGGCAGTTGGTGCACGGCGCCGGGCTGGTCAGCCGCAACGGCATTGCTACGCCTTTAGCGGCCTCGACGAAATCCAGCTCGGTCTCGGTCTCCAGGTCGTTGCCACGCCGTGGCCGGCTGGGCCGGGCCCCTGCGCCACGCCCGAACAAGCCGCCGAACAGGTCACCGATGTTGGCGCCACCGGTCCGGCCTGCGGCGTCGAACAAATCATTGAGGTTGAACTCGGCGCCGTCACCACCTACGTCGAAACTGAAGCCACCGGTGTCGAACCTGCGGCCACCGAAGCCGCCGCCGGCGAACAGCCTGCGGGTTTCGTCGTACTCCTTGCGCTTGGCCGGATCCGACAAGACGTTGTGCGCCTCCGACACAGCTTTGAACCGTTCGCCCGCGGCGGGGTTGTCGGGATTTGCGTCCGGATGCAGGTCGCGCGCCAGCTTGCGGTAGGCCCGCTTGATCTCCTCAGGACTGGCGTCGGAGGAGACGCCCAGCTCCTTATAGAAGTCTTTTTCGACCCACTCACGCTGGGCCATGTCGCGCCACCCCCTCCCACCTTTCTCTTCGGTTGTTGTTTTGATTCTGTGCTTTATTCACCGGAGGCGTCGGCGTTATCGTCCGCATCGGCCTGCTCGGTTTCGGCAACGCTTTCGACGGGATCGGGTGCGGAGTCGTCGCCGTCGTCCGCGACCGTGTCGACAACGCCGACAAGGGCGTGGCGCAGCACATTGTCGCCCAGTCTGTAGCCATGCCGCATGACAGTGCCGATGACCGGTTTGGAGCCCTCACCACCATCGCCCTCGTGCTGCACTGCTTCATGCAACACCGGGTCGAAGTCTTCGCCCTCGGCGCCGAACGCCGCCAGGCCGAGCCCGGTCAATGCGCTCATCAGCTTGTCGGCGACCGACTTCAGCGGGCCCGAGTCCAGATCGCCGTGGGCGCGTGCCCGGTCGAGATCGTCGAGCACGCCCAGCAATTGGCTGACCACGGTGGCCTTGGCCCGATCCGCCGCCGCCTGCTGATCCCGCAGCGCCCGCTTGCGGTAGTTGGCGAAATCAGCCTGCACGCGTTGCAGATCGGCGGTCAGCTCGGCGACTTTGGCCCCTGCCTCGTCAGCCGTGCCGCGGCCCCCCGGCGCCGTCCCGCCCGGCGCGGCGCCGGGAGGGACATGCCGTACTTCGCCGGTCTCGGGATCAATCCGCCGTTTGTCGGTAACTGTCACCTGTTCCTGCGGGTTGCCTTCGGTCACTTGGACTCCCGGTCGTCGTCGACCACCTCCGCGTCCACGACGTCGTCAGCTGAGCCGGGTCCTGCGCTGCCACCGGGCTCGCCACCAGCCTGCGCGGGCTCCGCCTGCGTGGCTTCGTAGATCGCCTGTCCGAGCGCCTGAGACTCCTGGCCCAGCTTCTCCATCGCCGCCTTGATCGCGGAGATGTCGGTGCCACCCAGCGCCGTCTTGGCCTCGGCCACCGCGGCATCCACCTTGTTCAGGGTGTCCTCGGGAACCTTCGAACCGCCCTCGGCCTCACGCTGCTCCTTGACGAATTTCTCCGTCTGGTAGACCAGCGTCTCGGCCTGGTTGCGAACGTCGGCTTCCTCGCGACGCGTGCGGTCCTCCTCGGCGTGCGCCTCGGCGTCCTTGATCATCCGGTCGATCTCCTCCTTGGAAAGGCCGGAGCCCTCCTGGATCTTGATCGTGTTCTCCTTGCCGGTGCCCTTGTCCTTGGCCGTGACGTGCACAATGCCATTCGCATCGATGTCGAAGGTGACTTCGATCTGCGGGACGCCGCGGGGAGCCGGCGGGATACCGGTCAGCTCGAAGGAGCCGAGCAGCTTGTTGTGCGAAGCGATTTCGCGCTCACCCTGGTAGACCTGGATCTGCACCGATGGCTGATTGTCATCGGCCGTAGTGAAGGTCTCCGACCGCTTGGTCGGGATCGTGGTGTTGCGCTCGATGAGCTTGGTCATCACGCCACCCTTGGTCTCAATACCCAGGCTCAGCGGCGTAACATCAAGCAGCAGAACATCTTTCACCTCACCCTTCAACACACCGGCTTGAAGAGCCGCTCCCACCGCTACAACTTCATCGGGGTTGACACCCTTGTTGGGCTCCTTGCCGCCGGTCATCTCCTTGACCAGATCCGACACCGCGGGCATACGGGTGGAACCGCCCACCAGCACGACGTGGTCGATCTCGGAAACCGAGATACCGGCGTCCTTGATCACCGACTGGAACGGCTGACGCGTGCGGTCGAGCAGATCCTGCGTAATGCGCTGGAACTCGGCTCGAGTCAGCTGCTCGTCGAGAAACAGCGGGTTCTTGTCTGCGTCAACGGTGATGTAAGGCAGGTTGATCGAGGTGCCCTGGCTGGAGCTCAGCTCGATCTTGGCCTTCTCGGCGGCCTCACGCAGCCGCTGCATCGCCATCTTGTCCTTGGTCAGGTCGATGCCGCTGGTGCCCTTGAACTTGTCGACGAGCCAGTTGACGATGCGGTCGTCCCAGTCATCGCCACCGAGGTGGTTGTCACCGCTGGTGGCACGGACCTCGACCACGCCCTCGCCGATCTCGAGCAGCGACACGTCAAAGGTGCCACCACCGAGGTCGAACACCAGGATGCGCTGCTCCTTCGAGCCCTTGTCCAGCCCGTAGGCCAGCGCCGCCGCGGTCGGCTCGTTGACGATGCGCAGCACGTTCAAACCGGCGATCTGGCCGGCCTCCTTGGTGGCCTGACGCTGAGCGTCGTTGAAGTAGGCGGGTGTGGTGATGACCGCGTCGGTGATGTCCTCACCGAGGTAGGCCTCGGCGTCGCGCTTCAGCTTCATCAGAATGCGGGCGCTGATCTCCTGCGCGGTGTATTTCTTCCCGTCGATCTCAATGGACCAGTCGGTGCCCATCTGCCGCTTGACCGAACGAACGGTGCGGTCGACGTTGGTCACCGCCTGGTTCTTGGCGGGCTGGCCGACGAGCACTTCGCCGTTGCGCGCGAACGCGACGACCGAGGGAGTAGTCCGTGAGCCCTCGGAGTTGGCGACGACGACAGGGTCGCCACCCTCGAGAACCGCGACGACGGAGTTGGTGGTCCCGAGGTCGATACCGACCGCACGAGCCATAGTGATTCCTCCTGAGTGTGTAGAGCTTTTCTTGTGGCACTATGCTGAGTGAACCTCGCTCAAGCCTGCTACCGGCGACGTCATGATGTCAACCCAGGATTGAGTCTGGTTCACTCAACTTGTTGACCATCCTAACGGCTCGCGCCCGCATCTTGTTCCCGGGGGGCGAAACATCCGTTCCAGGTCGCGTTGTAGTACGCGCTCAACTTGTCGGGATTGGTAGTGAGCCTGTCGGAAGCGTGTCGCGCTACTAACGTGTCGCTTGGGGCGCTTGCGGTCCGGCTCGCTCGAACGGCTGGGTAATCTGCCGCAAACCTGCGCTAACGCAACCGAAACCTCGCGTGACTAGCTTCCAGGACAAGATGTACATCGCTGGCGAAGGAAGTAATCGAATTGTCCAGTCGGAAGCCGATTGCCCCGAAGCTGCCCGCTGACGGCGGGTTCGACCGACGGGGGTTTTTCCAGGCGGCCGCCACGGTGGGCGTTGGTATCGGAGCCACCGCCGCGCTCGCCGGTTGCTCGAAAGATCCGTCGCCGGGTAACGCCGCGACGACAACGTTGCCTTATTCGACGATCACCGTGTTGCAGCCGGGCCACGGTACTCGCAGCGGTGACCATTACCTGGCCTCCCTGCCCGATCAGGTGCTGTGGGGCTATGTGCCCACGGTGCACGCCGCACCAGTGCTGCAGATGCGCTCCGGGCAGACAATCACTATCGACACGGTCTCCCACGAGGGCATCCTGGAGGACCAGGGCCGCAACCCGGTGGCCTATTTCGGTGGCCAAGGCATCAGCGAAAAAGACGTCCTAGACGACGCGAAAGCCGTTGCGGCAGAATATAGCCGGACAGTCCGCGACTTCGTTAAGGACGGCCCGCACGTGGTGACCGGGCCGGTCTTCGTCGAGGGCGCCGAGCCCGGCGACGTACTCAAAATCGAGACCCTCGAGGCGGTGCCAAGGGTGCCCTACGGCGTAGTCTCCAGCCGGCACGGCAAGGGGGCGCTGGGTCTTACCGGCGACAAGGCCGCACCCAAGGGCATCAGCCTCGCCGAGGTGATGCCTTCGGTGTCCACCGATCATCGCTCCCAGCCCAACCCGATGAACTGGGGCGACGTGTCGGTGTTCACGCCAGTCAAGGACGGCCGGGGGGTGATGCCCGTTGGAGCGCGCGGCACCGTGCGGTTCCCGTTGAATCCCTTCATGGGCATAATCGGGGTCGCCTTCGTGACCGACACCGGCCTCACGTCACCCAACGCGAACTCGATCCCTCCGACGCTCGGCGGCGGCAATATCGACATCAACCTTCTCGGCGTCGGGTCGACCTTCTATCTGCCGGTGTTCGCCCCGGGTGGGCTGTTCTATGTCGGCGATCCGCACATGGCAATGGGCGACGGCGAGGTGGCGCTGACGGCGATGGAGGGGGCGCTGCGCGCCACCTTCCGCCTCACCGTCTGTAAGAAAGGCTCCGGTGACGCGCCCAGCGTGGCCTTCTACTACCCGTTCGCCGAAACCCCCCAGGCGTGGATACCGATCGGACTGTCCGACCCCGACGGCGCGAAGAATGGTCAGGTCACCGATCTCGATGTCGCCATGCGGCGCTCGGTGATAAACGCGCTGGACTACCTCGAGCACGACCGCGGCATGGACCGCGCCACCGCCTACGCCTACCTGTCCGCGGCCGCGGACTTCCACGTCTCCCAAGTGGTCGACCGCACCACCGGGGTGCATGGACAGATCTACAAAGAGCACTTCCTGCCTTAGCATGCGTCCGTCTCGTCGGCGGCTCAGGCCGGGGCTTCCTGGCGCGCTTGGGATGTGGCCGACCAGCGGAACGGACTGCCACGTCGATTTGTGGCTGTAGAGGCCACAGAGGTGCGCCGGAATCCTTGGGGACAGATACAACGCGGCGCTCGACACCTCCTTGCCGTTCAGCGCGGCGAGTTGTTCAGTCACCGGGCAACCAGTCGAAATCGTTGGGCGCCAAGGAGGACACGGTCGGCCCTTTCTTTAATGGTAAAAGAGAAAAGTACACCGATTGGATTACCCACGCCCGGCTAGTAGACCGAATGGTATATTTCAAGTCATGCGAGCACGCGAGCGCCTCACTTCTGCCACGGCCAGGCTGATGCAGCGACACGGAGTCCCTGGCACTGGCGTTGCCCAAATCTTGGCGGCCAGCGGTGTGACCCGTCGGACGATCTATCTCAACTTCCCCCGCGGAAAGGCCGAGCTCGTTGCCGCGGCGACGCGGTCAGCGGGAGACGAGATGACCACTACATTGCGCGGCTATGTCGAGCAACCGGACCCGATCGGGGCATTCACTCGCATGTGGAGCGAGGTCTTGGTCAGCACGGATTTCGAAGGTGGTTGCCCGATCGTCGCGGCGGCATGTTCTCGAGACGAAGCACCAGAAGCCGCCAGCACCGCTGCCGACGTGTTCGCCGAGTGGGCTCAGCTGTTCGCTGACAGGCTCAAACGCGACGGCATCAATCGTGCTGCAGCCCAGTCATTATCGACGACAATCGTCGCATCGCTCGAAGGGGCCGTCATCCTTTCCCGCGCCGCGCGGTCGACCAAGCCGCTCGAGCAAGCCGCCAAGCATCTCAACGAACTCATCTCCCAGCACCGTCCGGCTCAACCACGAGATCGGCGGCGCCGGCGATAACTCAGCCCCTCGCCGCTTTTTTGCCGGGCCGTTTACATAGCAGCGAGCAAAGCGTAGCGTCGACCGAACCAGCTATACCAATCGGTATACCAGGAGGAGCCGTGACGCAGCCCAGTAGTCGCAGCCGGCGAGGATTGCAGTGGACGCTTGCAGTCCTTGCGGCCGTGCCGATGGCCAGCGCGTCCGGCGAGATCGTTCGCGGTCCTCAGGGCGTGCCGGGCGGCTCGCCAGATGTGATACCCACGGTGGACAGCTCTCTGCGATATGCCAACGTTTTCAAATTCGCAGTGGGACCCGTCATCTGGTCTCAACTCGCGCGTGTCGACCGATCGCCGGCCTTGACTTACGCACTGTCAGCGATCTTCACTGGCGGGCTTGCGCGCCTGAGGTCATGGCAACAGCGCGGGCGCCCGCACCGCATCTCAGTCGCAGCAATCGTGCTCGAAACCGTGGGAGTGCCCATCTTGCTTGGCTGGCAGAGACGCGTTACTTCGCGTTGAGCGCGTTTGCGGGCGGAGGCCGCGCGTCAAGCGCTGACGGCCCTGACATGGACTCACTTCGACGTGGTGGCTGCCGACACGACGGCGTCGTTGATCGCGGTGGGAGTTATGCCGACGATTACCTTCTGCGCGCGGCTGACGGTGTCTAGCAGGTAGCGACGTTTGGGTCGCCTGGAGGTCAGCGCATGATCGACAGCCTTGGTGACCCGCTTGGGATCGGCGGCGAGTTTCTGCATGCGCCCCAACAACTTCCGGGTCCCGGCAAGATGTGATGCGTAGAGTTCGCGATGCTCGTCGGTCAGTTGTTCGGTCATGCTGTCGTACTCGTCGACCGCGGTATCCCACATATCCGTGCGGATGGGTCCTGGCTCGATGAGCGAGACGGGGATCCGCCATGGGCGCAACTCGATCCGGAGTGCGTCCCCCAAGGACTCGATGGCGTACTTCGATGCGGAGTAGGCTCCGGTGCCCGGCGTGGTGATCAATCCGCTGACCGATGAGATGAACACCACCCGTCCACTGCCTTCACGTATTTTCGGCAGGACCGCCTGGGTCACCCCGATCTGGGCGATCACGTTGACCTCGAGTTGCCTTGATGAATCATCCAGGGTCAAACCCTCCACCGGTCCGCTCACGACGACGCCGGCATTGTTGACGACACCATTCAGCGCAGCGGGCAGGCGATCGGAAATCGCTGCGATAGCGGTCCTGTCGGTGATGTCGAGGGGAATCGCATGCACATTGGGCAACCGATCAAGGCTACGGAGGGCGGTGTCGGATCGAGCGGTGGCATAGACGTCCCAACCGCGTCGGCTCATGTGCTCGGTGATTGCCAGACCGATTCCTCTGCCGGCGCCGGTAACCAATACGGAAGGCATGTGATCTCTCTTCTGGTAAGCACACCGCGACGGCTCAGTACCCGCGTCCCGGCAAGCGAGGTGACCACCAGAGTATACCGGTCAGTATACCGGCTTGGCAACGCTGGGCGCGACAAGAAACGAGATCTCCACTGATTTCAGGGCATTCAGGATCCACGACGTCGGCGTCAACGGTGTGCGCATGCAGTCACCTTTAACAGCCCCACGACTGCGACAGCTCTCGTGCGTGCCTCGGCTCACAATCCTTGCCCATATGTGAAGTAGACCGATCGATTTACATCGGGGACCTCCCGGTGTAGCGTCATGACCCTGGAAGTACACCATTCGGTATACAAGGAGGGGCGCCATGGCACAACCACAGCGTCGCTGGGCATTCCCGGCGGGCCACCAGCGAAGAGAGATTGGGATTGTGAGCACGACCTTCAAGGACGTACCGACCAAGACCATTGATGTCGGAGGAACGACATTCGTCTACCGCGAGCTTGGCACGAACACCGGCGTGCCGGTGATCTTCCTCAACCACCTGGCCGCCGTCTTGGACAACTGGGACCCCAGGGTCGTCGACGGCATCGCTGCCAAGCACCGGGTGATCGCCTTCGACAACCGGGGCGTTGGCGCGTCAAAGGGCAAGACACCGAACTCGATAGCCGCGATGTCGCGCGACGCTGTCGCCTTCATCCGCGCGCTCGGGTTGGATCGGGTCGATCTCCTCGGATTCTCGATGGGCGGGTTCATCGCGCAGGTGATCGCCCAAGAAGAGCCGCAGCTCGTTCGAAAGATCATTCTCGCGGGCACCGGTCCGGCCGGAGGCGAGGGCATCGAGAACGTCACCCGTGTGACCATCAGCGACACGATAAAAGCTGTCCTGACTTTCAAGGATCCCAAGGAAAACCTCTTCTTCACGAAGACGGCAAACGGCAAGTCAGAAGCTCGAAAATTTGTGAAGCGACTGAGGGAACGCAAGAACGACCGCGATAAGTCGATCTCTCCCTTGGCCTTTCGCACCCAGCTGAAGGCGATCCATGCCTGGGGAGATCAGCCGCCGGCTGACGTGACGGCCATTCGGCAGCCGGTCCTGGTAGCAAACGGTGACCACGACAGGATGGTGCCGAGCAGTAACTCTGTCGACTTGGCGCGGCGCCTACCCAATGCCCGACTCAGCCTCTATGCCGACGCCGGCCACGGCGGCATATTCCAGTATCACAACGAGTTTGTTGACGAAGCTCTGCAATTCCTCGGGTCGTGAAGCAGCTTCAAGGTGAAGTGGCCGACCCCATTAGCCCCGGAGTGGGGTTGGTCATCTGACCTTCACGACCACCTTGCCCCTTGCGCGGCCCTTTTCGACGTAAGCCAGAGTTTCCGTGGTCGATTGGGACGGAAAGATCTTGTCGATAACTGGATGGATGGCACCGGAATCGACGAGGGAGCCGGGCTGGCTATCCGCTGTGTGGCAGCCGTTCCGATCGAAGAGCCGAAGTGGCGGGCGCCGGGCAGAGTTGGCGGGTAAGAAACTCGAGTTGGTCGCACACCAGCGCCTCGAAGGCCTCGCCGACGTAGAAGTCGAAATGGCCGGCGGCATAGCGCCTGATCTCGCTTTGCGGTGCCGTGCCGGCGTATCGGAGCGTCTGGGCGGGTGGCGTGACGGTGTCGGTATTGCTGACGCAGAACAGGATTGGGAAGTTGATTTTCTTCACCGCGCGCCCGGGCCGGTAGGCCATGACGGCCGGAGCGACCCGCGCCGGTACCTCATTGCGGAAGGTGACGTCGGCTGGCACCAGGGCCCGGTAGCCCGGTAGGGCGTCCGGGGCGTTCATCAGCGCCAGCGAACCGGGGGCACCGGCGAGGGGCATCATCACCGGCGCCCGGCCGCGGACCTTGGCCGCCACGTCGCGGGCCAGAACCGGAGCCAGTCGCAGCGAGGCAGCCAGGCCCAGCGCAAGCGCGGAAGCCAAACCGTCGGTGAACGGGCATTGGGCCACAGCCGCTCGCAGTTCAGGATGACGTGAGGCGACGGTGACGGCGTGGCCGCCGCCAAAGGAGCTGCCCCACACCGCAATCCGGGTTCCATCGATATCGGGGCGAGCCTTTACGTAGGCGATGGCGGCGTCCCAGTCGGCGATCTGCCGCTTGATCGATAGCAGCTGGCGGGGTTGGCCGCCGCTGTCGCCGAAGTGCCGGTAGGTGAAGGCCAGTGCGGCCAGGCCGGCGCGTGCGAAACGCTCGGCGAAGGCGTCCAAGCGCATCTCGCGGGTGGCGCCGAGGCCGTGGCCGAGGATGACCACGGGCGGCGACGTCATCCCATCCGGCATGTAAAGCCATGCGGCACAGGTGTCCTCGCCGGAACTGAACGAGACATCGTGGCGGGTGAAGGACTGCGCAGTGCTCATTTCCGCACCGCCCCGTTGGTCGAGCCGACCGCGGGCACCCGGCCCGCTTCGAGCGCCTGCGCGTAGGTGTCCGGGCGGTAGAGGGGTAGCTCGCCGGTGGACTCCGCATCGGCCAGGTACTGGAGCATCAGTTCCTGACCGACCTCGGACTGATCGGTACCGAGGAACTCGGTGCGCTCCATGTGTAAGCCTTCCGACAACGACATCGAGCCGCCGAAGTACACCGATCTCTTGATGGCCTCGACCGACCCTTTGGTCCGCTTGCCGAAGTACTCGGCAAGCTCGGTCGCCCGCGTGAGGACCTCGTCAGGTGCCACGACCTCGTCGACGGCCCCGTTGGCCAGAGCCTGCGCGGGCGTGAACGGCTTGCCCTCAAGGATCGCGACCAGCGACCTGTGGGTGCCGATCAGGCGGGTCAGTCGTTGGCTGCCGCCACCGCCCGGCATGATCCCGAGGAGGACTTCCGGCTGACCAATGAAGAACTCCCCGTCGGCCATGACACGCAGATCGCACGTCCAGGCGAATTCCGCGCCCAGACCCAGAGCCGAGCCGTTCAGGGCGGCAACGAAGATGACTCCGCTGGCATTCATCTTCAAAAACGTGGCGTGGAGCCGGTCGAGCTGGGCGACTCCCCGCAGCGGGGTCTTCTGCAGAACCGGCTCGGGGACACGGGCTCGGTCTACGCCTCTAGCCAGGCGCAGAGCGGCCGAGGCGCCGCGTCGACCCAATTCGGGCACCGCAGCGCCCTCGGCTTGCAGCCACCGCACGTCAGCGTGGCTGATGAACCGACCGGGACGCGCCCCGGTGAACACGACGGCGTGGACGCTGGCATCGCGGTCGGCGCGGTCCACCAAATCGTCGAGCTGACTGGCGAGGTCGACGCCGAACAAGCTGTGCGGGCCGCCGTCGATCCGGGCGATGAGGATGGCTCCGCGGTCCTCGATCTCGAAATGGCCGCTCATCGCGATGTCCTTCCAGTGGTATAACGAGGTTATGCGAGTACTATAACGAAGTTATCCACAGTTGGCAATAGTCACTTCGGAGGCCTATGACCTCGACGAACGGGATCAGGTGAGGAGTCAGATCGAACATGCGAGACATGGAGCGTCCGACATCCGACGGTGTGCCGGAGCGGCTCATTCAAGCCGCGGTCGGCCTGCTGGCCGAGCAGGGCCCGTCCGCCATCAAGGCGCGCACGGTGGCGTCGGCGGCCGGACTGTCGTCGATGGTGGTCTACCACCACTTCGGTGGAGTCCCCGAGGTCATGCGTGCTGTTATCGACCATGGATTCAAGGAGCTCGAGCGAGCGTTTTCGCAGATACCGGTGACCGATGATCCCATCGCTGATCTCGCCGTCCTGGCGTTGACGTGTCGGCGGGTCGCCCGCAAGAACCCCCACCTATATGACTTGATGTTTGGACTGTCGACTCGCGCGACGTACCGACCACCGACAGATTCGGACGTTCGTTTGAGTGGACGTTCGCCGGCCTTCCGAGCCGCCTACTCTCATGTCTCACAAGCGTGCGAACGGCTCGTCAGCTCAGGCAGGGTCAGGCAACAGGACCCCGAGGTTGTAGCCGCCCAGTTGTGGAGTTTTGTGCACGGCTTCATCACGCTGGAGCTGGCCGAGACCTTTGTCGGGTTTGACGATCCGGTGAGGCAGGTGATGCTGCCGATGGGTGTGAATCTCTCTGTCGGACTGGGCGATACGTGCAAGCGTGCGGAGGCGTCGCACGAGGCGGCAGCGCGCCTGTACGAATCGATCACTCGAGAACGTGAGGGTCGGACAGCGCAGTTGAAGTGAAGGCTCACGCGCGGTCTGCAGGCATCGGGCATGCTGCGTCGACTGCTGCAGTGTGGGAAGCCTTGGACAAACCGGCAGTGTCACCCAACCCGACGAGCACGTTGACCATCATTGACTGAAAGACCTGGCGGCCGGGATCTGGGAACTGAGCGAAGTGGTCGCCCAATTCCAGCGTCACGAATCCGTGGACAGCGCTCCAGAGTTGGGAGGCAACGGCCTCGGGATCCTCGTCGCTGCGGACGCGGCCGCTGCCTACCAGCCGGGTGCATGCCTGGACAAGATGCGCGTAGACCGCCTGGAACTCCTCGGATCGCCCGCTTGCGCCGGAGCGCGCGGTTTGTGGTGGCCGATAGCTTCCGCGCGTCGCGAGTCCGAACATCAGGTCGTAGAGATGCGGATTGTCCTGGGCAAATCTGCGGGTCGCCAACGCCATCGCGAACAGATCGGTGACCGGATCGTCGCTCGAGGGTACGGCGACGAAGGCTTGACCCAGCTCGCGGAATCCTTTGTCGACGACGGCTTGGAGTAACTCGGGGATCCCGCCGAGGTGGTAATACACCGCCATCGTGGATACCTGCGCGGCCTCGGCGACCGATCGTGCCTTGATCTCGGTTGGCCCCTCGTCGGCAAGCAACTTCGTGGCCGCCTCGACCAGCCGCTCAACGATCTCCGCGTGCGTCAATCGAGCCGAGGCCTCCTTATTGGATTTCGGCATCGGGAGCCGCGCACCTTTCCTGTTCAACCGAACTAGAGCTCGCGTAACGAGGTTACAAGCTGCGACCGGCGTCCGCCCAAAGGCGCTCGGCGAAGATCGCGGCGGTGTAGACAAAGGGTTGTGGAATCGGAGCTAGTGTTCTAGCTTATAACGAAGTTTGTAACTAAGTTATGTATGCGTGGACTCCAGTGCGAGTCACACATCAACCCGATACGGAGGGGCCGGCCCCATGTCTCAGCAACCTCGCGGACGCCAACGCATCCAGACCGAGGTGCGCGACGGCGGCGTGATCATCGCGCGCTTCGTTGGCGATGACCTGGGCCTGTTCGGTCGCGAGGATGCTCCAGAATTATTTGACCTTGTCGAGCGCGCCGACCGCGATCCCAGCATTCGTGCGGTGGTGTTCACCGGGTCGCATCCGCACCGATTCATCAGCCACGCCGATCTGCAATGGCTGCAGGCAGACGGATCAGTCATTCCCCCGGTGGGCCGCAGTGTCACGAGGGTGGTGGCGAAGATCGCCCGGCAACTCGGCCGCAATAAACTCACGCGAAGGCTTGCGAGCAAGACTCCCATCATGGGGGCGGTGCAGCTTGACCATATGCACCAGACCTTGGTTCGGATGACGACCAGCTCCACGATCTTCGTGGCTGCCCTCAACGGCTCAACACTGGGTATGGGTGCCGAGCTGTCGTGGGCCTGTGATCTTCGATTGATGGCTGAAGGCGACTACTTCATCGGGCATCTGGAAGTTCTGCTCGGCTTTCCGCCCGGCGCTGGCGGCACCCAGCGCCTCCCTCGGCTGATCGGTTCACACCGTGCGCTGGTCGCGATCCTGGAAGGGCGGCCCTTTCCTGCCGAAGAAGCGTTGGCAATCGGGGCGATCGATGAGATCGTCCCCGCCGAGCAACTCATTTCACGGGCCGTCGAACGAGCCTCGTATCTCGCGGCGCGGCCGACCGCGGCGATCGCCGCCATCAAGCGGGCGGTCAATGTGGGTGGATCATTGTCGATGGC
>DASXMA010000187.1:0-4488 GCA_036495965.1 Mycobacterium sp.
CGCAGTTTCGCCGCAATGTCTCGACCTGGGTGCGCGAGACCGGGTCGGCGATCGGCTTGTCGATGTCGATGGTGGGCACGTTGTGATCTTCGGTGGCCAGCGTCAGGTCGGGCCGGTGCACCGGGCGGCCGGCCAGGCGCAGGCCGTCGAACGCCTGCGGACTGGTGACCTCATGCACCAGATGCAGATCGATGTAGATCACGTCAGGCGCTCCCGCTTGCTGAGAGGCCCCCTCGCCGGATGAGCCGGATATCACAACGTGGTCGTCCCAAACCTTTTCGGCCAGTGTGCGCGGCCTGGCTGCGCCGACCGCGTTCGTCTCGGTGCCCATCTCGAACTCGCCTCGATTCACCTCGTTCGCGACTCGCCGATCGATTCAGGCTGGTGATCTCATAATGCGAGACGCTAGTATCTCCTTGTGAGACAGCATAGCGGAATCGGTGTTCTCGACAAAAGTGTGGGGCTGCTGCATACGATTGCGGAATCGCCCTGCGGGTTAGCCGAACTGTGTGAGCGGACCGGGTTGCCCAGAGCCACCGCGTACCGGCTGGCGGCGGCGCTGGAAGTTCATCGCCTGCTGGCGCGCGACGACGAAGGGCGTTGGCGGCTTGGTCCCGTGCTCACCGAACTCGCGGCCCATGTCAACGATCCGCTGCTGGCCGCCAGCGCGGCGGTGCTTCCGCGATTGCGTGAAACCACCGGGGAAAGCGTGCAGCTGTACCGTCGCGAGGGCACTTCGCGGGTCTGCGTGGCCGCCCTGGAACCGGCTGCGGGCCTTCGCGATACGGTTCCGGTCGGCGCACGCCTGCCGATGACCGCAGGCTCGGGCGCCAAGGTGCTGCTGGCCCATAGCGACGCCGCCACCCAGAAAGCCGTACTACC
Organism: Mycobacterium sp.; assembly: GCA_036495965.1. Classification (GTDB taxonomy): domain Bacteria; phylum Actinomycetota; class Actinomycetes; order Mycobacteriales; family Mycobacteriaceae; genus Mycobacterium. The sequence goes on from DASXMA010000187.1 coordinate 883, forward strand.
GGCAGCGAAATTCACCGACCGGGCGCTGGCCGAAGTGCGCCGGCGCGGTTGGGCACAAAGCGTGGCCGAACGCGAGCCAGGGGTAGCCAGCGTGTCGGCGCCGGTGCGCGACAGCCGCGGCGTCGTCATCGCGGCCATCTCGGTGTCGGGGCCCATCGACCGAATCGGACGGCGTCCGGGAGCGCGTTGGGCCGCCGATCTTTTGTCTGCGGCCGAAGCGCTCACCCGTCGGCTCTAACACCCCTTCGCCCCGCCAGCTCGAGTGTGCAGTCAGGGTTTCGACTGTGCACCCCGGGCGGAATCGCGAATTTCCCACCCTCAGCGCACGCCCAAAGCCGTGACCGCACACTCGAGGACCAGTCGACGCTCACCGGCTCGCGGCCGCCTGACAGACTGACGCCATGGGAACCAATCAGCGCGCGAGCATCGTCATGTCGGAGGACGAGGTCGCCGATTTTGTCGTCAAGAGCCGCACCGGGACATTGGCCACCGTTGGTCCCGACGGGCAGCCGCACTTAACCGCCATGTGGTACGCCGTGGTCGACGGCGAAATCTGGCTGGAGACCAAGGCCAAGTCGCAGAAGGCGGTCAATGTCAAACGGGATCCGCGGGTGAGCTTCCTGATCGAGGGCGGCGACACCTATGACACGTTGCGCGGGGTGTCCTTCGAAGGCATCGCGGAGATCATCGACGATCCCGACGTCTCGCACCGGGTCGGGGTCAGCGTGTTCGAGCGCTATACCGGCCCGTACAGCGACGAAATGAAGCCCTTCGTCGAGCAGATGATGAACAAGCGGGTCTGCGTGCGCATCGTGGCCCGTCGAGCACGCTCGTGGGATCACCAAAAGCTCGGCTTGCCGGCCATGCCAGTGGGCGGATCGACCGCACCGGCAGTATCGGGGACCGGCCAGTAAACGTTTGTAGCCCCGATGGGATTCGAACCCACGCTACCGCCGTGAGAGGGCGGCGTCCTAGGCCGCTAGACGACGGGGCCTGAACCGATCCGAGCTGTCAGCATAGCTCACCCGCATATGCCCACCTAATCGCTTGTGGTGGCCAGATTTTGCTGGGGTACCAGGACTCGAACCTAGAATGGCTGAACCAGAATCAGCTGTGTTGCCAATTACACCATACCCCATCGGGCTGCCTAGAACCGCTGGTCAGAGCGCATTCTGCGGACGCGCACAAGTGTCCTCAGACCGCTGCTGCCAGCCGTAGTCGGCCGACGTGCAGACTACCAAAAACTTAGGCCGCCTCGTCGCGGGCAGCCCGCAGCCGGTGCAGGCTGCGGTCGCGGCCGAGTAACTCCAGTGATTCAAATAACGGCGGGCTGACCGTCGTGCCGGTGGCGGCAACCCGGATCGGGCCAAACGCTTTGCGCGGTTTGAGCGCCAGTCCCTCGATCAGTGCGGCCTTGAGAGCGGCCTCGATCTGGGCGGCGGTCCAATCCGTCACGCCGTCCAGCGCTGCCAGCGCCGCCTCCAGCACCGCGGCCCCTTCTGGACCCAGCTCCTTGGCAGCGGCCTTGGGGTCGATCGCGTATTCGTCGTCGTTGAGAAACTTCAGCAGATCCCATGCGTCCCCGAGCACCACGATGCGGGTCTGCACCAGCGCAGCGGCAGCGGTGAATGCGGAGTCGTCCAACTCGATGCGATGGCCGTGTGCGCTGAAGTACTCGCGCAGCCTGGCGGCGAAGTCGTCCGCGTCGAGCATCCGGATGTGCTCGGCGTTGATCGCGTCGGCCTTCTTCTGGTCGAATCGGGCTGGATTGGAGTTGACGTCGACAACGTCGAACGCGGCCACCATTTCGTCAAGGCTGAACAGGTCGTGATCGTCGGCGATCGCCCAGCCGAGCAACGCAAGATAATTCAGCAGCCCTTCGGGAATGAAGCCCCGATCGCGGTGGGTGAACAGATTCGACTGCGGGTCGCGCTTGGAAAGCTTTCTAGTTCCCTCCCCCAACACCGTTGGCAGGTGGGCGAATTCCGGAACCCACTCGGCGACCCCGATCCGGATCAGCGCGTGATACAGCGCAAGCTGACGCGGAGTCGACGGCAGCAGGTCCTCGCCACGCAGCACATGAGTGATCTTCATCAGTGCGTCGTCACACGGGTTGACCAAGGTGTACAAGGGATCCCCGCTCGCCCGGGTCAACGCGAAGTCGGGCACGCTGCCCGCCGCGAAGGTAGTGGGGCCGCGCACCAGGTCGTCCCAATGGAGATCTCCGTCGGGCATTCGCAGCCGTACCACCGGCTTACGGTCCTCGGCGAGAAACGCCGAGCGCTGTGCATCGGTCAGATCGCGGTCGAAATTGTCGTAGCCCAGCTTCGGATTGCGACCGGCGGCGATATGACGGGCCTCGACCTCCTCCGGCGTCGAAAAGGCGTGGTAGGCATCGCCGGACGCAAGCAGCTTGGCCACCACCTCTTGGTAGATGTCGCTGCGCTGCGACTGCCGGTACGGGCCGTAGGGTCCGCCGATCTCGGGCCCCTCGTCCCAGTCCAGGCCGAGCCAGCGCAGCGCGTCGAGCAGCGCCAGATAGCTTTCCTCGGTGTCGCGCGCGGCGTCGGTGTCCTCGATGCGAAAAACGAAGGTGCCGCCGGTGTGCCGCGCGTAGGCCCAGTTGAACAGCGCGGTGCGGACCATCCCGACGTGGGGTGTGCCGGTGGGAGACGGACAGAATCGAACCCGGACTTGAGCTGCTTCAGGGGCCGATTCACCGACGGTCGCAGTCACGACTTTCCTTTGCGGACCACGGGATTGGTGAGGCTGCCGATTCCCTCGATGGTGATGGAGACGGTGTCACCGTCCTCGATGGGTCCGACACCTGCCGGTGTCCCGGTGAGGATGAGATCTCCTGGCAGCAATGTCATCACGGCCGAGATCCATTCCACGATGACGCCGACGTCGTGGATCATCAGCGAGGTTCGGCTGTGCTGTTTGACTTGGCCGTTGACTTCGGAGCGCAGTTCGAGATCGGCCGGGTCCAGGTCGGTGACGACCCATGGCCCCACCGGGCAGAACGTGTCGTGCCCCTTGGCCCGAGTCCATTGGCCATCGGCCTTTTGTTGATCGCGTGCCGACACGTCGTTGCCGATGGTATAGCCGAGGATGTTTTCGGCGGCCTGGGCGGCCGGAACGTCCTTACAGGGCCGGCCGATGACTACCGCCAGCTCACCCTCGAAGTGCACGGGGGAAGCGTTGGCGGGCAATCGGATCGGCACATTCGGTCCGATGATGGCGGTATTGGGTTTGAGAAAGATAATCGGGTCTGGCGCCGCCGGGCCCGTTGCAAAGCTACTCATCTCCGCGATGTGATCGGCGTAGTTCTTGCCGACGCAGACCACCTTGCCGGCCAGCATAGGGGCCAGCAGCCGGACATCGGCCAGCGGCCATGATCGGCCGGTGAAGTTCGGGGTACCGAATGGATGCTCGGCGATCTCGCGGGCGATCATCTCGGTGGGATCGTTGAGGTCGCCTTCGATACTGACGAAGGCAACACCGTCCGGGCTGGCGATTCGACCTAGGCGCATTCAGATGAGCCTAGTGAGGGTCGCGAGCGCGGCGCAGCCGGGCGTGGCGGGCCCTCACGATCGAACCCCGTGA
>DASXMA010000188.1:0-1574 GCA_036495965.1 Mycobacterium sp.
GTGTGATGTCGGTCAACGTGATCGGTGTCGCCAACACGGTCTCCGCCACGATCGAGTCCGTGATCCGCAACCGTGGCCAAATCGCGCTGATAAGTTCGGTTTTCGCTTATCTCAACGGTGCAGGGGCGATTCCGTACGCGATGAGCAAAGCGGCGGTCGAGCAAGCGGGCCGAGCCCTCGCCGTCGAATTGGCCAATCACGGAGCCTCAGCCATGACAGCGTACTTCTCGCTTATCGAGACGGACATGATCCGCCACGGCATCGACGAGGACCCGCACGTCCTGGCTCTCCTCTCGGCGATGCCGAAGTTCGTCGTCAAACGCATCCAGCCGGAGACGGCTGCTGCCGCCATCGTCAACGGACTCGAACAACGGCGACGCGCCGTAGCCGTTCCTGCGCGTTGGCGCCCCGTCTCGGCACTGCGGGGTGTGCTCGGACCTGTCGTCGATGCACGACTTCTCCGTGACCACGGCGTTCAGCGCGCATTGTGGGAACTCGAAGCAAGACAGGTAGCACTCCGTCCTGGTGGCGGGCGAATTCTGCCCGTCGATGACGCGGGCTAGCGACTTGCCCGCATCGCCGCGGCGTGGGACGCCAGCGCTAGTTTGGGGTCATCACCCAGTCCGATTGCGATGTTGACCATGGTGGGCTGTAGGACTTCGCGGACGGGTTCGCGGAAATGAGCGAAATGATTGCCGAGTTCGAGGGTGATGAATCCATGTACGGCACTCCATAATTGGGGCGCGACTGCTTCGGCATTTTGGTCGGCTCGGACCCGGCCACTCGACACGAGCCGGTCACAAGCGGTGATCAGCAGGGCGTAGGCCACCTGGAAACTATCGGCCCGGACCGTGCTGGCGGAGTCGGCAGGACGGTAACCGCCCCGGGTGGACAGTCCGAACATCAGATCGTAGAGGTGCGGATTGGCCTGGGCGAACCGCCGCGACGCCAATGCCATGGCGAACAAGTCGGTCACGGGATCGTTTGTGGCGGGTGTCTCGCGAAACGCATCACCAAGGTCCTGGAAGCCTCGCTCGACCACGGCGTTGACGAGTTCGGGTAGTCCGCCGAGGTGGTGATACACCGCGATCGTCGACATACCGGCGGCATCCGCGACCGAACGGACTCGAAGCTCGGTGGGCCCTTTGTCGGCCAGCAACGCGATGGCAGCTGTGACCAATCGGGCTTCCGCCGCCTCGCGATCCAGCCGAGTGTTCCTCGGCTGAATGCCGGATTTGGATTTCGATGCAGCCTCAACGGGTTTGGGCATAGTTACGTCCGCGTCTCCCCGGGGGTGCCTTGGTGCCGTGAGTGGATGTTACTAGCAACGGATGTCATCACCGTTGTTCATCGATCTGGAGGCCGGCCCGGCTGATCGGCGAGAGCACCGGCTGTGACGCGGGGATTTGGGACATGGCGTGTTCGGCGAGGGCGGTGATGGTCAGGGCGGGATTGACGCCGGGGTTGGCCGGGATCGCCGACCCGTCGCAGACCAGCATGTTGTGGTAGCCGAAGACGTTCAGGTCCTTGTCGATCACGCCGTGCGCGGGGCCGTCGGCGATGACGGCGCCGCC
>DASXMA010000189.1:0-7473 GCA_036495965.1 Mycobacterium sp.
GCGGTGATGTCACCGCGCATCAACGCCCGGCCGATCTTCGTCTCCACCTCGTGCGCGATGTAGCGACGCAGCGGCCGCGCCCCGTACACCGGGTCGAAGCCGTGTTCGGCGATCAGCCGACGGGCATCCGGACTTATGTCCAGCTCGATCTGCCTCTCCGCCAGGCGATTTCGCAGCTCTTGCAGCTGTAGCTCGACGATCCGCTCGATCTGGGAGAGCACCAGCGGGGTGAACAGCACGATGTCGTCGACCCGATTGAGGAACTCCGGCCGGAAGTGGCCACGCAGCTCGGCCATCACCCGGTCACGCGCGTCCGGCTTGATTTCACCGTCCGCCGTGACACCGTCGAGCAAGTACTGCGAGCCAACGTTGGACGTCATGATGACCACCGTGTTGCGGAAATCGACCTGGCGTCCCTGCGCATCGGTCAGCCGACCGTCGTCGAGCACCTGCAACAAGGTGTTGAAGACGTCGGCATGCGCCTTCTCGATCTCGTCGAACAACACCACCGAGTAGGGCTTGCGGCGCACCGCCTCGGTCAGCTGGCCGCCCTCGTCGTAGCCGATGTACCCCGGTGGCGCACCCACCAGCCGGCTGACGGTGTGTCGCTCCTGGTACTCACTCATGTCCAGACGCACCATATTGTCTTCGCTGTCGAACAGGGCCGCCGCCAGCGTCCTCGCCAGTTCGGTCTTGCCGACGCCGGTGGGCCCCAGGAATATGAAAGAACCGATCGGCCGGCGTGGATCCCGGATGCCGGAGCGGGCCCGGATCACCGCGTCGGCGACCAGTTGCACCGCTTCGTCCTGGCCGACCACTCGTTCGTGCAGGATCTCATCGAGACGCAGCAGCTTGTCGCGTTCGCCCTCCTGCAGTCGGGCCACCGGTATCCCGGTCCAGGCCGCGACGATTTCGGCGATCTCGTCTTCGGTGACCATCTCACGCAACAGCGGCCGGTGACCCTGTTTGGACTCGAGCTGCTCCTCGGCTGCCTGCAGTTTGCGTTCCAGTTCCGTGATCTGGCCGTACCGCAGCTCGGCCGCCCGGTTCAGGTCGTAAGCGCGCTCGGCGTCCTCTGCCTGCAGACGCAACTGCTCGAGCTGTTCGCGAAGCTCCTGCACCCGGCGGATCGCCTGCCGTTCGGCGTCCCACTGCGCGTGCCGGGCATCGGCGTCGGCTCGTAGATCGGCGAGTTCTTTGCGGAGTTCCTCTAGGCGGGCCTTACTAGCAGAGTCACGCTCTTTGGACAGCGCGGCCTCTTCGATCTCCAAGCGTGTCACCCGACGGGTGATTTCATCCAATTCGGCTGGCATCGAATCGATTTCGGTCCGCAGCCGCGCGCACGCCTCGTCGACAAGGTCGATCGCCTTATCCGGCAGAAAACGGTCGGTGATATAGCGGTGCGACAGCGTCGCCGCGGCAACCAACGCACCATCTTGGATCCGCACACCGTGGAACACCTCGAGACGTTCACGCAGACCGCGCAAAATCGAAATGGTGTCCGCCACGTCGGGTTCGTCCACCAGCACCGTCTGGAAGCGACGCTCCAATGCGGCGTCGTTCTCGATGTGCTTGCGGTACTCGTCGAGGGTGGTGGCGCCGATCATGTGCAACTCTCCGCGCGCCAGCATCGGCTTGAGCATGTTGCCTGCGTCCAGGGACCCCTCCGCCGCGCCGGCACCGACCACGGTGTGTAACTCGTCGACGAACAACAAGATTCGTCCCTCGCCGGCCTTCACCTCCGACAGCACGGCCTTCAGCCGCTCCTCGAATTCACCGCGATACTTCGCACCGGCCACCAGTGAACCAATATCAAGGGCGAAAATCGTCTTGTCCCGCAGACCTTCTGGCACATCGCCGCGAATGATTCGCTGAGCCAGACCCTCCACGATCGCAGTCTTGCCGACACCGGGGTCGCCAATGAGCACCGGGTTGTTCTTCGTCTTCCGGCTGAGGATCTGGATCACTCTGCGGATTTCGGCGTCGCGTCCGATGACCGGGTCCAACTTGCCTGCGCTAGCCTCCGCGACAAGGTCGCGGCCGTACTTCGCCAGCGCGTCGTAGGAACCCTCCGGCGTTGCCGAGGTGACCCGTTGATTGCCGCGCACCTTGGTCAGCGCGGTGAGGAACTTGTCTCGTGTCACACCGTGCGAGGCCAGGATCCGCCCAGCAGCGGTAGCGGTACCTTCTTCGGCCAGGGCAATTACCAGGTGTTCTACCGACACGTATTCGTCCTTGAGCCGCTTGGCTTCCCGTTCGGCGGCTTCCAGCACCTTGGCCAGCCGCCGAGTGACGGACACTTGACCTGGTGTGGCGCCCGGCCCGCTGACCTTTGGTCGACGATTCAGCTCGCCTTCCAGCTCGGCCTGTAGGGCCGCGACGTCGGCGTCCACCTGTTGCAGTAGCCGGGGCACCAGCCCTTCCGGTTGGTCGACCAGCGCCATGAGCAGATGTTCGCCATCGACCTCGGTGTGTCCCATCCGGGTGGCGATGCTCTGCGCTTCTTGTATCGCCTCTTGCGACTTCTGGGTCAACTTGTTGACGTCCACAGTGATGTCCTCCTTTGGCCGGAAGCAGATTCGAGTTCCTCGATGCGGTCCAGAAGATCGAGTACCAACCCGATCGCCGCGTAGTTAAGTCCAAGGCCGACTCGAAGCCGCTGGATACGTGCGACGGTGGCGAGAGCAGACTGGTCGAACCACGGCTCACCGCGGCCATCGCGACGGCAGGGCAGCAGGCCCAGCGCGACGAACCTGCGCACCAGCTCGGGGTGCAAGCTGGAGCGTCGTGCGAACGAATCGAGACTCATCCCCGCCCGCCGGGCCAGGACGTATCGTGTGGCCGCGACCGATGTGGTCACCGTCCCCTCCTCGGATCGAATGTGGACTCCGCGGCCAGCTGCTCGAACAGCTTCCGCTCCCGCTCTGTGGGTTTGGCCGGGACCATGATCTTGACCTCGGCGTAAAGGTCGCCGGGCTTGCCTCGTCGATTAGGCATCCCTTGGCCGCGCAGCCGCAAGCGTCTGCCGGTCGACGAGCCGGCCGGCACCTTGAGTTTTGCTTCACCAGCGGGCGTGTGCACTGCCACGCTTGCACCCAGCGCCGCCTCCCATGGCGACAGTGGCAGGTCGGTCGTAATGTCGCGTCCGTCCAGCCGGAACCGGGGATCCGGCTTGATCCGGACTATCAGGTAGAGATCGCCGGCAGGACCGTCACCGCTGCCCTGACCGCCCTCGCCGGCCAGCCGGATCCGCTGCCCCGCAATCACTCCGGCCGGGATGGTGACGTTGTAGCTACGGCCGTCCAGTGTGATCTGCCGCCGGCCACCCCGATAGGCTTCCTCGACGGTCAGCTCAATATCGGCCTGTTGATCGGCGCCGGGTATCGGCCCGACTCCACCCCTGAATCCGCCAGTGGCGCCGAACAAGTCGCCGAAGAGGTCTTCGATGTTGATGCCGCTCTCGCCGCCGAAGCCCTGACCGTACCGCACCCTGGGGCCAGAAGGACCACCCGCACGGAAGCCACCGAACCCCGCGCCGACACGCTCGTCGTAATCTTCTGGTATCCGGCGGAAGTCTTCACCGAATCGGTCGTAGCGTTTGCGGGTGTCGGGGTCGGAGAGTACGTGGTAAGCCTCGTTGATCTCCTTGAAGCGGTCCGCGGCAGCAGGGTCAGAGTTGACGTCGGGATGGTATTTGCGGGCCAGCGTTCTGAATGCCTGTTGGATCTGTTCGGAGGTAGCATCCCGGGAGACGCCAAGAGTCTCGTAATAGTCACTCGCCACGGGGGTTTCACTCCTCGCGGCGGCTGACCACCACGGCCGCCGGCCGCAGCTGCTGCAAGCCCTTACCGTAACCCGGGCGCACCACCTCCAAGACCGTTCCCGGTTCGCGTTCGGGATGGTCAGTCACCTGGACCACCTCGTGGCGCTCTGGGTCAAATGGCATTCCAGTCTCGGAATCGCGCGGGTAGCCGAGTTCGTCAAGCACCCGCACCGCCTGGTCGAGAATCGCCCGCACGCCCGCGATGACCGAATCGGCGTCTCCACCGCCATGGCTGATCGCCCGCTCCAGGTTGTCGACGACGGGAAGCCAGGCGCCTGACACCTTGGACCGCTCGAGGTTGCGCTCCCGTTCGAGTTCGCGGGTATACCGTTTGCGCAGGTTATCCAAGTCGGCAACTGCGCGACGCCAGCGATCCTCCAGTCGAGCCAGCTCGGCGTCCGAATCACTCTGCTGCGCAACCGATTCAGGCGTCTGCTCAGATCCGGTTTCTGGTGGTCCGTTACGATTCTGCGCCGTGGCCGACTGTTCTGCGGGGGTGCCCATTAGCGTTCAGCCCCGATCGAATTCGGCGTCGACCACGTCGTCGTCAGCTGCGCCCGGGCCGCGTCCGTTACCGGGCGGCGTCCTGCCGCCCACACCCGCCGGTGCCGGCTGCAGTCCGTAGAGCACCTGCTGCAGCTCTGATGTCAGGGATTGCACTCGCTGCAGCGGCGCATCCTCCTTGACAGCCTGCCGCGCGTCGGCGACCAGCATCTCCGCGCGCGCCCGATCGTGCGACGCCGCCGAATCGCCAAGCTGAGCCAACCGGCGCTCGACTTGGTACGCCAACGAATCGAGTTCGTTGCGTGCCTCAACGGCCTTACGCAGTTGCTCGTCCTCGCGACGGTTCGCCTCGGCCTCAGCGACCATCCGCTCCACCTCGCTCTTGTCGAGGTTGGACTGCTCGCTGATGGTGATGCCCTGCTCGGCGCCGGTGTCCTTATCCCGCGCGGTCACATTGAGAATGCCGTTGGCGTCGATGTCGAAGGCGACCTCGATCTGCGGCTCGCCCCGCGGCGCCGGGCGGATGTTTTCCAGCTTGAATCGGCCGAGCACGCGATTGTCTCTCGCCAATTCCCGTTCACCTTGCAGCACAACGACATCGACGGCGGGCTGATTGTCCTCGGCGGTCGTGAACACCTCGCTACGCCGCGCCGGGATTGTGGTGTTGCGCTCGATGATCTTGGTCATCACCCCGCCGCGCGTTTCCACACCCAACGACAGCGGGGTGACGTCGAGCAGCAGGACATCTGATACCTCGCCTTTCAACACACCGGCCTGCACAGCAGCCCCCAGCGCAACCACCTCGTCGGGGTTGACGCTCATGTTCGGGTCCTTGCCGCCGGTAAGCCGACGGACCAGGTTCTGAACAGCGGGGATCCGGGTAGAGCCACCAACCAGGATGACCTCGTCGATGTCTGCGGCCGTCACCTTGGCGTCGCCCATCGCCTGCTTTACCGGGCCCATGCAACGTTCCACCAGATCGGCGGTGAGGTCTTCGAACTTCGACCTCATGATCGTCATCGTCAGGTGCTTGGGGCCATTGGCGTCTGCAGTAATGAACGGCAGATTCACCTGCGTCTGCGCCACCGACGACAACTCGACCTTGGCCTTCTCGGCCGCCTCGAACAACCGCTGCAACGCTTGCGGGTCCGAGCGTAGGTCGATGTTGTTATCCTGTTTGAACTCGTCGGCTAAGTAGTCGACGAGACGACGGTCGAAGTCGTCACCACCGAGGTGCGAATCTCCAGCAGTGGCGCGTACCTCCACCACGCCGTCACCCACGTCCAGCAGGCTGACGTCGAATGTGCCCCCGCCGAGATCGAAGACCAGCACGGTCTCGTGGCCTTTCTTGTCCAGTCCGTAGGCAAGTGCTGCAGCCGTGGGTTCGTTGATGATGCGCAGCACCTGAAGGCCGGCGATCCGGCCGGCATCCTTGGTGGCGTTGCGTTGGGCGTCGTTGAAGTACGCGGGAACGGTGATCACCGCTTCTTTGACCCGCTCGCCGAGGAACTTTCCGGCATCATCAGCCAGTTTGCGCAGCACCTGCGCGCTGATCTCTTCCGGCGCGTACTGCTTGCCGCGTACCTCGAAACGTGCCGCGCCGCCGTCGCCGTCCACCACGTCGAAGCTGACTGCCTTTGCTTCCTCCGATATCTCGTCGAAACGGCGGCCAATGAATCGTTTCGCGGAGTAAATGGTGGCCTTCGGATTCATGATCGATTGCCGCCTTGCCAGTTGGCCGACAAGCCGCTCGCCGCTTTCCGTGAAAGCCACCACCGAAGGGGTCGTCCGGGAACCCTCTGCGTTGGGAATCACCACCGGTTCACCGCTCTGCCAAGCCGCGATCACCGAGTTCGTCGTCCCGAGGTCGATGCCTACTGCTGTTGCCATTGCCTATTCCTTTGGTTCGCGCCGCTCTGCGGAGGCTCCTCCGACGGGTTGCGGCCGTTCGCACTGGCTTGAGCTGGCAAGCCAAGCGCGCACGCCGTAGAACCGTCCCAAACAACGAGTCTCGCCAACACCAGTCCGCCTCGGCGTGCTCCCAGCAGGTCGAAATTCAGCGTGGGTATTCACCCCGTCAGCACGAACGACGACGGACTGGCTGTTAACAACGCGCCAGCCCGCGGGCGTTAACGAGGTAGGTTTGCGCTACGGCGGAGAAGTTGCAGTGCATGGTCGGCGACATCTACGTCGGCGACGATGTCGAAGTGCTTGGGCCGCAGCGACGTTGCTGCTCGAAAGTCTCGCCGACCCCTTGCATCTCATACATCGCCAGGCCCATCAGCGCGCCGATGATGGCGCCGAAAAGCAGCCCATAAAAGGCCAGTACGAGACCGGCGATCAACGGGCACAACCAGTTGAACAAACCGAAGATCCAACCGATCAAGGCGCCGGTCACGGCGCCGGCCCCGGCGCCCCGAAGGGCGGCCAAGCCGTAGTTCATCCGGCCCGTGACCTGTTCGACCAATTGCAGATCGCGGCCGGCATGCTGGTGCGGGGCCTGGGTGCGGTCGTATGGGAGCGCGCGACAATCTCCAATTGCTCCAACAACTACGGGCCGTGCTCAACGACTCCGACCGCAGGACGATCTACATCTCTGAGGGTCTCGCTCACGGCTTCCTTGCGCTGCAAGACAATTCGACGGTGATGTACTTGTGCTCGGCGGAATACGACCCGCAGCGCGAGCACCCCATTTGTGCCACCGATCCCGCGCTGGCAATCGACTGGCCTTTGGTCGACGGCACCGCCCCAAACCTCTCGGCCCGCGACGCGGCGGCTCCCAACCTCGATGAAGTGCGCGAATCCGGTCTCCAAACCTCCTGGGAGGAGACGCAGAAGTTCATTGCCGGTTTGCCCAGCAAATAATCGCGCGGCTTTGCGTCCGCGACCGGCACGCACTACAGAAACGGCCAAAATTTTCCCCGACCTTTTTTCCTTGCTTCGAGCAGGTCGGATTTGAGTCCCTTTAGGCCATGCTTCGTCTGATTCCGGACATCTTCGGAAAGAAGCTCCCTCCGGTCAGGCGTATCCCACAGCTCGAAGGTTTGAACCAGCCAGTATAAGGCGAACTCGAGGATCAGCCCCGCTTCGATCACAAGGAGCCAAAATTCCCCCAACCAACTGGGGTGTCGGAGATGCAGGAAGAC
>DASXMA010000190.1:0-4655 GCA_036495965.1 Mycobacterium sp.
GAGCGCCATTGCGCAAAGCACCGGGTTTGCGCACCAGCACCGGCACGTAGTGCCACGGGTCGTAAACCGTCTCGCCGCGGCCGAATGACCGTGGATGTTCGGCAACGATCCGACCGTCCTGGCGGATCACGATGCGGTCAGCATAGGCCTGGACCTCAATGGGCCGCCCGACTGCACTCGCTGCCACCGAGTACTTGTTATTGTCGAAGCGCACCAGACAGGTCTTGGAGACCGAGGCTGGGACGGCATGGAAGCCGTCGAACCGACCCGCATAAGGTACGAGATTGGGTCGCTCGGCCTCGAAGACTTCCCAGACGGTCCGGTCGGCGAACTCTGGATGCCGATGCGCCTTGGCGTAGGCGATACATTTATCGAGCAACCAGGCGTTCAGCTCGTCCAACGTCTTGAAGCGGAGTCGCGGGGTGAAGAACCGTTCGCGCACCAGCCCGACCTGGTTCTCGACCTGACCCTTCTCCCAACCCGACGCCGGCGTACAGGCGACCGGATCGACCAGATAATGGCTGCACATCTGCAGAAAGCGGCGATTGTAGAGCCGGCCTTTGCCGACGAAGATCGTCTCCACCGCCGTCTTCATGTTGTCGTAGATGCCGCGTCTGCAGGTCCCCTTGAACAGGGCGAACGCCCGGTCGTGGGCGTCAAACACCATCTCCTGCGTCTCGCGGGGATAGGCCCGAACGAACAACATCCGACTGTGACAAAGCCGGACGTGCGCCGCCTTCACGACTACCGTGACCCCGCTCAGCAGGACCACTTCGTGACTCCAGTCGAACTGATAGGCTTCGCCGGGCGCAAAACTCAACGGCACATAGGCTGAGCTTGTCGAGGCGCCACGCTCCTGGCTCCATCGCCGCGCATAGCGACGAACCGCATCGTAGCCGCCGGCATAGCCGAGGCCGCGAAGCTCTTCGAACAATCGGATCAGCGTCAGCCGTTCGCGCGCCGCCTTGCTGTCGTTCGCCGCCAGCAACCGGTCAAGTTCAGCACTCCACGGACCCATCTTCGGAAGCGGCTGCGTCTCTCGCTCGTACCGGAACTCCGTCGCCTCGGAACGGATGACCTTGCGGACCACCTTGCGCGATACACCTAACTCCCGGCAGATCGCCTTGATTGGCTGACCGTGAACAAAATAGGCGCGACGGATCTTCGCAATCGTCTCCACCAGCAGCATCCCAACCTCGGCTTCCATGATGTGATGGAAGCCACTGTGGACCCTTGTCCCGGGGTCCCGATTGGATGCCGATTACCCCGAATACGGGGTCCTTATTCCATGCCGAAACACAGGTTCCCATTGGCGTGTCTCCACCGAGCTAAATCGAGCGTGACTGGCGCTACTCTGGTTCTCGGACCGTGAATCGAAACCGATACGTCTCCGCCGCGGTCTTGCGGACGTCCACGGGTGATCAATGTCTCCGAGGGTGCTGACCGGAGCCCGCCAGGTGGGCCTCCCCGAGTTCGTAGGACAGTTCCTCGATCAGGGCGAAGGATACGTTGAACCCCTCCGGCGTACCGATCGTCAGGATACGGAGATCGTCCGGTCCTTCCTCGATCTGAAACTCTTCCGCAGGATAGGTGATGCGCATCCGCGGATCGCCGTGCGCCCGTTTCACGGCCGACGACGCTATCGTCGGCATCGTCATCAACAGCGACGACAGCGTGTCGATGGTCATTATGATGCCCAAGGTCTGCCCAGCGGAATCCTTGATGATCAACCTGACCGCCGTGCCGTCGACCGCCGTCTCGAAATTGATCAGTCTGTCGATCTGGATGTCGGTCATTGCGACGTCTTCCCTTTAAGCCACGCGCGCCGCACCAGCCGCCGGCGCTCGCGTCGCCCGATCTGCGATACGGCCTCGCCGCCCCGCCCCGCCGATCTCGGCGCTGCAGATGTCAGTTTTGACCGCGCACCTCCCATAGTTTAGCGCGACCGACGACATGAACGCTTCACTTCGCGCTCGCGCAGGCGGCCTTGCAGACGGCTGCCGTCGCATTGCATCGAGCCACGCAGGCGCTGGACAATCCGCGCTTCATTCCGAGCCGACCTGTGTGCCGGGTCTTTCCGATTTTCCGCCGTCGCTCGCCGGCAACGGTCCGCGCTGCGACAACATCGCGTTTTGCGCCTGCTCGGAACGCTCCGGATGGAGGCCGGACTGGATCATGCCGTCAATTCGCGTCACCGTATCGCATTTCTGCGCGGATGCCGTGCCCTCGCACAGCGCACGCAGCTTGGGATGTAATCCGTCGCCGCGCGCAGCAGCGATTTCGAGAAGATCGAGGAATGACGTCATGGTCCGATGTCTCCAATGCCGGTCACGATTCTCGGCGGAGCATTCGCGGGTCGCACTCCGATTCGTGACGTCGAACTGGGAAGGCTCACAGAGGCGATCGGTGACCCTTGTCGCGTTGCGGCATGCGCCAGCGATTTGAAAGCAAGAAACGGAGGGTCGCGCGGGAATCCGGACTCTGACGATAGACGTCGAGCGGCGGTCGCGAGCGCGTCGTCGGGACTGCGGAAGGCTTAGCGGTCCGCCGCTTGCAAGTGTCGGCGGCCCCGCCCCAAGCTATAGAGAGTTCCTTAGCTACGGATGAGTTCTGAAAAATACTCCCGACGCCCGCTTGGTGGCGGTGCTGGCATGCCCTGCCCGCGCTGCAACGAGCCGGCAGAAGGCGAGATGCCGCGACTGTCGGGGGATTTAGAACCGAGTTCGATAAGAAGGGCTGGCGGCACTGATTATTTGAAACCAATTCTAAACCCACGTGTTGTGACGAACCTGCCGATCGTCACCCCCCTGCCATCGGCAGGCCCGACAGGCCCCGGCGTCCAAAGGGCGTCGGGGCCGTTTTGCTATCCGATTGATCAGGGCGGCCCGAAAAACTAATTCGCCCTTATGTTCGAAGCGTTCGAGGTCTGCCTGCCACCAAGCCCACCAGCGTGCCGAACGGCTCCGGGACGGCATGCGCGTGCGCCTGATCACGCGCGGTAGCCACGACTGGACCGCTCGCTATCCCTGGATCGTGGAAGCTGCCCGCAAGTTCCGCCAGCCCCGTTCGTGCTCGAAGGCGAGGCCGTCGTCCTGCGCGTCGATGGCGTCTCAGACTTCAACGCTCTGCACCCTCGCAAACATGACCACGAGGTTCAGTTCTGCGTGTTCGACATCGTAGTCGGCGCAAGCTGCCGCTCGAACAGCGCAAGGCGCACCTCGACCGGCTGCTGGCGCGTCGGCGAGCGCTTCGAGAGAGTGCTGCGTAATGTTTCAGCGGCCTTCGAATGCACTGGTGTGCCTGTGCCTGTCGAAAATCAAATCCGGACATATTCGTGGTGCAATCCGCCGAGGACAGGGCGGCAAAGAATACGCCCTGCTCTCTCTACGGTACGCGATAGAGGAGCATCTTTGTCCAAGGCCAAGTGAGTCCGTATCTCATTATAGTAGCGCGCGTAAGATGTCAGAATCCGCCGCAGGTGTGCCTCGCCAAGGACAATGATGTGATCCACACATTCACGCCGGATCGATCCGATCAACCGTTCGGCAAAGCCATTCTGCCAGGGTGATACCGGTGCAATAGGTTTGTCCCGAATACCCATCGCAGCAGTCGGCGTGTAACGACTGCACCGTAGCCACGGTCCCCGGATCATGTAGCGCGGCGCCTCGTTCCAGGGGAACGCCTCCGTTATTTGAAGCGCAAGCCATTCGGCGGTCGGATGTGCTGTGACGTTGATCCAGACGAGGTCTCTGCGGTCGAGCCGGACAATGACGAAAGCGTAAAACCGGTCGAAACCGATCGTTGGAACAACGAACAAGTCCATGGCGGCAATGTCGGGCGCGTGGTTACGCAAGAAGGTCCGCCATCCCTGGCTGGGTGGCCCCCGTCGTTTGACCATGTACTTGGCAACGCTCGACTGCGCGATCTCAAACCCGAGCTTGAGCGGTTCGCCGTGGATGCGCGGCGCGCCCCAAAGTGGGTTCTCGATATTCATCCGCCGGATCAAGACGCGCAGCTCCGCCTCGACTCGTGGCCGCCCTCCCCGTGGGCGTGACTTCCAACGCCAGTAGCAGCGAAAGCCGGCCTTGTGCCAACGCACGAGCGTTTCGGGCTGGATGACCGTGAGGACCGCCAGGATTGACGGAAACCAGCGATACAGCTGGATAAAGAACCAGCGATCGTGGTTCGTGAGCCGGACGCGACCATGCAGCCTGCGCCGCAAGACGTTCAATTGATGTCGAAGCACCGCGTTCTCGGCCTCAAGCCGCACCTTCGACTTGAATAGCGAGGTCAGGACGGCCAGAACGAAACAGAGCAGCCCGATCATTTCGCCAGCTTAGGCGATTCCGTCACGTCATCAACTCGGATGAGGTTTTCGGTACACACAGGTCTCGCCGCGGCCTACAACCGCGAGGTTTCGTCCCATCTGTTTCCGGAGGTGAGCGCCCACCTTCTGGCGGCGACGCCGGGCCGGCACTGGTTGGAATACGTCGACTGGGCGGACCCGATCCTGCAGGAGCCGCTGCGGATCGAGAACGGAATGGCCATCGTTCCGGCCCGCCCCGGCAACGGGATCGCCTGGAACGACGACGTGGTCGTGAAATATCGGCTGACGTGACCGATGGCAGCGCCGGCGATACCGAGGTCTCTGCAGG
>DASXMA010000191.1:0-5117 GCA_036495965.1 Mycobacterium sp.
GCACTGGGCCGAATGCTATTCCACCGTGCTGCGCGGGCGTTCTGAGGCCACCCACGTCAGCGCGCCGACGGCGTTGAGCAACCCCGACTAAGCAGGGTCAGGATTTACTGACCTTCAACGCCGCGATGACCCGGCCGATGATGGCCGCCGATGCGGCATCGCCGATTGGCGTTGATCCCACGAACACGGTGACCGGTTTGGTGTCGACCGCGATGACGGTGACGGAATCACCCTTGACGTTGCGGGTGGGGTCACCGATGGTGATGTCGGCGTCGGCCCGGGCGGCCTTGGTCCCGTCGACGGTGATCGACGACGTCTTGCTCGGGCCAAGGGTGGGCGACGCGTTTGCGTAGCCGGGGCCGTTGGCCACGCACTGCATCAACTTCGATGCTTGCGCGCTGACGTCCATGGTGGTGACGAAGTTGGTAATGGCGATCTCGGCCTGCATCACCCACTGGCTGGCGCCGGGCACCTCCTGGGCGAGGCCCACCGCGCCGATGAGGTTCGGGGTCTGGTCATCCGAGAACGGCATCCATCCGGGTGCCGCGCTGGTCGGGAAGGACAGCTTGCCCGCGCTGACCGGGGCGCCCCCCGCAGGCTTGTCACCGCCGGACACATTGGGAGCGCAGTCGGTCGCGGTCTGCCCGGATCCGTTGGGCTGCGACGTCGGGGCGCTTGTCGTCACCGAGGGCCCCCCCGGATTTGACTTGGTGGATTTGTTTCCGTTGCCGCTGAACACGACTATCAGGGTCGCCACCAGCGCGATGACGCCCAGCACCACAAGACCGGCGACGATCAACCACGGCGCCTTCGAACCCGGCCGTTTCGGCGGCGGTCCCGGCGGGTAGGGCCCGCCTGGCCAGCCGGGGGGAATCTGCTGGCCTGCCTGGGGATACTGCTGGGGCGGGTAGGGATTGGCGTACTGGCCGGGCGGCGGGTACGGGTAGGGGCTGCCCTGCTGGTAGGGGTACGGGTTGCCCTGCGGCTGGCCGCCCCAATATGGGTCCTGTCCATACGGATTCGTTCCGTAGGGACCGCCGGGGGGTGCCGTCATCGCCGAACCAACCTCACTCTCACCGGCCACCTGCGCTGGGGTGGCCACACAACTGCGTTACCGCAACCAGTATGCCTAATCGGCCGGCTTGACCTTGGCCATCGCCAACACGTCGAGGCGGCGATCCAGCTCTTCGATCGACAACTTGTCGCCGATCAGGCCGCGGTCGATGACGGTTTGGCGGATGGTCTTGCGCTCCTTGAGCGCTTGTTTGGCCACCGCCGCCGCCTCCTCGTATCCGATGGCCGAGTTCAACGGCGTCACAATCGACGGCGACGATTCGGCCAGCTCGCGCAAATGCTCGACATTGGCGGACAGCCCGTTAATGCAGCGCTCCGCGAACAGCTTTGACACATTGGTCAGCAGCTTGAAGGACTCCAGGATGTTGCGGGCCATCATCGGGATGTAGACGTTGAGTTCGAAGGCACCATTTGCGCCGCCCCAGGCCACCGCGGCGTCATTGCCGATCACCTGCGCGGCGACCTGTGTAACCGCTTCGGGCAGAACCGGATTCACCTTGCCTGGCATGATTGAGCTGCCCGGCTGTAGGTCCGGCAGCTGGATTTCGGCCAGGCCGGTCAGTGGGCCGGAACCCATCCAGCGAATGTCGTTGGCGATCTTGGTCAGTGAAACCGCGATGGTACGCAGCGCACCGGACGCCTCCACCAATCCATCGCGGGCGGCCTGAGCCTCGAAAGAGTTTACTGCAGTGCGCAATTCACTCAAACCGGTCTCGGTGATCAGCGCCTCGACCACCTTGGCACCGAAGCCGTCGGGAGCGTTGAGGCCGGTGCCCACCGCGGTGCCGCCGATCGCCAGTTCACCCAGGCGCGGCAACGTGGCGCGTATCCGCTCGATCCCTGCCTCGATCTGGCGGGCGTATCCGCTGAATTCCTGGCCGAGCGTGACCGGTACGGCGTCCATCAGGTGGGTGCGGCCGGACTTGACCACCGTGTGCCACTCGCTGGCCTTGGTCGCCAGAGCCTCGTGCAGCACCTCGAGCGCGGGGATGAGATGACGCACCGCGGCCTCGGTCGCCGCGATGTGGGTGGCGGTCGGGAAGGTGTCGTTGGACGACTGCGACATGTTGACGTCGTCGTTGGGGTGCACTTTAACGGGAGGGGTCGCCGTAGCAGCGATGGACGCGATCACCTCGTTGGTGTTCATGTTGGAACTGGTGCCCGAGCCGGTTTGGAAGACGTCGATGGGGAACTGCTCGTCGTGGCGGCCATCGGCGATCTCGGCCGCCGCGGCGATGATCGCGTCAGCCTTTTCCGGCGCCAGCAACCCCAGGTCTTTGTTGACTTGCGCGCAGGCGCCCTTCAGCAGGCCCAAGGCGCGGATCTGGGTGCGTTCGAGACCCCGCCCCGAAATCGGGAAGTTCTCCACCGCGCGCTGGGTTTGGGCGCGCCACAATGCTTTTGCGGGTACCCGGACCTCGCCCATGGTGTCGTGTTCGATGCGGTACTCGGTGTCCGTGTCGTTTTCAGAGGCGCCAGCGGCCATAGATCGGGTTCCTCGCTCCTTGAGTTTCGTCAGGGCAGTGGGTAGGCGGCAGAGCTGTCGCCGGTGAAGTCGATCGCGGAGTATTCGTTGAGCTTCGAGAGCCGGTGGTAGGCCTCGATCATGCGGACGGTGCCCGACTTCGAACGCATCACGATCGACTGGGTGGTGCAGCCGCCTGGGTAATAGCGGACGCCCTTGAGTAGGTCGCCCTCGGTTACCCCGGTGGCGCAGAAGAAGACGTTGTCGCCGGACACCAGATCCGCGGTGGTCAGCACCTGGCCGAGGTCGTAGCCGGCGTCGAGCGCCTTACGGCGCTCGGCTTCGTCGCGGGGTGCCAGTTTGGCCTGGATGGCGCCGCCCATGCAGCGGATCGCCGCGGCGGCAATGATGCCCTCCGGGGTGCCACCGATACCGGCCAGCATGTCGGTGCCCGACTCCGGCCGGCACGCGGAGATCGCGCCGGCGACGTCGCCGTCGGTGATCAGCCGGATCCGGGCGCCGGTGTCGCGCACATCTTTGATCAGCTGAGCGTGTCGCGGCCGGTCCAGGATGCACACGGTCATGTCGCGCACCGACAATGCCTTGACCTTGGCAACCGCGCGGATGTTCTCGGCGATCGGCGCGGTGATGTCCAGCACGTGTCCGGCCTCGGGCCCCACGGCGATCTTGTTCATGTAGAACACTGCCGACGGGTCGAACATCGCCCCTCGATCGGCGACCGCCAGCACCGAAATGGCGTTGGGCATGCCCTTGCTCATCAACGTGGTGCCGTCAACGGGGTCCACGGCGAAATCGCACTCCGGGCCGTCACCATTGCCGACCTCCTCGCCGTTGTAGAGCATCGGGGCCTGGTCTTTCTCGCCCTCGCCGATGACCACCACCCCGCGCATCGACACCGTGTTGACCAGTTCGCGTATCGCGTCGACCGCGGCGCCGTCGCCGCCTTCCTTGTCGCCACGACCCACCCAGCGGCCGGCGGCCATCGCACCGGCTTCGGTGACCCGTACCAGTTCCATGGCCAGGTTTCGGTCTGGTGCCTCACCGCGCGGCCGCGCCTGCGACGGGCCCACGACGGCGGTCGGCGACGAACCGGGTCCAAATGAGCGGTCGCCCTCACCTGTCATGGTTGGTGATTCTCCCAGAAGCTGATCCGTCCGCTGGAGCTGGGCTCTCGGCGGTGACCATGGGCTGGGATACTCAGAGGGTGATCGAGGAACCGCAGCCCAACGCCGATGTGGCCGGCGAGCCGGTTCCGGCACCGAGGCCGGCCAAACCGCGGCTGCTGCAGGATGGCCGCGACATGTTCTGGTCGTTGGCGCCGCTGGTGCTGGGGTGCATCGTGCTGGCGGGCCTGGTCGGGATGTGTTCATTCCGGCCAGGCGGGACGAATAAAGGAACGATCCCGTCCTACGACGCGGCGGCGGCATTGCGGGCTGATGCACAGACGCTCGGGTTCCCCATTCGGCTACCTCAGTTACCCGCGGGCTGGCAGGCCAACTCCGGTGACCGCGGCGGCATCCAGAACGGGCGAACCGATCCGTCGACCGGTCAGCGGCTGAACGCGGCGACGTCGATCGTGGGATACATCAGCCCGACCGGGATGTATCTGAGCCTGACCCAGAGCAACGCCGACGAAGACAAGCTGGTCGGCTCGATCCATTCGGCTGCGTATCCGACCGGCGCGGTCGACGTCGCCGGTACGCACTGGGTCGTCTATCAAAATGCCGGCCGAAGCGGTGCGGACGCCGAGCCGGTTTGGACCACCAGGCTTACCAGTCCGGCCGGGGCCACCCAGGTTGCGATCACCGGTGCTGGAAGTACCGATCAGTTCCGTACGCTGGCCACGGCGACACAATCCCGGCCGCCCCTGCCGGCAAGTCGATAGAAGGGACTCGCATGACTGCACCCGAAGCGGACCTCACCGGATGGTCGGTGGGGCCGTTCACCGGTGGCGGCTACACACATGACGTCTACCGCAAAGGCGCCGGCCCGGGGGTGGTGCTGATTCCGGAGCTACCCGGGATCCATCCCGGTGTGCTGGGCCTGGGTAACCACCTGGTGGACAACGGGTTCACCGTCGCCATTCCGTCGCTGTTCGGTGAGCCGGGCAAACCGGCGACGGCCGGCTACGTGGCCGCGGGTATCGCGCGGGCTTGTGTGGCAAGGGAATTCGCGGCGTTCGCCACAAACAAGCAGCGGCCGGTGTCGCTGTTCCTGCGGGCGCTGGCCCGTGACCTCAATGCGTCGACGCCGGGCAAGGGCGTCGGTGTGATCGGCCAGTGCTTCACGGGTGGCTTCGCGCTGGCCGCCGCGGTCGACGACAGTGTGCTGGCTCCGGTGCTCAGCCAGCCGTCGGTGCCGTTCCCGCTGGGCGGTGCGCGACGCCGCGACCCCGGGCTGAGCGAGTCGGAGCTGACAATCGTGGCGGATCGCTGCGCCAACGAAGGCTTGTGCGCCATGGGCTTGCGGTTCAGTGAGGACAAGATGTCTCCGCGCGAGAGATTCACGGCGCTCAAGGAGCGGCTCGGCGACGCGTTCGAGGTGATCGAGATCGACT
>DASXMA010000192.1:0-19141 GCA_036495965.1 Mycobacterium sp.
TGCGCGCGAGCCATGGTCGACGCCGAAGTGGGCGGTTCGATCGTCGCCGTTTCCAGCATTAGCGGCACCGTCGCCGACCGGGATATGGGCGCTTACTGCGTGTCGAAAGCCGGGGTTGACATGCTGGTGAAGGTCGCCGCCGTGGAGTGGGGGAGTTATGGCATCCGGGTGAACGCCGTAGGACCAGGGGTCACCCGAACACCGATGCTGCCGAACCCGGAAGCGCTGCCCGGCTGGGTGGAAGGCATGTCCGAGCGAACCGCGCTGGGCGGCTTGGGTGAGGCCAGGGACGTGGCCGGGGCCATCGTGGGTGTCCTCGAGTTGCCCTGGGTGACCGGCCAGGTCGTGCACGCCGACGGCGGCTTGGCTCTGCACAGCCCGATCGACGCGTACGGCCAACTCCAGCGGCTGATGGCGCAGAAAAGGGATGAAGATCGGTGACTGGTAGTGGTGGCGGGTTCGACGGTTCAGTCGATCCCGAAATCGATGATGCCCCTGATGATTTTGCCGTTCCGGAGATCGTCGTAAGCGTTGTTGATGTCGTCGAGACGATAACGCCTGGTGATCATCTCGTCGAGCTGGAGCTGCCCGGTTTGGTAGAGCCTGGCCAGCCGGAAGATGTCCGACTTCGGGTTGCAAGAGCCGAATATGGTGCCCGCGAGCGTCTTGTTCATCAGGATGAAGTCCTGCAGATCGATGTTGACTGACCGAGTCAACTGCGAAGTCATGCCGGTCAGCACGCAGGTTCCGCCCTTGCGGGTGAGCTTCACCGCATCGCGCACATCATTCGCGGTGATCAAGGAAGGCGACACCACCACAGCGTCGGCCATGACCCCGTAGGTCAGATCCCGCACCAGGTCCAGCGCCTCGGCCACGGTTGCGGCACTGTGGGTCGCGCCGAATTGCAACGCCGATTTCTGTTTGAAGTCCACTGGATCGACGGCGACGATCTGTGCGGCGCCGCCGATCCGGGCGCCCTGGATCGCGCCCGTTCCGATCCCGCCGACGCCGATCACGACGACGGTATCGCCCGGGCGCATGTTGGAGCGGTTCGCAACCGAGCCGAAGCCGGTCGGAATCGCGCACGACAGCAACGCGCTGGGCGCCAGTGCCAGATGCGGCTCGATCTTCACCAGCGAACTCTCCGCTACCACAGTGTGTTCGGCGAAGGCTCCGACCTTCGCGAGATGTCCGAGGGGCCGGCCATCGCTGGTGTGATGACGGAACGTGTTGTCGGTAGGCATTCCCGGAGTCAGGGTGAAGGCGCCGACATCACAGATGTATTCCATTCCGCTCGCACACCAGCGGCACTGTCCGCACACGGCGACGAAGGACATCACCACATGGTCGCCGACGGCGAATTCGGTGACACCTTCCCCGACTTCACGAACCGTCCCAGAGCCTTCGTGTCCGCCGATCGTTGGAAACATGGTTGGCAGCCCGAGCGATCGCATCACCTCATTGGGCGCCGACATGTCCCCGGTGAGAATGTGGTCGTCGGAGTGGCACAACCCCGCGGCGGCCATCTCCACTAGGACTTCGCCGGCTTTCGGCGGATCAAGCTCGAATTCCTCGACAGACCAAGGCCCTCCGACATCGTGCAGGATGGCCGCGCGGCTTCTCATGCGGCTGGGCTGAACGTCACCGGAAGTTTGTTGGGCGACCGGAAGGTGAGCCCGACAATTTTGGATTCCTCACCCGTTCCGTCGTCGGGTACGAACGCCAAGTCCTTCACGCGGTCGAAGAGACTGTTCAACATTACCCGTGTTTCCAGGCGTGCCAGATGCATGCCGAGACACATGTGAATCCCGCCGGCGAACGCGATGTGGGCCTGCCGCGCCCGACGAATGTCGAACGTGTTGGGGTCAGTCCAACGGCTGTCGTCGCGGTTGGCCGAGCCCATGCACATGTCGATTTGCGCGCCGGGAGGTATTGTCTTGCCGCCGATTTCGACCTCTTCTGTCGTGGTCCGCATGACCATGGTCAGCGGCGTTTCGAACCGCAAGCCCTCTTCGATCGCCATCGGCATCAATGACCGGTCCTGGTAGACCAGCTCGAGCTGCTCGGGATGGGTCAGGAGCAAGTAGAGCAGGTTGCCCGACGAACGATAGGTGGTCTCCAGTCCGGCCGGCAACAGCAGGCGCAGGAACGCGATGATCGCCTCGTCGCTGAGCTTCTCGCCATCGATTTCGGCGGCGACCAGATCGCCGATGATGTCGTCGGTGAGTTTGCGGCGCCGCTGTTCGACTTGGTTGAGGAAGTAACCGTGCAACTCGGTCGCTGCGTTCAGCCCCGCCACGATATCGGTCGGAATCGAGATGAGGTCAAGGGACAGTCGCCGAAAGAGGTCGAGATCTTCACGGGGAAGCCCGAGCAGCGTGGAGATGATCCGGGTCGGGAACTCGAACGTCACCGCCTTCACCAGGTCGGCCTGCCCATCGTTTTTGATTTCGTCGACCAGCTGATCGCACACCGGCCCGATGACCGACGGCTCCCAGCGCTCCAGCGCGGTGGCGCGAAAGGCCTTGGCCACCAGGTTGCGGTGGTCGTGGTGTTCCTTGCCGCCCATCGCCAGGATGGTGTGGCCCATCACCAAACCGATGGTCTCGTCGTATTTGTGCGAGCTGAAGATGCGGTCGTCGCGAAACGCGTGGAACAGGGCGTCGTAACCGAACAAGACCCACTCGTCGTTCGGCCGCAGTTCCTCCGGCATCTGTGAGTGGTCCGCCAGGGCACCGTGCCAAACCGGATCGGTGCGCCGCATGTATTCGAAGAACGGGTACGGACTGGTTTCACCAGTGAAGTCGAGAGTGACGGGCTGGCCGCCGGGGTCGGTGCTGAGCGTCATCAGCGCTCCTCCTGAACAGCCGGTATAGCGGGTTTGTATCGAGGGGAATATCGCTATCATAGTATAAATAGCAACGAAGCCCAACGGCTTGTGGTGGTTACCGTAACGGGCACAGTATTGACCCAGGTGCATCAACGAGGCGGTGATTTAGCAAGTGCCCACGCGGCGATTCGTGTGCTCCCTCGACGAGCTGCCGCCCGGCGGGATGAAACTGGTCGACGTCGGGAAGTTCGGCGTAGGTGTGTACAACGTGCGCGGTGCGCTGTACGCGATCGTGAACTACTGCTCGCACGAGGGCGCGCCGCTGTGTCTGGGCTTGATCGGCGGCACCAACGAGTCAGCTCCTGAATCACCGGACCGGATGCGCCGGGTGCGGGACGGGCAGATCGTTCGATGCCCTTGGCACAATTGGGAATTCGACGTCACGACGGGTCAAAACGTCGCCGATCCGCGACGCCGCATCCGCACCTACCAAGTCGATGTCACCGAAGGGGAGGTGTACCTGACCGCATGAGCGACACAATTCCGATTATCGATACCAATGTGCAGCCGCACTTCCGCTACAACGCCGAGATCCGGCGCTATCTCCCCGATGCCCACAAGCTGCGGTCGATCCCCGACGTCGAGCAGCAGTGGTATCAGGCGCCGGGCGGCGACTACCGCCAAGACCTCTACGGAGAGAACTACCCGGGTTCGGAACCCGAGACCGTCAGCCGGCATCTGTTCTCACAGGGGGTCGACTACGCGATCCTGAACCCGCTGACCCGAGGAAACATCGCTGATTACCTGCTCAACAGCAGAATTTGCGCCGCGGTCAACGACTGGCTGCTCGACCGGTGGCTGGAGCCCGACACCACCAACCGCTTCCGGGGCACCATCCGCGTCAATCCCGAAGACCCGAAGGGCGCGGTCGCCGAGATCGAGCGCCTGGCTGCTCACCCCAAGCTGGTGCAGGTCGGTGTTCCGATGCAGTCACGCGAGCCGTACGGCAAACCGATGTTCGAGCCTATCTGGGAGGCCGCGGCCGCCCAAGGGCTGCCGGTCGCGGTGCACATCAACGGCGGCAACGGCGTCGACCATCCACCCACGTTCGCCGGGCACGCGCACACCTACCCGGGATATGCGGCGTTCATGCCGCTGAACTATTTCGTGCACCTGGCCACGCTCATCGTCGAGGGCGTGTTCGGCAGACACCCGAGCCTGAAGTTCGTGTTCGCCGACGGCGGCTACGACATCCTCACCCCGCTGATGTGGCGGCTGGACACCTTCTGGTTGTCGATGCGTGACCAAACGCCTTGGGTGAACCGCTATCCCAGCGAATACCTGCCCGGCCATGTGCGGTTCTGCTCGTCGGCATTCGACGGGCCGGTGGACGCCGGCGCGATGCAGCGCTGGATGGAGTTCGGCGGCAAGCACGACCTATTGATGTACGGATCAAGCTACCCGCACTGGTCGACCTCGTCGCCTGAGGTGATGGCTACTGATCTGCAGGGGCTCGATGCTGCGCAACGCGACAAGGTGCTGTGGCGAAATGCCAGTGAGCTATACGGGCTTACGGTTCCGTCAGAGGCCCGGCCGAATAAGGAGAGTGTGCTATGACCACGATCGAACAGGTCGAGTCAGCGAAGAATCAAAAGACAGGTCAACAAGACGAAATAGCGGTCACCATCGTCGACACCGATGTTCACCCGTTGCCCGTCTCGGCCGACGTGCTCAAGTCCTACGCGCCGGCCGAATGGGTGGACAAAATCTGGCCGACCGGAAATGCGGTCGCCCCGGTGCCGCATTTCTACGACACCCCGGATTCGTACAAGACAATGTCGCTGCGCCTCGATGCGGCTCCGCCCAACGGGGGAGTCGCCGGCAGCGACCCGGATTTTGCCGCCAAGCAGTTGCTGCTCGATGCCGGTGTCAGCATCGCGACGCTGGAGCCGATGTGTGACGCGCAGCTGCCGCAAGCAGAGCATGTTCTGAAGTCGACCTACAACGACTGGCTTGCCGACGTCTGGCTCGACAAATACAACTGGCACGGCCGCTGGCGCGGATCGATCAGCGTCAGCGCGCAAACGCCTGAACAAGCGGCCCGCGAAGTCGAGCGGTGGTCGGGACATCCTTATATGGCACAGGTGCTGATGACCCCGCAGACGCGTGGGATCCCTTTCGGCAACCCGCATTTCGACCCACTTTACGAGGCCGCGTCGCGCAATGGGTTCCCGGTGGCCACGCACCTGATGGGACAGACGCCCTTCGAGTTGATTCCGTTGTACCCGGTTGGCAACCCCGCGCACTGGCATGACTTTTTCGCGTCCTGGCCGCTGCTGTACGTCTCGCACCTGATGAGCCTGGTGTTTGACGGCGCATTTGATCGCCACCCCGACCTCCGGGTGGTCTTCGTCGAAGGCGGCTTCACCTGGGCGATGCCGGTGATGTCGCGGATGGACAGGATCTGGGAAGCCCGCCGCGGTGACTTGCCGCATGTGCGTCGCCGCCCGTCGGAGTATGTGCGCGAACACGTTCGGTTCACCACCCAGCCGCTCGAAGACACCGACACCGTGGAATTCCGCGAGTACCTCGAGATGATGGATCTGGGTGACAATCTCATGTTCTCGACGGACTACCCGCACTGGAGCTACGACTCCCCGACTTACGCGATCAACCGGTTCCCCGCCGACCAGCGCGAGCGGATCATGCGCGGTAACGCGACCGCACTCTACGGGTTACCCGCGACCGTCAAGGCCCTTCCCGGAGAACGGTGAGGCGGTGGCCGGTCTGGCCGCCAAGTTGAGAGCTCTGATCAGCGAATATGACGCGAAATGGTCGGCACTGGATGTCGCCGGTATAGCCGACCTCTGGGAGCGTGACAGCCCGCAGCCGACGTACGTCGGCGACGAGTACGCGATGCCGCTGATCGGCGCCGACGAACTCGACCGGCACTGGGCCCGGTTAGCCGGCCGCCTGAAACGGGCGTCGGTTTCATCGCAACTGTGGTCCGCCGATGCACTTGCCGGCGGCCTTGTTCGTTGTGTCCTGCTGAGCCGATGGAGCTTCACCGCGGAAGAATCCGACCTCGAAACCGACAAAGCGCACACCGGCGCCAGCTGGATCACCTGGCTGCTGACACCTCGCGGCGACAACTACCGCATCTTTCATCACATGGAATCACAGGTCTACCTTGAAGAGGGTTTCGGACATGGCCCCCGGCCGGGCCGGGAGGATGAGCGCGGAAGTTGAGAGGGTATGACACAAACGGATCTGACACGGCCGCAAGGTCTTAACCGCATCGACCCGGCGCTGCGCGAGGCCGCGATCGAGCTAGGAATCGCCGAATTCCAGGTCGAAACGCTTTCCGCCGAGCGCGCACACGCCAACCGGCTGGCCGCCGAGCGTGCTGCGGCAGTCGACACCGACGGTGTGGCCATTGAATCGCGATCCATCG
This sequence comes from Mycobacterium sp., assembly GCA_036495965.1. Taxonomy (GTDB): domain Bacteria; phylum Actinomycetota; class Actinomycetes; order Mycobacteriales; family Mycobacteriaceae; genus Mycobacterium. The sequence continues at coordinate 6,285 of DASXMA010000192.1, forward strand.
CCGGCCCGGGCGGCCAGCAGCTCGACCTTCGCTTCTACCGGGGCCCCTCAACATCGGGTGCACCACTTGTTCTGTATGCCCACGGGGGTGGCTTCGTGACCGGAAATCTCGACACCGATCACGCGCAATGCGTGGAGCTGGCCAGAGACGCCGGATGCCTGCTTCTATCGGTCGACTACCGGCTGGCGCCGGAAAATCCGTGTCCGGCGGCATTAGACGATGTCGAAGCGGGTTTTTACTACGCCATCCGGAACTGCACCGAACTGAACGTGGATGTCAGTCGCATCGCGGTGATGGGCCGCGATGCCGGTGCCGCACTGGTTGCGGGCCTGACCCAGCGCATGTTCGATGACGAAGGTCCACAGATCCTGGTGCAGATCCTGCACCAGCCGATGCTGGACTCCGACGCTACCCAGTCGCGGCGCGAGTTTCAGCGCACGCCCGGCCTCAACGGCCCCGCGGTGAGCCGGGCGTGGAACCACTACCTCAGTCACGCCGGCGCTAACGGTCAACACGTTCCGGCGCATCGGCCGAACCTGGAGGGGCTGCCGCCTACCTTTGTCAGCTGCTCGGAGATCGACCCGTGCCGCGACGAAGCTATCGACTATGCCAACAGGCTGTTACACGCCTATGTTCACACCGAGTTGCACGTCATTGCAGCGACTTTCAATGGCTTCGACTCGCTGGTTCCGAATTGGATTGTCTCCCAAGAGAACCGGGCGTTGCACGCGCAGACGCTGCGCCGTGTGTTCGCTATGTAGCAGCCCTGTGAGCTCGAGTTTTTAGATCGGGTCGAACTTGGTGATCAGCCAGTTACTGTTGACCCGGGTCAGGCTCACCAGCACGTTGCTGGCCGCCATCGACGGATCGGGCTTGTCCTTGCTCGTGGTGCTCTGGTCGACGAACACCAGAACCACGGCCGAATCCGAACGCAACTCCGAGACCGCGGCCCCCATCACGTGAGCCGTCGTCTTCAGCGCCTTCTGTTTGGCCGCAGGAGCCACGATCTCCTGAGTGAACTGGTTGTAATAGGACAAGAAGTCCCCGGCCAGGTGCGACTTGGCCGCAGCGAAGTCCTTGTCGAGCGACTCAGGCGAGTAGGACAACAACGCGACCGTTCCGTCCGACGCCGCATTAACCACCGCCCGGGCGACATCGGGGTTGGTCTGCTGATCAGGCTTGTACTGCTTGAAGTACATCCAGGTCGCCGCGGCGCCGGAGACCACCAGCAGCACGATCAAAATCACGGGAACGAGTTTCACGTTGCGCAGCATGCGTGACGGGTCTCGCCGTGGGCGTTTGGTTTTCGCGGGGGAGTCTTGTTTTTCGGTAGTCTCTGGATCGCCCTCGACGGCCTCAGCGGTCTTGGTGGTTTCGCTGTCGCGGGTGTCATCGGTCTTGTGATCGGTCACGGTATGAAGTCAACTTTCGACATCTTGTATTGCCCACCGTCTTCGGTCACGGTCACGCGCAGCCGCCAAGCGCGTGGTTCGTCCTTGGCGCCTGCGGAATTGGTGATCTTTGAGGTCGCAGAGACCAGTACCGATGCGGAATGCTTGTCCATGGATTCAAGGGCCGCTGCGTTCACCGTTCCTTCGGTGACCACTTTGGACTGCTCGACCACCGTCGTGAAATCTTTGGCACGCTGCTGGAAGTCGTCCCTGAACTCGCCGGTGGAGCTGTCGAGCACTCGCTGGACGTCCTCCTTGGCTTTGTTGAAATCCAACGAGGTCATGTTGACAACGCCCTGCCTGGCCCCGGCGACGAACCTCGCGGCGCGCTGCCCTCGCTCGGTGGCGTCATGGTGTTGCCACGCCATGTATCCAATCGCCCCGGCGAAGCAAATGATCAGGATGATCGCGGCTATTTTCCACGTCACCGACAGTGATGGCACCCAGCGCCGCCAGCCGGACGGCCTGGATTCCGGTGCTGCGGCTTCGGCGGTCTCGTCGGACGCTTCCTCATCGGACTCATCGGAATATTCGGTTGTTTCTTGGGCTTCCGCGTCGGCGTCCGGGGATTCCTCATCGGCGGCCTCGGCGGAGGCTGTGTCGTCCTCGTCCTCGTCCTCGGCGGCGTCAGCCTCTGCCTCGTCCTGGGCGGCCTCAGCCTCTGCCTCGGCCGGGGTCTCAACCTCGGCCTCGGCGTTGGTCCCTGACTCGGACTCGGCTGCAGCCTCGGCCTCGGCCTGAGCCGTCGCCTCGCGGCGCAGCCGGGCGGCGCGGGCACGGGCGCGGGCAGCGGCCGCCAGTGCTTCGGCCTCGGCGGCTTCGGCCTCGGCCTCCTCGAGTAGCGCCATCGCTTCGGCTTTCGAAGTGGCCGAATCCTCCGGCGGCTTCTTCGCCTCAGCCATCGCGTTCACCGCTCGTCAACATCATTATCGACTGGACTCCGGTATCTCTTACGGTATTGCTCATTGATAGCATCAGAGTCTCCAGCGAACTCCGATGAGGACCGATCAGGCGGATGATCACCCACCCAAACTCTCCACCTTGCATCCTTGGCAGCGGCGATCGAATGCCCAGGAAGGCCCCGTCGACACCATGACCGCCGTCGACTCTCCCGAAAAGATACTCTTCGCCTCAACAACCCAAGCCTTTCTGCAAAAAGAAGCGCCGCTGCGCCATGTCCGGGAGCTGAATGCCGCGGGTGCGTCCTTTGATCCTGCATGGTGGCAGCGGACCGCTGAACTCGGGTGGACGGGTCTGCTTGTTCCGGAGGATTTGGGCGGCGGCAGCGTGTCGGGCAGCGGTGTTGCGGATTTAGCCATGGTCGCTGAACAACTTGGCAGGACGGTGGCACCCGGACCGCTGTACCCGGTCAGCGTCGTGCTTGCCGGACTCGCCGAATGCGCGGAGCGGCAATCGCACGCTGCGGCCATCGAGTCGTTGATGTCGGGTGAAACGGTGGCCTCATGGGCGGTTTCTGAGCCGGGTCGGGCGTGGGCTCCGCTGGATCCGTCGGTGACAGCCACCGAAACCGACTCCGGCTACCGCATCGACGGCACCAAAGACCGTGTTGAGGCCGGCGCGCAGAGTGGGCTACTGCTGGTGGTGGCGCGATGTGGCGATGAGATTCGCCAACTCCTCGTCCCGACGGACGCGCCGGGCGTACGGGTTGTGCCGCAGCAGTCAGTCGACCTGGTGAAGCAATACGCGCGGGTGCAGTTCGATGGTGTGGTCGTGGAGCGGTCCGCCGCGGTCGGGAGCGCCGCCGAGACCCCCGCGCTGATCCAGCGGCAGAGCCAGATCGCTCAGGTGCTGCAGTGCGCCGAGGTGGTCGGCATCCTGCAAACGGTGTTCGACTTCACCGTCAAGTGGGCGCTGGACCGGCATACATTCGGCCGTCCGCTGGCGTCGTACCAAGCGCTCAAACACGGGTTCGCCGACATGAAGCTGTGGCTGGAAGCATGCCGTGCCACCACCGCCGCGGCGGTTGCCGACGTGGGCGCGCGCTCACCCGCAGCCGGCCTGTCAGCCAGCATCGCCAAGTCCTACGTGGGAGAGATGGGCGGACGCATCGTTCAGGGTTGCGTGCAGATGCACGGTGGCATCGGCGTCACCTGGGAGCACGACTTGCACCTCTACCTGAGACGAGTTGCGTTGTACCGCTCCATGTTCGGAACTCCAGAGGAACACAACCTAACGGTTTACCAGGCGGAGAGAGCGGGTCGTTCGGCGCGATGACAGCAGAACAGATGCCATCCACCGAATCCGTTCCTGAGTCAGTCAGTGCGTTCGCCGCCCAGGCCAGAGCGTGGTTGGCCGACAACATGCCCGCCATCAACCCCGACTCTCCGCCGGCCGCGCCACGCGACGACGAACGCTCCTGGCTTCGGGCCAGCGAACTGCAAAAGCGGCTCTATGAAGGCGGATTCGCCGGCATCTGCTTTCCCCGCGAGTACGGTGGCCTGGGTCTGGACTACGAATACCAGAAGGCATTCGATGAGGAATCCGTCAACTACGAGATGCCGTTGATCCTCAACACCCCGACGTTCACCATCTGCTGCGCCACACTGCTCGACGTGGGCAGCGAAGACCAGAAGAAGCAGCACATCGCCGCCGCGCTGCGAGGCGACGAGATTCTGGTGCAACTGTTGTCGGAGCCGAGCGGGGGATCGGATCTGGCCGGCGTCATCACCCGAGCCGAACGGCAGGGCGACCGGTGGGTGCTCACCGGCGCCAAGACCTGGAGCACCAGCGCGTTCGCCGCTGATTACGGACTGTGCCTGGCCCGGACCGACTGGGATGTGCCCAAGCACGAAGGCCTGACGATGTTCCTGGTACCTATCGCTCATCCGGGAATCACGTTGCGGCGCATCACCATGCTGAGTGGTTCCACCGAGTTCTGCGAGGAGTTCCTCGATGAGGTTGACGTCGGTGACGACGCCGTCGTCGGGGAAGTCAATGGCGGCTGGGCGGTGGCGTCGCGGCAGCTCTATCACGAGCGCCGAGCGGTCGGGCAAGGTTCGGAATTCGCCAGCGGCAGCGGCAGCGAGGGCGGCACCACGAATCCCGTTGACTACGTCGGCCTTGCGGAGAAGACGGGCCAGGCTGACAACGAACGGGTGCACGAGATGGCCGGCCGGGTATTGGTGCACCGCGCGGTGGCCGAGCAGCTGATCGATCACGTATACCGCAACGTCAGGGACGGCGTACTGCCCCCCGCCGGCGGCACGCTCATCAGGCTCTTCCACTCCGAGACCGTGACCCTGGACATGGACACCGCGCTGGCGATCGCGGGAACGGCCGGCGTCGTGGGGGAAATCGGCGAAGGGCTAGAGGCCGGACTGCGGTATCTGTCACGGCAGAATGTCGCCATCGGCGGCGGCACAACGGAGATGGCCCGCAACGTCATCGGCGAGCGGGTGCTGGGTTTCCCACGGGAATATGCTGCCGACCGCGGGGTGCCGTTCAATCAAGTGCGGCACGGCCAGGCGCGCTGAGCTAATCTTCGGCGAAGACGTTCTCGACGTTGCCGCTCACAACAGGTATCTGGACCAGTGACAAGACGTGGTGGGCCGGGCTTCCGGGCGGGGCCACCAGCACACAGTCACCACCCTGCCTGCGCGCCCGCTCTCGCGCGGCGGCCAGCGCGCTGACACCCGCCGATCCTAGGTGGGTGACCCCGCTGAGATCGATCGTCAAAGGTGCTATGCCGGAGCGGCTTTCGACCGCAATTTGGCGGTCCAAGGTGGATGCGGTGGTGGCGTCGACATCGCCGCTGACGGTGATGTGGCCGGCCAGTTCACCCGAGCCGACCACGGAGATGAATTCGGAGTTGACTGCACCCTGGTAGGTTGCCCGGCTGACCATCGTGTCGGTGACGAAGTTTGCCGGTCGTGACAGGCGGTACGTCAGACTGGCAGTCGTCCCGTCGTCGCCATGGCTGACGAGCGCCCGCGATACCAAGGCTTCGGCCATCGCGAGTCCGCGTCCGCGGCCCGGTTCGCCCTCGCGGTGGTCCTTCCACTTTCCGTGGTCGCTCACCGAGGCATGCAGGTTGCCGTCGGCGGCCAAAAACGCCTCGACGACAATACCGTCGGAAACCTCGGTGGCGTAAGCGTGTTCGACCGCATTCTCGACGAACTCCGAGATTGCGTGCACCACATCGGAGATGTCGTCGGAGTCGGCGCCGATCTCCGACAGCCACTTACGAAGCCGGGAGCGAACGGCGCGTGCGGCGTGGATTGTCGCATCCAGAGTCATGTGCAGCGACGACGGTGGCGTACGCCGTTGCACCGCAAGCAGTGTGACATCGTCGTTGTAGCCGGTTGACCGGAGCAGCAATTCCAGTGTCTCCGAACAGATGCGGTCGATCGGCCGTGCCCCGGCATCGATGACAAAGCCGCCGCTGCCGCCGGCGATATGGGCGGCCAAGTCGGCGAATTCCGCAGTGCTGGCGACCAGCGGCCGGCCGGGACGTTCAATCAGACCGTCGGAATACAGCAGGATTGAGTCGCCAACATTGAGGATCTCGGTGCGCACCGGAAATCCTGTTCCGCTGCCGAGCGGGCCCGCGCCCGACGGTTCCACGTACCGCGAGTCGGCGTCGGCGCTCACCAGCAAGGGCGGCGGGTGTCCGGCCGTGCAGTACTGAAACTCGCCTGTGGCGTGATCGAGCCACCCCACGCACAAGGTGGCCGAATTCGATCCGGGTACGTGCTCGTGAAAGCCGTCCACCGCCTCGAGCGCTTCGCCGATGGTGTGGCCCGCCAAGATCTGCATCCGCAGTGCGGTGCGTAATTGCGACATCACCGCTGCGGCTTCGACACCATGGCCGACGACGTCGCCGACGATGAGAACGAGCCGATCCCCGAGGGCTATTGCATCGAACCAGTCGCCACCGGCCGCGGTGTCCTCCGCGGCGACGAGGTACTGCGCGGTGACGTCGGCACCGGGAACGACGGGCACAGACGGGGCCAGTAACGCCTGCTGCATAACGGTGGCGGAATCGCGGACGTTGCGGTACCGCTCGGACAGTTCTTCCATGCGCGCCTCGGCGGCCAGCCGCGCCTGCACCCGGCTGGTGACATCGTCGAAGACGAGCTGCACACCCTCGATCGATCCGTCCTCGCGGCGGCGGGGTGTGACGACAAAGTCGAAGAACCGCTCCTGGACTCCCGAACCGTCGTAGTCGGCCTGTAGCCGCCACTCTGACCCGGATTGTGGTTCACCGGTTTGATACACCCGGTCGAACATCTGCCAGATCTGCTGGCTCTCCAGCTCGGGATAGACCTCCCGCGCGAGCATTCCTACAGGCTCAAACGTCGGATTGAAGGCGCGGTAAGCCGCGTTGACGGCGACGAAGCGATGGTCGGGCCCCTCCAGGCCGACGAGCATCGCGGGGACGTTCTCGAAAATGCGGCGCGCATCGTCGGCCGCACCCACAGTTTTGTCCCAGTCCTTTTCGGCGACCATATGGCCGTCCCTCCTCTACGGACGGAGCCAAAATTGCGTGCGCATTCGTCAAGCGCAGGCAACAAGACTATCAACGGGTGTCAGGTACTAGTCGCGACAGTTTGCTAACGGCCTGCAAGCGTCGCCGACAGCGCGGCGTCCGTGGTGGGATGCAGGGACAAAACGTCGCGCAGATTGCACGCTTCGACGACCCGGGCGACGCCAGGGTCGCAGCTCACCAGGCGTAGTTCGACGCCGCGACGACGGCACCGCTCCGATTCGGCGGCCAGCACGGCAAACGCGCAGCAACCCATGAAACCGAGGCCATTGACGTCGACGACGAATGGCCCGGGTTGACCGGCGACGGCGGCCGCCTCGCCGACCAGCCGCTGCCAGATGTGCTCGTTGGAGGCGTCGATCTCACCACCCGCGCGGACTATTACCACCGGTCCGTTGCGCTGAGTGGTTGCCCGTAACGTGCTGTGCGGATCGCCCAGCTCCGAGAGCAGACGAGGACTCAACGTGACCTGGGTGGGAAACGACTCCGCGGGAGCCAGGTTCATCGTGCGCTCCTAATCGGCCGCCTCGGTGAGGCCGCGATGGATGCCCGTCAATGTCTGAAAACAAACCGTGGTGTTGCGTGGGTTCTTTTCTATAGCAACACTGGCGGGCCCGTCTATAGCCCGATCGTTCGCCACGCATACGAAATCCGCCCACCTCCGAACGACAATGTGTGTCGCTCGGAGGCGGGCGCTATGCGTATCGGAGAAGGCCGGTCAGGCAGAGACGGGTTTCTTGGCCGGCTTCGAGACCTTCATCAGCTTCATCAGGTTGCCGCCCATGATCTTGGCGACATCCTCTTCCTCGAAGTCGGTGAGCTCGTCGACGAAGGTGATCGGGTCCTTCAGGCCCTCGGGGTGCGGCCAGTCGGATCCGAACAGCACTCGGTCGGTGCCCACCATCTTGACGATTTCGATGAACCGGTCCTCCCAGAACGGGGTGATGTACACACACCGCTTGAACGCCTCGATTGGATCCTCACTGAACGACTGCGGCATCTTCTTGTAGACACCCTTGAGACCCTTGAACAGGTCCGGCACCCAGTCGGCGCCGTTTTCGATCGACAGGATCCGCAGTTCAGGGTTGCGCGACAGCGCGCCGTGGCACACCAACGCACCCATCGCGTCCATGATCGGCCGGTGGCCCATCGCAAAGCTCCGGAACGCGGTTGGCTTGAACGGCAGGAACTCGTCGCCGGGCTCCCACACGTTCGCGAACTCGGAGTAACCACTGTCCGAGGCGTGCATCGAGACCGGTATCCCGGCTTTGATGCAGGCCTGCCAGAACGGGTCGAATTCCTCGAGGCCGAATGACCGGCTGCCGCGGTACCCGGGCACCGGTGCCGGGCGGACCAGTACGGTGCGGGCGCCGCGCTCCAGGCACCATTCGAGTTCTTCCAGCGCGCGCTCGACGATCGGCAGGGTGATCACCGGGGTGGCGAAGATGCGGTCCTGGTAGTTGAACGTCCAGGTCTCGTGCATCCATTCGTTGAGCGCGTGGATGACGTCGTGGGTCATCTCCGGGTCGTCTTTCATGCGCTCTTCGACCAGGCTGGCCAGGGTGGGGAACATCAGGGCGTAGTCGATGCCGAGCTCGTCCATGACCTCAAGTCTTGGCCCCGGTTCGCGGAAGGCAGGGATGGCCTTCATGGGTTCGCCCAGGATCTCGCGGTAGGTCTTGCCTTGCGCGCCGTTGCGGAAGTAGTCCTCCTGGGCGCCCGGCTTGGCGACTTTCTCGAACGTCGGGTTGGGGATGTACTCGCTGATGTGGCCGCGCACGACGATCTTGGTGCGACCGCGAACCTGGACGTAATCGATGACGTTTTTGCGCTTGTCCGGGAGGAATTTGGTGAGCGCCTCCTGCGGCTCGTACATGTGATTGTCGGCGTCGAACACCGGGAAGGAAAGTTCGCGAGACGGCATGGCGATCTCCTTGCAGAAGTCTTGATTCTCTGTGGGTGGTAATGACGTTACCACTTTTGCGCAACAACGTGTAGCGGGCCCCGGCCCGGCTATGCGTCCGGCCAGGTCGGAAGCTTTGGTGTCGTTCCATCGATCACGGCGAAGTTCACCGTCGCCGTCGCCAGGAGCTCGTCGCCATCGCCGTAAATGTCGACTTGCATGACCATCGTCCGACGGCCCGACCGCAGCATCCGGGGCACCGCAAATGCCAAGCCTTGCCGAATCGGCCGCAGGTAGCGGACGAACAGGTCGGCGGTCGTCATCGTCGTGCCCGGCCGCAGATATTCCAGCCCGAACTGTCCTCCCGCCACGTCCACGAGCGTGGCGATCAAGCCGCCCTGGAGCGCGCCGGAAGTATTGACCACCTGCGGACTGACCGGCATCGTCATTGCGAATTCGCCATTGCGGGTGCCCGGCCGCATGCCGATCTGAGCGAATAGCTCCGAGAGCGAGGGCGCGGCCGACTCCTCGTCGGTTTCTCGGATGCCCAGGGCGCGGCTGCAGAAGTCATACAGCTGGCCGGCGTCGATCGGTGTTCCGTTCAATTCGCTACCTAGCCAATGCAATCGCTGCGCGCCCATCATCGTCTGCATGACGATGGCGGCCGCTGCGCCGACATCGAGTCCTGGGTTGAACACGCCCTCGGTGATGCCCTGCCCAACAATGTCACGAATCAGTTGATGCAACGGGGAGAGCACCCGGGCGTATTCGCGGGGACGGGTCTCGGCCAGGTGCTGGTTGTAGAGATTCAGGGCCCGATTCAGGCTGTCTTGGGTGCTCGATTCGGGTTGTTGGCTGATCCGGTCGATCACCAGCTTGAGCGCGGCGGTGCTGTCCAGGCCGGTGGTCTCGGCCCGCCACATCTGGGCTGATTGCGCGATGGTCCTGTCGAATAGCGCGAGCAGCAATTCGTCCTTGCTGCTGAAATGCTGGTAGAAGGCCCGCAGCGACGTCTTGGAACGCGCGACGACCTCTTGCACGGTGAAGTCGGTGCGTCCGGTTTCGCCCAGGATCGCGACGGCCGTCTTGATGAAGCGATCGCCGCGCGTCACTTCAGTTTCATCGCTGGGGCCGGTCATATGCGCTTTGTCCCTTCCGTTGCGCAATGCATGCACTCCGAGAATGAGGTTACCGCGCTTCGTTACGGATCGGCGAAGCTCGAACTCCCGAAGAAGATGTCTGTCAGTAACTCTTAGAAACTCGGTACCGCGGGTACGCATAACTGGCTGCCCGCGCGGGTACGCGCTCAGTGAACGGTTGTTCCGCGATGGAGCGGTCCACGCCGGCGTCGAGCGGTCGAGTCCGACGACGCGCCTTGCGATTCGTTCGTGGGTCGACCGTTTCTTTCGAAGGACAACGAAATGACCGACGAAGCACCGTCGGTCGGCGGGAGGAGCTTCTGATGCCAGAGGTCCAACTTCACCACGAGGGACATCCGAAGTATCGCCGGATGGTCCGTTTCGACTGGTCGGACACGCCGCTGCATTGGGTGCCCGACGACCCGTTCTCGACGCACATGATCAATGTCCTGCATCTGTTGCTGCCCGAGGGCGAGCGGCATTTCATCAAAGCGGTCCTCGAGGCGTCGTCACTGGTCGACGATCCGGAGTTGGAGGCGGCGATCAAGCCGTTCATTCAACAGGAGTCCTGGCATGCCTGGGCGCACCAGGTGGTGCTGGACCACTTGGCCGAGCAGGGCATCGACACCGCGCCGTACACGGATCGGCTGGGGAGATTGTTGTCGGTGACGCTAGGTGATCCGCCCAAGTTCTTTCCGCCCGCGCTGCGGCGGTGGTGGCTGTATCGGCGTTTGGCCGATGTGGCCGCGCTGGAGCATTTCACCGCGATGTTGGGCCAGTGGGTGCTGTCGAACCGGGGTTTGGATTACGCAAGGGCCGACCCCATGATGCTCGATTTGCTGCGCTGGCACGGGGCCGAAGAGGTCGAGCACCGCTCGCTGGTATTCGATGTCTACCAGCACGTCTGCGGGAACTACTGGATCAGGGCGTCCTCGATGTTGTTCACTGCGCCGCTGTTCGTCGGCTGGTGGGTTGCGGGGGCTCGCTACCTAATGGCCCAGGACCCGACGATCGATCGCAAATGGCGCTGGCGGGACTGGCTCTGGGCCGCCCGCGAGTACCGGTTGCCGGGTCCATGGAAGCTTCTGGTGACCACGCCCGTCCGGTATATGCGGCCCGGCCATCATCCAAACGCCGAGGCGTCCACGCAGATGGCGGTCGACTACCTGGAGTACTCGCCGGTGGCAAAAGCCGCCCGTGAGCGCGCGATGTCCCAAGCAAAGTCGGGTGGGCCCGACAATCCCCGAGGGATAAGCACTTCCGACAACGGAGCGCGAAAGGCCGAGGTTCGATGAAGGTTTCAGTGGATCTTGACACCTGTGACGGAAACGGCGTGTGCATGAGCATCTGTCACGAGGTGTTCGACGTGCAAGAAGACGGACTTCACCTACTGCAAGAGGAGCCGCCCGCGGAGTTGCGTCAGCAGTTGATCGGCGCCGAAGTGTCCTGTCCCACCCAGGCCATCACGGTGAAGGATTGAGCCGATGCCGGCAGATCGTCAATTAAGGCAAGTGGTCGTCGTCGGTGCCGGCGTGGCGGGGACGCGAGCGGCGGAGACCTTGCGACAAGAGGGCTATGACGGTGCCCTCACCATCGTCGGTGCCGAGCGGCACGCTCCCTATCACCGGCCGCCGCTGTCGAAAAAACTCCTTACCGGCAGGGTGCACCGGGCGGGTGTTGACCTTGCGCCACAATTCGATTTCGACGCACGCGTGCTGCGGGGCGCATCGGCTCTCAAGCTGGACATGTCGTCGCGCACCGTCCATGTGCGCGACGACGACCGAGATCTACCCATGCAGTTCGACGGCCTGGTGATCGCCAGCGGCGCGGTCCCACGCGAATGGCCCGGCGACCCCGTCCCCGACGGGGTAATGCTGCTGCGCACTATCGAGGACTGCTTGGCCATCCGGGAACGGCTGGGCTCGCGTCCTCGGGTAGTGGTGGTCGGAGGTGGGTTCATCGGCGCCGAGGTCGCAGCTAGTTGCCGGTCGCTAGGGGTGGATGTGGTGCTGATCGAGAAGGCCGCCGGTCCGCTACTGGCCGCGCTGGGCAAAGAGCTGGCGCCGCGCTGGGCCGAACTGCATCGTCAGCATGGTGTGGACCTACGGGTCGGCGTAGGCGTTGACGCGTTCGTCGGTAGCGGTTGGGTGGAGGCGGTTCGGCTGACCGATGGTTCGCAGGTGCCGGCAGACCTCGTCGTCATCGGCGTGGGCGTGGCTCCTGCCACTGATTGGCTGGGAGGTTCTGGATTGCGTGTCGAGGACGGGGTGATCTGCGACGCGACGGGTGCGGTCGAGGGCGGCACCGATGTCGTCGCCGCCGGCGATGTCGCGCGTTGGTGGCACCCGTTGTATGAGCGGCACCTGCGTACCGAGCACTGGGACGACGCCGGACGTCAGGGCGCGGCCGCGGCCCGGAGTCTGTTGGCCGGCCCGGACTGCGCGGAGGCCTACGATGAGGTGCCTTATTTCTGGTCCGATCAATACGACGTAAAGCTGCAGATGCTCGGCGTACCAACCGATTACGATGCGTTAGACGTCATTGAAGGCGATCCCGACGGATGGGAATTTGTCGCCGCATACGGGCGTGGCGGTCGCATCATCGCGGTGCTCGGAACCATTTCGGGTCGGGTGTACGCCTATCGCGAAGCCATCGAGAAGCGTGCTGAGTTTCCGCCGAGACGGCCGGACTAGCGACGGCCGGCCGGCTTGTGACCTAGCCGCCCCGGGCCGCGATCATGGCCGACCGATTCACCTTGGTGGCCGCCGTGCGGGGAATCGCATCAACGAACTCGACGGTCTTGGGAGCCTTGTACGGGGCAAGCCGGCTCTTGGCGTACTCGATCACCTGCTGCTCGG
>DASXMA010000193.1:0-7097 GCA_036495965.1 Mycobacterium sp.
CTCCTTGGCGTCGTCGACGCCGGCGTTGTCGCATACCGCCTTGCGGCGGGCAATTTCGCCCCACAGCGCGTCCAGGAAGCGCTCCATCAGCGCCTGGTCTTCCTCAAGGTCGGTGATGATCCGCGATACGTGCGGGACCCCGGCGAAGGGCTTAACCGCGGACCCACCCTTGAGGTCGGCCAAAACGAACTGCAGCTCCTCGGGCGGATGGCTGAGCATCAGCGACTCGATCACGGTCCGCACCAGCGTCGACTTACCCGAACCTGTCGTCCCGGACATGACACCGTGCGGGCCATCGCCGCCTTCATCGAGCGACTTCATGTCCAAGAACAGCAGCTCGCCGTTATCGGAGCGGTTGCCGAACGGTGCACGCAACCGCGACCGGCCCATCGTATCGGCGCGGCTATCCCATAGCGCATGGAAATCGATGTTGGCCGGGTCGTCAATTCGGAAGTAGGACATGATGTCCCGAGCGCCGATGTGGGCTACCCGCTGGCCGATCTCCTCGTAGGCCTCGGCGATCCGCCAGCGCGCCACCTTCTGCGCGAACTCTTCTGCCTCCACGGCGTTGAGCTGGTCGGTGAGTGCGAAGAACCAGGGCTTCTCGTCGATCACCATCCATGTGTCGCGGTCGCGGGGCAGCGCCTCGATCACGCCCTTGTCGTCGAACCGCAACGTCCGCTCCGGGACAGATGTCCACGTTGACGAGCCGGTCAAGTCAAAGAACGTCACCCCGTCGATACCTTCGGCGCTGATCACGTCCCCCCATTGGGGATCCACAGCATCGGCGATGATCACCGTGTGAGGTGTCGGGGTCTGCGCCGAGGAACTAGCGTGGCGAGGCGTGAATGAGCCACGGCCGGCGAACAATTCGGCTTGCTCGGCAGCGAATTCACGCACCGAGGCGTAGACCATCCGCGCGTTGCCCGCTGCGTCGTGACGTCGCGGGTCACCGAAGTGCGGCAGCCACTTCACCCAGTCCCATTCGTCGAGATCGGAACTGATCACGACCATCTGCACGTGGTCGGGACCGTGGGAGAATGCCAGCTGGCAGACGATTGCCCGCATCAGTGCCAGTACTTGCTCGCGTTCCCCGATCAGCGAGTACCAGGGCTCGACCAGTAGGGAAATCATCTTGGGCAGGTTGTAGACGACGCTTTGATAGCGCCCGAATTCCTGTAGTGCCTTACCGGTCACCGGCTCCAGTTCGATGTCGGTCGGCATGTTCTGCGGTTCACCCCAGGTCACCTCGGGACGCGTCATGCCCACCCCGACGCGGACGACACCGAAGTTGAGGTCCTTGCCGTCGGGCTTGCGTTCCCACATTCGCGGTGATCCCACCGCGGCAGTCAGTGTGTCGGGTGCCGGGTGGAACCACCGATAGTTGGCGTCCATGCTGTCGGCCGACTCGTGAGCGGTGTCGCGCAGCATGTCCAGCATCAACATGAACTGAGCCCGCATCGAGTCCAGTTTCGGCCGGCTCATCTGCTGCTGGCCGCCGAACCGGCCGCCGAACATCATCATCGCGACGCCACCGATCATGAAGATCGGGAAAATCGAGCCGGCGCCTCCGAATACGCGCGAGCCGCTGCCGAAGACCATTGCGACCATGCCGATCATCAGGCCGATCACCAGGACGCCGACGACGATCAGCCAGGTGGGCTTGCCCTCCGGCGGCGGAACACTCAACGGCGTTGGTAGGACGATGTTCTCCGGCTTGATTACCGGAGGCTTTTCCGGTGTCGGCCGCGCAAAACCACGTTTCACTTCGGTACCACCAACTCTGCAGGGGACATATCAATCGGTAGGGTGTCGTGCTGAACTAACGCATCTGCTCGTGACAGCGTCGGCCCTTGTGGCAGCAAGCGCAGCGCCACCCACGGCGCCTGACTCGGCATTGTTTTCAAACCCAACGCCTCACGCACATCGCGGGTGTCGTCTACTCCGAACCGAGCGCCCGCATCCGTCAGCCACCACAGCGATTCCGTTGTCTTGGCGCCGGGATCGTTGCCGGTGACGGCCACGAAGTTTGCGTAGTTGGGGCCGAAGTAGACCTGGTCGGCTTCACGACCGGTCCTGTCGGCCTTCACCAGCGACACCACCTTGTTGGCGTTGGCCTGGACGACCGGGATGGTCGGCCCGGAGATGACCTCGACTCGGGCGCGGTGCTCGCCGGAGGTCTTCTCCCACCACCAGCAGGTCGCCGGGTTCTCCCGGATGTCCATCACGTTCAACGGGTTGTCCGGATAGGACGATAGATCCAGCTTGTTGACCACCGGCATTTTTGCCAACGCGGCGGGTTCCACGGTCACCGGTTTGGCGTTATTCGGGCCCCCGGCGTTCTGCAAAATCTGGGCCACCAACGGTGGCAGCGTTTGCACACCATCGGACAGTACCAGCGAATACTGTTGTGGCCCACTGATTTGTGGCGTGACAAGCACAGTGCCCACCGGCCCGGGCGCTCCCGCGAACGACGCCGGACTGCCTGCGTTCTGCACTTCTGGCACCGTCAGTTCGGGCCCCACCGGCAACGCGTCGAACAAGGCGCGGCTCATCGGCTTTGCCATGCTGACTTGCTCTGGCGTCAACCCGAGCGGCAACAACACCGATCGGTTGGCCCCGTCAACACGCGACCGGCGTCCCTCCCGGACGACCCATGCGTCGCCGTCGTAGCTCAGCACCACTGCGTCCGACCCGGTCAGCACGCGTCGATGGCCGCCGAGGTCCGGGCTGCCGTCGATCACCGTCACCGTCACCCCTGACGGCGAGCCGGCTCCGGTCGAGCCCACGGTGTCGCACACCAGCCACGACGACGAGGGTGGACTCGTGGGCCCGAAAGTCGACGGCGCACCCGGGATGCCCACCATCGGGCCGCGCGCAAGCTTGGCGATTTGGCTTGACCGAACCAGGTGCGGGTTGTCCGGCCGCCCGGTGATCAGCCGGGCCGACGCCAAATTCAGCGCCGGGTACAACTTGTCACCCACGCGCACGTACAGCGCGCCCGAGTCACGGTCGGCGATGATCGGCGACTCATTGATCTGGCCCGACGGGCTGATGAACGACCACAGCAGCGCGCCGAGGCAGATCACCAACGCCGCAGAAATCGACGCCACAACGGCCAAGTTCTGCCGCCGTCCCGGCTCGATCTCCATCCGGACTCGCCACCGGGTCAGCGCCGCTGCGGTCCGCCGAGCAAGGAACTGGTAGCCGGTCACCTGGGTCCGCGTCGACAAGCCGAGGCCGTATCCCGACCCCCGCTTCCCGCGACTTTCCTCCGCCACGTTATTTCACCATCCGGTCTGCTAGAACGCCTGGACATTGTCCAGCGCGCGAATCACCTCGATAACCGTAAGGCACCCGCAAAGACATCGCCACGTGGCGAGATTCGCGTTCACTTTTACGTATTGTTATGTCCTTGAACCCGGCCGTCTTCAAGTCGCCGGTGTGGCCAACGGTGGCAGCAGTGGCCTGCGCCATTGAGCTGGCACTATCCTCTGATCCCCCAGGCCGGATTCTTGGTGTCCTCACAGGGCATGGTAGCGGCAAATTGCCGCCTCGTCCTGTCAATCGGGCATTGGCTGCACACCTTCGCTGACCTTCGAAGCGATGGTGCGTGGATCGACCGCTAGCAAAACAAAGCGTCGGAGCTGCCCTAGGGCCGCGTCGTCGCCGGCCGGGTGTTGGACGCAAGATGGGCGGCATGACTGAGCTCGCGCCCTCGCTGGTCGAACTTGCCAGGCGATTCGGCATCGCGACGGCCTACGAGGACTGGACAGGACGGCAGCTGCAGGTCACCGAGAGCACGCTGGTAGCAGTGCTGGCCGCCCTCGGCGTGGCAGCCGGCAGCGAGCAGGAGCGCAACGTGGCCCTGACCGCGCAACGGCGGTCGTATTGGGAACGTCGATTGCCGGCGACCATCGTCGGGCGCACCGGCGCGCCGACACGGTTCTGGGTGCACGTGACGCACGGCTCCCCCGCCCAGGTGTGGTTGCAACTCGAGGACGGCACCGTGCACGGCGGGGTACAACAAGTGGACAACTTCACCCCCCCATTCGATCTGGACGGCCGCTGGGTAGGCGAGGCCAGCTTCGTCTTGCCCGCAGACCTGCCGCTGGGTTACCACCGTGTGCATTTGCGGTCCGGTGAATCCGAGACCAGCACCGCGCTGATCATGACGCCGGATTGGCTGGGGTTGCCCGAGCAACTCGGCGCCCGCCGCGCGTGGGGCCTTGCCGCCCAGCTCTACAGCGTGCGGTCCCGGCACTCGTGGGGCATCGGCGACCTCACCGATCTGACCGATCTCGCGGTGTGGTCTGCGTCCCGCCATGGCGCTGACTATGTGCTGGTCAATCCGCTGCACGCGGCCACTCCGACGACCCCGATGGAGCCGTCGCCGTACCTGCCGACATCGCGCCGCTTCTTCAACCCGCTTTATCTCCGCGTTGAGGCAATCCCCGAATTCTCCGAGCTGACCAAGCGGGGCCGGGTGCGGCGGCTGCGGTCGGAGGTCCAGCAACGGGCCGCCGAACTCGACGCCATCGACCGCGATAGCGCCTGGGTGGCTAAGCGGGCAGCGCTCAAACTGCTGCATCGGGCACCGCGATCGGCGGGCCGGGAGCTGGCCTACACGGCCTTCCGTGACCGTGAGGGCCGCGCGCTCGACGACTTCGCCACCTGGTGCGCGCTGGCCGAAAAGTACGGCGGCGACTGGCATCATTGGCCAAGTTTCCTACAGCATCCCACGGCTGCAGGCGTTGCCCGATTTGTCGAAAAGCATTCGGACGCTGTTGATTTCCATCGCTGGATGCAGTGGCAACTCGACGAGCAACTCGCCATGGCGCAGTCGCAGGCTCGGCGGGCCGGAATGTCCATAGGCGTCATGCACGACCTGGCCGTCGGCGTGCACCCCAACGGCGCCGACGCCTGGGCGCTGCAAGATGTCATGGCGCTGGGTGTGACCGCGGGGGCACCGCCGGACGAGTTCAATCAGCTCGGCCAGGACTGGTCGCAGCCGCCGTGGCGGCCGGACCGGCTGGAAGCGCAGGAATATCGGCCTTTTCGCGCACTGATCAGGGCGGTGCTGCGCCAGGCCGGCGGTGTGCGCATCGACCACATCATCGGGTTGTTTCGGCTGTGGTGGATTCCCGACGGCGGGCCGCCCACCCAAGGCACCTACGTGCGCTACGACCATGAAGCGATGATCGGCATCGTTGCACTGGAAGCACACCGGGTCGGCGCGCTGGTTGTCGGCGAGGATCTCGGCACGGTCGAACCCTGGGTTCGGGACTACCTACTACTACGTGGCCTGCTGGGGACGTCGATCCTCTGGTTCGAATTGGATCGTGACGGAAACGGCGGGCCGTTGCCGGCCGAGCGCTGGCGGGAGTACTGCCTGTCATCGGTCACCACCCACGATCTGCCGCCGACCGCCGGCTATCTGGCCGGCGATCACGTGCGGCTGCGGGAGTCGCTGGGATTGCTGACTCGGCCCGTTGAAGCCGAGCTCGAGTCGGACCGGGGCGAACTGGCGGCCTGGCTGGCCGAACTGCGCCGGGTTGGACTACTGGGCGAGGACGACTCAGAACATAAACAAGACCCGGAACAGATCGTTCTCGCCCTCCACCGATACCTGGGCCGAACGCCGTCGCGGCTGCTGGGAGTGGCACTGACCGACGCGGTTGGTGACCGCAGGACGCAGAATCAGCCCGGCACCAACGACGAATACCCGAACTGGCGAGTTCCGCTGACCGGCCCGGGCGGCCGGCAGGTGATGCTCGAGGACGTGTTCACCGATCGCCGGGCAGCCACTCTCGCCGAGGCTGTGCGCGCCCAGATCGCGCCTCCGGCTCACTGAAAAGGACCACCTGTTAGCTTCGGGTGCCATGAAGGTTTCCGTCGTCGCCCCGGTCGCCGACGGAGTCACCGCGGATCCCGGTTGGATGGTGAGCTTCGCGACTCATCTCGAGCGGTGCGGGTTCGAATCGATCGTCGTAGTCGAGCACACCGTTCTGGTCACCCGGTACGACAGCGTTTATCCCTACGACAGCTCGGGACGAGTTGGGCTGGCGGCCGACTGCCTCATCCCCGACCCGCTCGATCTATTGGCGTTTTTGGCCGGCCACACAAGCCGGCTCGGGTTGGCCACCGGGGTTTTGGTACTGCCCAATCACCATCCGGTGGTGCTCGCGAAACGGGCTGCGACTGTCGATGCGCTCTCGGGTGGAAGGCTGCGGCTGTGTGTTGGCGTGGGCTGGCTCAAGGAAGAACTCGAGGCGTGCGGTGTGGCTTTCGACAGTCGGGGCAGACGAGCCGACGAGCAGTTGGCGGTCTTGCGGGCGCTGTGGGCCGACCAGCCCCGGGGCGCGTCTTATCGCGGTGAGTTCTTCAGCTTCGACGATGTCATGTGCTATCCCAAACCTGTTGCGGGCGAACGACTGCCGATACACATCGGCGGGCACAGCAGTGCGGCGGCCCGCCGTGCCGGACGTTTCGGCGACGGCTTTCAGCCGCTCGGCGTGGCGGGTCAGAAGCTCGCATCGCTGATCGCGCTGATGCGCGAAGACGCGGCGTCGGCAGGCCGCGATCCGGCGGGCCTGGAAGTATCCCTTGGCCACACGGTCACCAAGATCGACGCCGACCGCGCGCGCAGACTGATTGATCAGGGCGCCGACCGGATTGTGTTGGCCATGCCACCGACTACTGATATCGAACAGGCCAACGACATCTTGTCGGCCTGCGCGCAACGGCTGTCCCTGGCCCCGTGAAGCGTCTCATGCTGCCATGACCCTTTCAGTGAACGACCGGGCTGGCCTCAGCGATTTGGTGCACCGGTACGCGGCCGGCGTTGACGATCGTCAATTCGACTCTGTCGCAGAGCTTTTCACTACGAACGCTGAGTTGACGGTACCGGAACCGCCGGCCACGCTGGAGCCGATACATTCGCACCAAGGTCAGCGGGCCATCGCCGCAGCGGTTGCTGCGGTCGCTGCGGTGGCGCGTACCGAGCATGCGATCATCGGCGAGGTTTACGACGAAGTCGCCCGGCGTGGGAGCGCACGGGGACGCGTTGCCTGCATTGCGCATCACTGGAACCAGCG
>DASXMA010000194.1:0-14680 GCA_036495965.1 Mycobacterium sp.
CGGTGTGTCCGAGAAGAAGCGCTCGTGGACGATCCGCCGGATGGTCGGAACGTCGACACACATTCGCGTTGTAGCCGCCTGAGGTTTCATCGCCGGCGTGCAGCGCCTCATACATCTCCGGGGGTAGCGGCTGACCATTCTGATCCAACCGACTGTCCAAGCCCATCAGCAGAATGTTCTGATCGACGCCTGGCGGCGTCGGCACATTCGGAAGTGCGTGGGAAAGAATAATCTTGCCCAGCGCCGTGTGGTAGCCCGTCCACCCGATACCGGTAATGGCCATCACGAAAGCGGAAGCCAGGCTAGCGATCAGCCGCCCTTTTAACAGCACCAGGCGCTGTGATTGACCAGATCCGCTGCTGCCCATAATGACTCACCATTGTTGCGGACCACCAGGCGAATTCGCGGTAACCGCGGCCGCGAGCCACGGGCGAATGCAGGGTGCAGGCGCCGATGAAGTTCAGCGCAGGCTCAGCACTGGCCTCATGCGGCCAACAAGGGCAAGCGCGTTCAGGGTTTGGTAGCCGTCACAAAGCTGTTCGTGAACGGCCTTTCCTCGGATTGCGGAGCCCTGCCCAGTCGCAGACCCTCTTCGCTCGCAGTCACAGTGCTGGTGGTCCAGCCGTGCGACGCGAACCAGTCGGCGCAGTCGGGGCGACCGTCGTCCTCGAACCAGAGGTCGAATGGGTTGAACGAAGTGTCCTGGCCGCGTGCTTCGCGCCTGGCCCGCAGTTCTTGCCACTTCTCCTCGGCTTCGCGGCGCTTCTCCTGGTCGACCCCGAAGTTTTCCACGGCCACCCGGCTGCCCGATCCGCTCAGCGCGTCGATCGAGGCGAACAGGCCTTCCTGTGCCGGTGCCGGCAAAAACGGCAACAGCCCTTCGGCCAGCCACGCCGTCGGCCGGCTCGGGTCGAAACCGGCGTCGCGCAACGCCTGGGGCCAATCGTGGCGCAGGTCGACGGGCACCGGTCGCCGGTCGGCGACGGGTGCGGCGCCGTGGCTGGCCAGTGTCTGGGCCTTGTACTCCAGCACCTTCGGCAGATCGATCTCGTACACGGTGGTACCAGCCGGCCAGTCCAGACGATAGGCGCGCGAATCCAGTCCGGCGGCCACAATCACGACCTGCCGGATACCGGCCGCTGTTGCGTCGGCGAAGTACGCGTCGAAGAAATGCGTGCGCACCGCTTGGTAATTGATCATGTGGTGGGAGTCGACCGTGAAGTCAGGGTCGTCATCTGCATCAGGACCCGCCCACCAGGCGGCCACCTGCTCGCGGACACCTGCGAGCTCTGGCGTGGAGACCAGCGGCCCCGCGAACTGGTCGCGGATGAGCGGATCGGCGCTGGCGGTCTCGGCGGCACGGGCCAACGCGACCATCACCGCGGTCGCCCCGACACTGGTTGCGATGTCCCAGGAGTCATCCGCGGTGCGCGCCATTACAACCGCTCGGCGATCACAAAGTCGGAGAATGCATCCTTGTCGTCGGCCAGCGGGACATTCTCAATCCAGCGGCCCAACCGGCGCATCTCATCGGTCGAGGCTTGCGCGTGGGCGCGCCAGCCATGGTTGTTGAGCCAGGCTGCGACGTCCGCCCGGTGCTCGTCGCGGTACATCAGCTCCCCGACGTCGACGGTCTCCTCCATACCGAGCTCGTCGGCCACCTTCCTGAACCGCTCGCGCATCTGCTGTCGCCGCTCGTCGGCGTGCGCGGGTGCTGTTTCGGCCGACACCCGGCTGCCAGCCGGGCTCAGCTCGCCGATCTGGGTGAACAGCCGGTCTTGAGCCTCGGCGGGCAGATACATCAGCAGCCCTTCGGCCAGCCATGCCGTCGGCGCCGCGGGGTCGAAGCCCGCAGCACGCAGCGCGGCGGGCCAGTCCTGTCGCAAGTCGATGGCCACCGCGCGGCGATCGGCTGACGGCGTCACGCCGTTGTCCGCCAACGTCGTCGACTTGTATTCCAGCACCTGAGGCTGGTCGATCTCGTACACCGTGGTGCCGGAAGGCCAGTCCAGGCGGTACGCGCGCGAATCAAGGCCCGAGGCCAGAATCACGACCTGCCGGATTCCGTCGGCGATGGCATGTCTGAAGTAGGAATCGAAGAAATTGGTCCGCACCGCCTGGTAGCTGAGCATGTGCTGGAGATGGGCGGCCGATTCGGCATCGAGGGATTCCACCCTGGCAGCAACCGCCGGATCGAGCATGGCCTCCCACAAAACGCCGGCACCGGCATTGGTGACCAGGAGTTTGGCGTACGGGTCGCTGATCAGCGCGTCGGGCTGCTCGGTTTCGACGGCGCGCGCGGCGGCCACCATCACAGCGGTGGTGCCGACGCTGGTCTTGATGTCCCAGCTGTCGTCGTGGGTGCGCAGTGAGCTCATCGCGTTACTCCTTGAGTCAATCCTTGGTCAGTTCAATGGCTCGCCGAGACGCGCGCGCAGCAGCGTGCTGCGGACGGCCTCGTCAGCCAGGTCCTCGGGTACCGCGCGGCCCAGGCGGGCCATCTCGTCGCGGTTGTTCACGCTGTGTACCTGCCAGCCGTGGTCGGCCAGCCACTCAATGGCATCGGTACGGTCCGGCTCGTGATAGGTCAGCGCTTGGACATTGACATCCAGGCCGAGCCGTTCCCGCATCCGGAGCCAGCGCTGCGAGTTGCTCCGCGAATTCATGCCGAACACCTCGACGGCGACTCGACTGCCCGGCGCGCTCAGCGCGGTGAACATCTCGAACAGCCGGTCTTGAGCATCGCTGGGCAGGTAGGGCAGCAAGCCTTCGGCAAGCCATGCGGTGGGTTGGGTGCGGTCGAATCCGGCGGCGGCCAGGGCTGCCGGCCAGTCATCACGCAGATCCACCGGGACGGGGCGCCGGCTGGCGGTTGCAGTTGCGCCGTGCTGCTCGAGGATCCCGGTCTTGTACTCGAGCACCTGGGGCTGGTCGATCTCGTAGACGGCGGTACCGGCCGGCCAATTCAACCGGTACGCGCGCGAGTCGAGCCCGGCGGCCAGAATCACCACCTGCCGAACCCCGGCACTGACGGCGTCGGCGAAGTACTCGTCGAAGAAGTGCGTGCGCACGGCCTGGTAGTCGATACCCAGTCGATGCGCCCGTTGCCCGAGCGGGTCACCGTCGAGCCAGGCCAGCTCGGCGTCGGTCAGCCGAGCCCATGCAGGACCGGCTGACGACACCAAGACGCGGGCGAAATCATCGCGAATCAGCGGGTTGGGTCCAGCCGTCTCCACGGCACGCGAGGCAGCGACGCCCAACGCGGTGGCGCCGACGAGTTCAGTGATGGACCAGGAGTCGCCCGCAGTCCGTATCGAAAGTGGTAACGAAGGCTCTACGGAGGCGTCGTCAAGCTCAGTCATATCGGCACCATGCTACCCGAATAAGTTAGTTAGCCTATACGCTTTGTGCGCGATCTCACTGACGGGCAGGCGCGGTGCCGGGTTAGCTTTCGGGTCGCCAGAGTGCGCCGTCCAGCAGCTGCCGCAGCACGTCGGTGATCGCCAACATCTCTTCGTGGCTCCGGACAAAACCGGCATAAAACCCCACACCGCAGAGCACCACGAGTAGTGTCTCGACCAGCGCGGCGGCATCGATATCGGCTGCGACCTCGCTACGCTCGATCGCATCGTTGACAACCCGCATCAGAAAATCCCGGCTGATTTTCACCGAGTCGTTGTCGGTTCTGCTCAAATCCGGATGCCGCTGCGATTCCAGCACGGCGGTAACCAGAAACGCCGACGCCGACGGATTTTCGGAATTGGTACGCACCGCCGCGGAGATGAACGTCGTCAGTTGCGCCATCAATGTGCTCTCGCGCTCTGCCTGTTCGATGCCCGCCCCGATGACAAGTTGGTTGGTTAGGTGCAGCACCTCGCGGTACAGCGTTCGTTTGCTGGAGAAGTAGTGGTTAATCGCCGGCCTGGTCAGGTCGGCGCGGACAGCGGTCGCCTGGAAAGTCGCGCCATCGTAACCGCGTTCACTGAACACCAAACGAGCGGCTTGCAAGATTCGCTTGCGCGTCTCGTCAGCCTTTGCTGCGGGGGGACGGCCCGGCCGGCGGCTCGCCGTTGGCGCCATTATTGAAGTGTGCCACCCCCGTGATGTGGCATTAATGCGTTCGGCGGAATATCGCCAAACTTTCCAGCCTGGTAGTCCTGCAGTGCCTCGATCAATTCCGCGCGAGAGTTCATCACGAAAGGTCCGTAGTGGAACACCGGCTCGCGAATGGGCTGCCCGCCCAAAAGCAGCACATCAATTGCCGTGGTCCGGGATGACTCCTGGGTTGATTGGGCACCCACGGTGATCCGGTCGCCGGGTCCGAGCACCGCCAACTGACCCGGTCGAATCGGATGAGCGACAGGGCCGACATATCCGCTGCCCGACAACACATACACCAATGCGTTGAAATCGCGGCGCCACGGAATGTTGAGCCGGGCCCCGTTTTCAATTGTGGCGTGCGCCAACGTGATCGGCGTGTGGGTGATGCCGGGTCCGGGATGACCGTCGATCTCGCCGGCGATGATCCTTAGCAGCGCTCCGCCGTCGTCAGACGCGAGCAATTTAGCGTCGTTGCCTTCGATGGCCTGATACCGAGGTGGCGCGAACTTATCGCGCTTCGGCAGATTCACCCACAACTGGATGCCGTGGAAGAGGCCACCACTTTCGACCAATTCGGCAGGCGGGGTCTCGATGTGCAGAATGCCCGAACCGGCCGTCATCCACTGTGTGGCGCCATCTGTGATCAGACCGCCACCCCCGTGGGAATCCTGATGCGCGAACTTTCCGTCGATCATGTAGGTGACCGTTTCGAAGCCACGATGCGGGTGCCAATCGGTACCCCGGGGTTCTCCCGGCTGGTAGTCCACCTCGCCCATCTGATCCATATGCACAAACGGATCCAGGGCAGCGGCGCTCATCCCGGCAAACGCCCGGACCACCGGGAAGCCTTCGCCCTCATAGCCTCGCGGGCCGGTGGTGATGGACCGGACCGGGCGCTCGGTGTCGGCGGGCCCAGGTAGGCTGATTCGCGGCAACGTGAGCGTGTCTGCGCTTATAGCAGGCATCTTTACCTCCTCATTCAAGTTGCCTCATATAACCGGACCACAGTCCGTTTATTCCCCGCTGTCATAGGATGGCCTGGTGCTTGGGTTGCTGGGGCGGGTGCTGCGGAACTCGCCGCTCAGGCCCGCACCGTGACCGACCCGTCGGAGGATGAACCCCAACCCGCGGTGGCCCCGGCCGCGTTCGGGGGCGGACGATTCGGGGCGTCAATCAGGAACTCGGGCTCATCGGCGGGTCCGGCGGGCTGTTCGGTCCCGGGATCGTGATCGGCGCCTTCGTAGGAGCCGCCATCTGGCGGCTGGGCGAACTTTCCGGACTACCCGTGTGCCGCACGAGCCCGGCATTTTTGTCGTGGTGGGCATGATGACGTGTTTCGGCAGTGTCGCCCGCGCGCCGCTGGCGATCATGATCGTGGTCGCGGAGATGACCGGTTCGTTTCTCGGTAGTGCCTGGGGCAATCCTCGCCGTCGGGATAGCGGCGTTGGTGATGTCGCGCACCAACGTCATCCTCTACGAGGCGCAGCGGCTGAATCGTGAGGCCGCCGAAGCAGAACGTGCGCGTCGGACCACCGAAAGTCAGACCGACTTGCCAACCCGTTTGCTAAGACTTCTTCCGGGCGGTTCTTGCGGCGTCCTTTTCCGTGGCCGTGCCCTGATGGGTCAACTTGCCGCCCGCACTTTCCAGATGCGCCCGGACGAACCACTGGAATTTCTCCAAGTTTCCGGCCTGGTCGATCAAGAGATCCTGGGTGACCTGGTCGATTTCGCCTGTCTCGTCGATGGCGTGCCGGATGTCTTCGATGACGCCGTTGTAGACCAAATCCAGCGCAGCCAAATGCGCCTGCACGGTGTCACGGTCGACCGAATAGTCGTCCCAGGAGCGGTCCCTGATGATGGCGCCCGGGGTTCCCTGCGGCGAAGCGCCAAGAGCGGCAATGCGTTCGGCGACGTCGTCGGCGAAACCACGCACCACTTCGACCTGGGGGTCGATCATCTCGTGCACGCCGATGAAGTTGGGCCCCACCACATTCCAGTGGATGTGCTTCAGCGTGAGATGAAGATCATTGTAGGTGCTCAGTTGCTTCTGCAGCAGTTCGGTGAGCCGCGCTGCCTGTTTATCGGTCAATCCCGGAATAGTGAACTGAGTCATCGTTTCCTTCCCTGGGGTCGCTCACGGTATTTGCCCTAACGCATACCCGATGGCTGACCTCGAAAACACTGGCAGGTCAGAGGGAATGAATTTGCTGCACCGGCAGCCGCGCGCCGCGCCGCGGCTCGAATGCCAGTCCGCTGGCTTCGAGCAAGCGAACCACCCGGTGGCGGTGTGGTCGCATCGGCTCCAGCAGCTCGAGCATGGCCGCGTCGTCGACCGGATAGCCCAGCAGCGTCCAGCCGACCATCTTCGGGATGTGATAGTCGCCCACCGAAACCGCGTCGGCATCACCGAACGCCCGTTGCGCGGTCTCGGCGGCGGTCCACGCGCCCACTCCGGGCAGCGATGTCAGCGCTTCACGTGCCGGCGCCGACGGCCGTGACAGCAACCGTTCCAGCGAGGCCGCACGTCGCGCAGAGCCCACCACTGTCTGGGCCCGCCTCGGGTCGACATTGGCGCGGTGAAACTCCCACGACGGGATGTTTCGCCACACCTCGGCAGTCGGTGGTACCCGCATGCCGGCCGGCGCCGGTCCCGGGGCCGGCGTCCCGAACTTGGACACCAGCACACGCCACGACCGGAACGCGTCGGCGCCGGGTACCCGCTGCTCGATGACCGCCGGGATCAGGGCTTCCAGCACTCGTTGAGTGCGGCCCAGACGCAAGTGCGGAACCCGCCGGTGCGCGGCAGCGACCGTCGGGTCGCGCGGCACGAAATCCGAGGCGTCGTCATCGGCGCCCAGTAGCGCGGGCAACATCTCGACAAACTCCTCGGCGCCGCTGCCCCAAGCCTCGCAATCGGCGGCATTGGGCGCCGCGCGACTGATCCGCGCCGCGACGGGCCCGGTGGGCAGCAGACTGGTCCGCCAGATCGCACCGTCACCAGAAATTTGAAAACACGGATCCCGGGGGCCCCGGCGCAGTGGCGCCAACGTGTGCCCGAAGCTGGCGGTCCCAGCAAACGTCACAGTGCGCGCACTCTTCACGATTTACTCCGAATTCCAGCAGGTCGCGATCGGGTCGACGGCTCGCGATGATTGACCGTTCACTATCTTCCAAGACAATATTGCGATGTGATGACGCCGTTCGATGGCCCGCATGCCGAACTAGCCTGGATGTTCTTGCAGAGCCTGAGCGAGGACGGCGACCTGGACGAGGGCTTCGCGCTGCTCAGCGACGACTGCACCTACTGGAGCCTGTTCACCCGCATCTCCTTCGACAAGGCGACTCTGCGGCAATCGATCAACTCGCGTAAACGGACCCTCGGGCTCTCCATCGATCTGCGTCGTTGCATCAACGAAGGAGACACGGTCGTCGTGGAGGGCAGCGCCGCTGGCACCAACACCGACGGTGTCCGATACGACAGCCCGTTCGTGTGCATTTTCGAGATCCGCGACGGGCTCATAGTCTCGATGCGCGAATACAGCGACACCCGCTCACAAGCGGAGGCGCTACCTCAGTCACCCGGACGGGACTTTTGACCCCTACCGATCCAAGACGCTGATTTCGGCTTTGTTGGGATAGAACGCGACGTGCCCAGCAATCGCCCCGACCGCCGGATAAGGCTGTTCGTAGGTCCAGATCACATCCTCGACGGTGTCACCGGCCGTGGTGGTCACGCTGTAGTAGCTGGCGTCACCTTTGAACGGGCAGTAGGTGCTGGTATCGGTACGGGTAAGTCGGTCCTGAACCACGTCATCTAGCGGAATGTATTGCACCGCAGGCAAAGTGGCCTCGCGCAATTCCAACGCCGCAGTTGTGTCCGCGACCAGCTCGCCATTGACGCGAACCTGCACCCGTCCCGCGGTCGGCTCGATGGTGATCGGGTGCCCAGCACTGGGTTCTAAGACTTGCCGGTGGGCCATGGTTGATACCTCCTCAGACGCAGTTGTTGGTTGCAACGCCAGCCGGCGCTCAACACTTCCCGGCGTCACGCCCGCACAGCCGGCCCGAACGCATAGCGGTGGTATTGCGCCATCATTTTCAGAGCCGGCACCGCCGCCATCGCCCTGCCCAGCCAGCGAACTGCCGGTGACACCATCTCGAACGTATCGCTGTCGAACACCGATTCCCATGCCAACAAGCGCACCCGGGGAATGGTGTCGACAATGTCGGAGGGGCTGTCGATCCCCCAGTGCAACTTCGATCCCGATCGGCGGACCACCGCGTTGATCCACTGAGTACGGATTCCGAAGGTGCTGAACGCGTCGAACTGCAATTCACCCGACGTGAATCGATCCACAACGCGACGCAACAGCGCCAGTCCATCGTTTTTCGTCAGGTACATCGTCAGGCCCTCGCCGAGAAACAGCGCGGGACGGTCGGTCGGTATGTCGGCAAGCCAGGCCGGATCGGTCACCGACGCCGGCAACATTCGATAGCTCGTGCGCATGGGGTATATCCGTTCACGCAGCCCGATGACTTCTGGGTAGTCGATGTCGTACCACCGCACGCTCGGACCGGGCTCCACCCGATACACCCGGGCATCCAGCCCGCAACCCGCATGCAACACGACGGCTTCGTGGTGCACGGCCAGGAACTGACGCGCCCAGTTGTCGAAGTGCGCAGTGCGGATGGCGACCGACGGCGCCCGCCGCGCGTTGATTGTTGTTGTCGCCCAGTCGTAGTCGATCCGTGCCACGGCGGCTTTGGCGTAGTGGTCGCGCAGGATCGAGCGGGGCGCGTCGGCGTCGAGTGCTTTGGCGTACAGCGTCGCCAGCATCGTCCGCGGCGGTCCGTTGAGGTCCCGAACATTCAGGTGAATCCGGTCCACTGGGTCGAGCCTATTCGGGTTGAGCGGCGGGGCTGTCTTCCGTGTTTTTTCGAGCGGTGCGCATCGCGGCCCAGAAGCGGGCGGCCTCGCGGATCGATTCCTCGACCGGGCGTGGCTGCCAGCCCAACTCTCGCATCGCCTTGCTGCTGTCGACGTCGGCTTCGGCGCGCATCATGCGCACCGACGCGAGGCTGAGTTCGGCGTCTTTGCCGGTTAGCCGAGCCTTCAGGCTGCCCAGCGCACCCAGGGCATAGAGCACCGGGACCGAAATCGATCGTTGCGGCGGGGGAACACCGGCCTCGTCGGCCGCGATTCGCACCACCTCCTGCAACGCGATCATCCGTTCAGAGATGAGGTACCGCTCGCCGATGCGGCCGTATTCGGCGGCCAGAACCATCGCCCTGGCGGCATCGTCGACGCCGACAACTTCCAGCTGGATGCCGTCCATCAAGAAGGGCAGCTTGCCGAAGACCGCGCCGGCAATGAAGGCGCCGTGCGGAGTCCGGCCCCAGTCCCCGCTGCCGTAAGTCGTTGAGACGCACATCGCGACGGCAGGCAAGCCGGCGTCAGCGACATACCGCATCACCAAGTTTTCGGCCTGAACCCGGGATTGCACATAAGGAGTCAGCCCGCGGGAGTCGATCACGTCTTCTTCGGTCGCCACGTGCCCGTGGCGGCGGCGCACCGTCGCGTAGGTGCTGGTGAAGATAAACCTGCGCAGGCCGGGTTCATTGACGGCAACATCAAGAACGTTGCGCAGGCCTTCGACGTTGGTGCTGAACAGCGGTGACGGGTCACGCAACCACGCGCGGGTGTCGACGACGCAGTAGTACACGTCATCGACACCATCCATTGCCTCACGCAGGATGGCGGTGTCGAACACGTCACCGTGCAAGCGGGTCAGCGCAAGGTCGTCGATGGCGCGGGTATTGGCGGCCGGGCGCACCATCGCCCGTACCTCTGCGCCGTCGGCGACGAGCTGGCGGGTCACGTGTGAACCCAGAAAGCCGTTGGCGCCGATGACCAGCTTGGGTTTCGCGCTCCCTTTCGGGCTCAACGTTGCCTCACTTCCCCGGTTGCCCTGTGCTGTTTTCTTCCATCCAACGTGCGGCGTCTTCGTCGAGCGTGCCCAGAGCCTGCGCCTTGCGGCACCACTTCATTCCGGCCCGTAGGAAGCGCAGCGGATTGTAGATGTCTTCCTGACGGCACCACTGGCCGTCGCCGGCGTAAGTGACGATGGAGATGTTCGTCGCGCTGATGACGGTCCCGTCACCGGGGTCGGCCATCGGGTTGTCCAGCTCGCAGATGATCCGCCCGGTGGACTCATCGATGACCGACCACAACGACGGAAATGCGACCATGTGGCTGCCCGGGAAGGCTGTCATCGTTCGCTGAATCCACTCGCGCACTTGATCGCGGCCGTGCATAATGCCGGCCGCGTGCTCGACGTACTCGACGTCCGGCGTGTACTGGGCGACCCAGGCCTCCCAGTCTCGTGTCTCGGCGGCCCGGGCAACTGTCTCTTCGAACTTCTCGAAGGCGGCGGACAGTTCGCTACGGGAGAACGAACGGGTACTCACACCGTGGCCTTGAGGACGCTACAGCTCATCGGCGGAGTGTAGCCTGGGCAACGTCATCGGTTCCCCGGCATGTTGTCACCTCAGTTGCCGGCTAAGGAGGACAAGCAATGGCAAGCACTCAGAAAGCGATCCTCGCCGGCGGCTGCTTTTGGGGAATGCAAGACCTGATCCGCAAACAGCCCGGTGTGATCTCGACCCGGGTCGGCTACAGCGGCGGCGACACCCCCAACGCGACCTACCGTAATCACGGCACGCACGCCGAGGCTGTCGAAATCGTTTACGACCCCTCCGTCACCGATTACCGCACGCTGCTGGAGTTTTTCTTCCAAATCCACGATCCGACAACGAAAGACAGACAGGGCAACGACAGGGGCACCAGCTACCGCTCGGCGATCTTCTACACCGACGATGAGCAGAAGCGAATCGCGCTCGATACCATCGCGGACGTCGAGGCGTCCGGCCTTTGGCCCGGCAAGGTGGTGACGGAGGTCAGCCCGGCCGGGGACTTCTGGGAAGCCGAGCCCGAGCACCAGGACTACCTGCAGCACTACCCCAACGGATACACCTGCCACTACGTGCGCCCGGGCTGGAAGTTACCGCGTCGCGCTGACGCCAACCGCTGAACGCTCAGCGCCTGCGCACCACAATCCGTCCGCCATCCTTCGGGGTGTAGGCGACACCGCGGCAGTGCCACCGCTCTCCCGGCGCCGACGTGGTCTCGATAGTGAAGTGGCGCAATATCGTTCGAAGCACCACGTCCATCTCCATATTGGCGAACGCTGCTCCCACACACCGTCGGGTTCCGCCGCCGAAGGGAATCCACGCGAAGGAAGACGGCTTGATTCCGATGTAGCGTTGCGGATCGAAGCGTTCCGGGTCGGGGAAAACGTTGGGGTCGTCGTGTATCTGCGCGATGCTCACCATCATCGAATACCCGCGGGGAATGGTCCATTCGCCAAGTTGGAAGACCGGTGGATAGACCCGGCGAGCAGCGAAGTCGATAACCGTCCTGGCTCGCTGGACTTCCAGAATCGTCGCCTGGCGTAGCTCGTTGCCGCCGTTGTCGGCTTCCTCGACCAGGGCCGCCAGCAGATCCGGGTGCCGGGTAATCCGCTCGAACACCCATCCCAGCGTGGCCGCGGTGGTTTCGTGCCCGGCGGCCAGCAGCGTGAGCAGCTCATCGCCAATGTCCTTGCGCGACATGATCGAACCATCGTCGTAGGTGCTGCGCAGCATCAGGGCGAGGACGTCGGTCCGATCTTCGAAGTTCGGATCTGCCCGCTCAGCGGCGATTAGCTTGTCGATGACGATGTCGTACTGGCGCCGCCATTTCGCCAGCTGGCCCCACGGGCTGAACCGGCCATAGGTCCGTGTGGGCTTCGGCAGTGCGGCTAAGCGCGAGCCCAGGGTGACCCACGGCGGGATCAGCCGACGCAGCTCATCGAGTTCGGCTCCGTGGGCTCCGAAGACCGCGCGCAGAATGGCGTTGAGCGTGATGTGCATCATCGACGGCAGCGTGGCAACGGGCTGGCCTTCCGCCCAGCCGGCGGTCTCGCGCAGTGTCTCCTCTTCGATGATGCTCTCGTAGTTCTTCATGCTCTTGCCGTGAAACGGCGGCGCCAACAGCCGTCGCCGCCGGCGGTGATCATCGCGGTCGAGCGCGAATACCGAGCCGCTGCCGAACATCCGGCTGAGGTTGGGCTGAATGTTGCCGAGCTCCTCTGGGCTGGTGGTGAAGATCTGCTTAGCCAGTTCCGGCTCACCGACCACCACGACGGGGCCGAACATCGGAAGGTTGATTGAGAAAACGTTGCCGTAGCGACGCGCCAGGCGTTTGATCATCCACCGCCGTGACGTTGCGAAGAAAAGGCCGCAGACCAGCCTCGGGACCCGGGCCGCCGGAGGCAACCTGACTGCGGGGGAAGCCGCCGGGGCGGTGACTACTTCACTCAATGATCGCTCCCAACATCTGCCCCGAGACCGGGGTGGTACCACGGTGTACCGCAGAGTCTTTCCCGGTACGGTACTCTGGAGTACCACCTCTGACAAGGTGCTGTATTCGCGGAAAGGGGCGCCGGCCGTGGTATCAGCGGTGACAGCGGCTGAGGACGCCGTACCCGGCGACCCACCCGCTGAGCCAGATCCGTTTCGGCTACGCCTGCTCGACGGCCTCGCCACCGCGATCGGCGAGCGCGGCTACCGTGCCAGCACAGTCGCCGACATCGTGCGCCACGCGCGCACTTCCAAGCGCACGTTCTATGACCAGTTCGCCAGCAAGGAACGGTGCTTTCTGGAGCTGTTGAGCGCCGACATCGAGAAACTCGGCGAAAACATCGCGGCCGCAGTCGATCCGGAGGCCGACTGGCACCAGCAGATTCGTCAGGCCGTCGAGGCCTACGTAGGACACATCGAGTCCCGTCCGGCCATCACCTTGAGCTGGATTCGTGAACTCCCGTCGCTCGGTGCCATCGCTCGCCCCGTCCAGCGCCGCGGACTGCAGCTGCTGTCAAACCTGATGATCGACCTCAGCGCCAGCCCGGGGTTCCGGCGGGCTAAGCTGCCGCCGTTGACCGCACCGCTGGCCGTGATCTTGCTGGGCGGTTTGCGTGAATTGACCGCGCTTGCCGTCGAGGATGGAAGGGCCGTCCGCGAGATCGTCGAACCGGCAGTCGATGCGTCCATAGCCCTACTCGGTCCCCGACACTAGGCTCGTCTTAGACCCCTTGCGACCTTATGACATGGAGGACCTTGCGATGCGGCTGTCCACCCGAAACCAGCTCAAAGGAACCATCACCGAGGTCGATCTCGGCACCGTGATGGCAATCGTGAAGGTCAAGCTCGACGGTGGTGATCAGATCGTCACGTCCTCGGTCACCAAGGATGCCGCGACCGGCCTCGGCCTCGCGCCCGGCCAGCCGGCGACGGTGTTCATCAAGTCCACTGAAGTCACAATCGGCGTCGAGTGACGCGCCGCGACATGGCGTCGACCATGCGCGCTGAGCGCTTCTATGCGGACACCAAAAAGGTTGCACTGGAAGATGTTCCGATCCCGGAGCCGGGACCGGGTGAAGTTCTGGTCAAGGTCGCTTTCTGCGGGATCTGCCACTCGGACCTGAGCCTGATCAACGGAACGTTCCCGGCCCAGCAACCGGTGGTGACTCAGGGCCACGAAGCATCGGGCACGATCGTGAGACTGGGCCCCGACGTGACCGGCTGGGCCGAGGGCGACCGAGTGGTGGTTGCGGCGGGCCGGCCCTGCCAGAGATGCCCGAACTGCCGGCGTGGTGATGTACTGAATTGCCTGCGAATCGAATTGATGGCCTTCGCTTACGACGGCGCGTGGGCCGAATACACCGTCGCGCAGGCGGCGGGCCTGACCCGGGTGCCGGACAACGTCCCGCTGGAGCAGGCCGCGATCCTGGCCGATGCGGTCTCGACGCCGTTCGGCGCGGTGGTCCGAACGGGCAAGGTCGCGATCGGAGAATCGGTCGGGGTGTGGGGTGTTGGCGGTGTGGGCACCCACATCGTTCAGCTGGCCCGGTTGGTCGGCGCGGTACCGGTGATCGCCATGGACATCAACCCAGCCGTTCTGGACCGGGCACTAGACGTCGGTGCGGACCACGCGTTCAACTCCCGCGACGACGCGTTGCCCGACAAGATCGCCGAGGTCACCGGTGGCCGAAAGTTGGACGTGGCCTTCGACGCCGTCGGTCTGAAAGCGACGTTCGAGCAGGCACTTGACAGTTTGACCACGGGCGGCAGGCTGGTCGGCGTTGGGATGAGCACCGAGTCACCGACCGTCGGCCCCACCGCGATGTTCGGGCTGACCCGCAAGCAGGTATTCGGTCACCTCGGCTATCAGAACGTCGATATCGAGACCCTGGCAAAGCTGGTTTCGAATGGGCGCCTTGACCTTTCGCGGTCGATCAGCGAGGTCGTCGGATTGGAAGACCTGGCGCTGGGTATCGAGAAGCTGGAGCGCCAGGAGGGCAACCCCATCCGCATCCTCGTCAAGCCTTGAGAAACGCCCGGGTCCGGTCGAGTACCAGCTCGGGTCGCTGCGCGACGATCCAGTGTCCTACGCCATCGACCAGCTCGACCTCGAAATCGC
>DASXMA010000195.1:0-8882 GCA_036495965.1 Mycobacterium sp.
GCCGGTGGTGGTCAGCGTGGTCGGCCTGGTGCACACTCCCGGATTGGTCACCCTGGCGCCTGGTGCGCGGATCGCCGATGCGCTGCAGGCCGCCGGCGGTGCGGTGGACGGTGCGGACACC
Organism: Mycobacterium sp.; assembly: GCA_036495965.1. Taxonomy (GTDB): domain Bacteria; phylum Actinomycetota; class Actinomycetes; order Mycobacteriales; family Mycobacteriaceae; genus Mycobacterium. The sequence goes on from DASXMA010000195.1 coordinate 122, forward strand.
ATCGGATTGAACATGGCCCGTCCGCTCGGTGACGGCGAACAGATCGTGGTCGGGCTGGCCCCTATCTCAGGGCAGCCGACGGCGCTCGGCAGCTCGGTGGCCTCCGGCTCGGCGCCGATACCTGGGGCCCCGGCACCGGCTTCGGGATCGGTCAAGCCGAAGGCGGGTGAGGTGCTCAACCTCAACACCGCGACCGTGGCGCAGCTGGACGCTTTGCCCGGCGTTGGACCGGTCACCGCCGCCGCGATCGTGGCGTGGCGGCAGGCCAACGGCAAATTCACCAGCGTCGACCAGCTCGCCGATGTCGATGGCATCGGCCCGGCGCGGCTGGAAAAGCTGCGTGCCCTGGTCCGTGTCTGACACCGGTGCGCCAGCCCGGCTTCGATGAGTCGCCGCTGGCACACGTCGATGTCCGCTTGGTGCCCGCCGCGGTCACCGGCTGGACGGTCACTGCCGCCGGCATCTTGTGGCCGGTGGGCCAGGTGCTGGCGTCCTGCTGCGGCGTGCTGCTCGCCGCCTCATGCGTGCTGGTGTGCATGGCGCGCCGACGTGATCAATGCCCGCGCCTGCGGGCGATCGGCGCCGGCATGCTGGCGATCGGTGTTGTGGGTGCAGGCTTCGGGTTCGCGATCGCGCTGCGCACCGACGCGGTAGCTCGCCATCCAATTGCCGCGGCGTTCGGGACTGCCGCGCCGGTGACGGTCACCCCCACCGAAAGCCCGCTGTCGCTGGACTCAGGAAATCAGGGCAGGCTGATGTTTCGTGCCACCTTGCAGCGTCTGCGCGCGGACGAAATATCTGGACGGGTAGTCGTTTTCGCGCGGTCCTCGGACTTCGGTGGCGTGATTGCGGGCCAGCCGGTGCGGTTCACTGCGCGCATCAGCCGTCCCACCCGCCATGACTTGACGGTCGCCGTGCTCAACGCGTCGGGTCATCCAACGATGGGGCAGGCCAGTGCAGTGCAGCGCGCCGCTCACACTGTGCGCAGCCGCTTTGCCGCCGCCGCGCGCGAGGCACTCCCTGCCGACCAGGCCGCGATGCTGCCCGCCCTGGTCCTCGGTGACACCGCGGCGGTTAGCGCTGAGACCAGCCGTGACTTTCGCGCTGCCGGCATGACGCACTTGACGGCGGTATCCGGGGCCAACGTCACGATCGTGTGCGCAGCGGTGCTGTTCTCGGCCCGGCTGATCGGCCCGCGGGCGGCCGTGGCGCTTGCCGCCTTGGCATTGCTGACTTTCGTCATCGTCGTGCAACCGACGGCAAGCGTGTTGCGCGCGGCCGTGATGGGTGCCATCGCGTTGGCGGGGATGCTGTCTTCGCGACGGCGGCAAGCAATTCCGGCTCTGTCGGCGGCGGTGCTGATATTGCTGGTCGTTGCTCCCCACCTGGCCGTCGATGTGGGCTTCGCGCTATCGGTGCTTGCGACGGCCGCGCTGGTCGTCATCGCACCGGTCTGGTCACGGCGCCTCACCGGGAGGGGCTGCCCCAAGCCGCTGGCGGATGCGCTTGCAGTTGCGTGGGCCGCGCATGTCGTGACCGCTCCGCTGGTCGCCGGTATTTCGGGCCGGCTCAGCCTAGTGGCGGCGGTCGCCAATCTCGCGGTGGCGGCGGCGATAGCACCGATCACTGTGCTGGGCAGTGCGGCGGCGGTGTTGTGCCTGCTGTGGCCGACCGGTGCGCAGCTGCTGATCCGATTCGCCGGCCCCGAGCTGTGGTGGGTGTTGAGCGTGGCGCACCTTGCGGCCGATGTCCCGGCGGCGACCGTGCCCGTTCCGTCGGGGGCGGCCGGTGTGCTGTTGGTCGGCGGTGCCACGGTGCTGGTATTGCTGTTGGCCTCACGGTGGTGGCGGTGTCGCTGGTTTCGCTCGGCGGTCGGACTGGGCGGCATAGCGTTCGTCATTTGGGTGTTGGCCTGGTCGCTGTCAGGACTAGTCGGCCCTTAGTCAGACCCACGTGACACCATCGTGGGGTGAGCGAGCTTGCACCGTTGCACCTGGTCCTGGGAGACGAGGAACTACTGGTCGAGCGGGCGGTGGCCGACGTGCTGCAGTCGGCGCGGCAGCGTGCCGGCACCGACCTCGGAGCCGACACCGTGCCGGTCAGCAGGATGCGGGCCGGTGATGTCGGAACGTATGAGCTCGCCGAACTGCTGAGCCCGTCACTGTTCGCTGACGAACGCATCGTGGTGCTGGAGGCTGCCGGCGAAGCGGGCAAAGACGCGGCTGCGGTGATCATTGCAGCTGCCGCCGACATCCCGACGGGCACGATTCTGGTGGTGGCGCACTCGGGTGGCGGGCGGGCTAAAGCGCTGGCCAACGAGCTGCAAAAGCTCGGTGCGCAGATACACCCCTGCGCGCGGATCACCAAGCTCAGCGAACGCATCGACTTCATCCGCAAGGAGTTCCGCACGCTGCGCGTCAAGGTCGACGAGGAGACGGTGACCGCCCTGCTCGACGCCGTTGGCTCCGACGTGCGCGAACTGGCCTCGGCTTGTTCGCAGCTGGTCGCTGACACCGCCGGTGCCGTCGATGCCGCGGCGGTCCGGCGCTATCACAGCGGCAAAGCGGAAGTGAAGGGATTCGACATCGCCGACAAGGCGGTCGCCGGTGACATCGAAGGTGCCACGGAGGCACTGCGCTGGGCGATGATTCGCGGGGAGCCACTGGTGGTGCTGGCCGATGCGCTGGCCGAAGCTGTGCACACCATTGGTCGGGTAGGCCCGCTGTCCGGCGACCCCTACCGCTTGGCGGCCGAGCTGGGGATGCCGCCCTGGCGGGTGCAGAAAACCCAGAAACAGGCCCGGCGTTGGTCGCGCGACACGGTGGCAACCGCGATGAAAGTTGTGGCGGTGCTCAACGCCAACGTCAAGGGTGCCGTCGCAGACGCCGACTACGCGTTGGAATCCGCGGTCAGGCAGGTCGCCGAGCTAGTGGCCGACCGCAGCCGATGAGTGGTGGACCCCCGATCGGCTCAGAGCTTGTTCAGGGCCCTGGCCAGCGCCGACTTCTTGTTGGCCGCCTGGTTCTTGTGGATCACGCCCTTGCTGGCCGCTTTGTCCAGCTTGCGATTGGTCGACACCAGCAACTCCGCGGCCTTCTCCTTGTCGCCGGCGTGGGCGGCCTCGCGGAACGCGCGCACGGTGGTACGCAGCGAGGACTTCACCGACTTGTTGCGCAGGCGGGCGCGCTCGTTAGTGCGATTGCGCTTCTGCTGCGACTTGATGTTGGCCACGCGTTGTTTCCTTCTTAGATACGGTGTTGGCTTGAGGCGCCCCGTATACCCGGCGGCGAGTGCCCAGGTTATCAGTCGGTTACGTTTTCTCCCAAAAGGGGAACCCGTGGCCTGCCGCAACGTCAATTTGAGGCAGCATCTGAAAAGTGAGTCTTACCAGCCAGCTTGGGGAGACCAGGCGGGGGTCGCGCGGCCCCGCGCGTTCGCAGGCACGTTCTGAGCGCATCTTCGGCGGGTACAACACGTCGGACGCTTATTTGATGGCCTTCGATGAGATGTTCGATGCTCACGGCAACGTCCGGGGCCCGTACAAGGGTATTTACGCCGAGCTAGCGCCGTCGGACGCCTCGGACCTCAAGGCCAGGGCCGAAGCGCTGGCCCGGGCGTTCATCGACCAGGGCATCACGTTTTCGCTGTCGGGTCAGGAGCGGCCTTTTCCGCTGGACCTGGTGCCGCGGGTGATCTCGGCTGCCGAGTGGAGCCGCTTGGAGCGGGGTATCACCCAGCGGGTCAAGGCCCTCGAGATGTACCTCGACGACATCTACGGCGATCAGGAGATCCTGAACGACGGCGTCATTCCGCGCCGGTTGATCACTTCCTGCGAGCACTTTCACCGCCAGGCCGTGGGCATCGTCCCGCCCAACGGCGTGCGAATCCATGTCGCCGGCATCGACTTGATCCGCGATGAGAAGGGCAACTTCAGGGTTCTCGAGGACAACCTGCGCTCGCCCTCAGGTGTGTCGTATGTGATGGAGAATCGGCGCACCATGGCGCGGGTCTTCCCGAACCTGTTCGCCACCCACCGGGTTCGTGCCGTCGACGACTACTCCTCGCACCTGCTGCGGGCGCTGCGCAACTCCGCGGCCACCAACGAAGCGGACCCGACGGTGGTTGTTCTGACCCCTGGGGTGTACAACTCGGCGTACTTCGAGCATTCGCTACTGGCGCGGCAGATGGGCGTTGAACTGGTCGAGGGCCGCGACCTGTTCTGCCGTGACAACCAGGTCTACATGCGCACCACCGAGGGGGAGCGCCAAGTCGATGTCATCTATCGGCGCATCGACGACACCTTCCTGGACCCACTGCAGTTCCGTGCTGACTCGGTGCTGGGGGTGGCGGGGCTGGTCAACGCCGCCCGGGCCGGCAACGTCGTCATCTCCAGTGCGATCGGCAACGGTGTCGGCGACGACAAGCTGGTCTACACCTACGTGCCCACCATGATCGAGTACTACCTGGGCGAGAAGCCGATGCTGGCCAACGTGGAGACGTTCCGGTGCTGGTTGGATGACGAACGCGAAGAGGTGCTCGACCGGATCAACGAGTTGGTCCTGAAGCCGGTCGAGGGGTCCGGCGGCTACGGCATTGTGTTCGGACCGGAGGCTTCCGAGAAAGAGCTGGCCGCCGTCAGCAAGAAGATCCGCGACGATCCCCGAAGCTGGATCGCGCAGCCAATGATGGAACTGTCGACCGTTCCAACCCAGATCGAGAACGAACTGGCGCCCCGCTACGTCGACCTGCGGCCGTTCGCGGTCAACGACGGCGACGACGTGTGGGTGCTGCCCGGTGGGCTGAGCCGGGTGGCGTTGGTCGAGGGCTCGCGGGTGGTCAACTCCAGCCAGGGGGGTGGCTCCAAGGACACTTGGGTGCTGGCGCCGCGCGCTGCGGCCGTCGCCCGGGAGTTGGGCGCCGCCGAGGTGGTGCGTTCGCTGCCGAAACCCATCCCGGACCCGGGTTCTGATGGCTCACCGCGGACGCAACAGCCTCTGCAGGCCGAACAGCCGCAGGACGATCAACCACAGCAACAGCAACAGCAGCAGCAGAAGGGGATTCGCAATGCTGGCCCGCAACGCTGAGGCGCTTTATTGGATCGGCCGCTATGTTGAGCGCGCCGACGACACGGCGCGAATTCTGGACGTCGCGCTCCACCAACTGCTCGAGGATTCCAGCGTCGATCCCGATCAGGCATCTCGGTTGTTGCTGCGGGTCCTCGGTATTGAGCCCCCGGATCACGACCTGGATGTCTGGTCGTTGACCGACCTGGTGGCCTATAGCACCAACAGCCAGGGCGGCTGCTCGATTGTCGACGCGATGACGGCGGCGCGCGAAAATGCGAAGTCGGCGCGCGAAGTGACGTCCAGCGAGATCTGGGAGTGCCTCAACACCACATACCACGCGCTGGCCGAACGTGAACGTGCCGCCAAACGCCTTGGGCCACATGAGTTTTTGTCGTTCATCGAGGGTCGCGCGGCGATGTTCGCCGGCTTGGCCGATTCGACGCTATCCCGCGACGACGGATACCGCTTCATGTTGCTGGGCCGCGCGATCGAACGCGTCGACATGACGGTGCGGCTGTTGCTATCGCGGGTCGGGGACAGCGCGTCCTCGCCGGCGTGGGTGACGCTGCTGCGCTCGGCCGGTGCGCACGACACCTACCTGCGCACTTACCGCGGTGTATTGGACGCGGCGCGGGTAGTCGAGTTCATGCTGCTCGACCGGCTGTTTCCGCGTTCGGTCTTCTACTCGCTGAGGCTGGCCGAGCACAACCTCGACGAGCTGCTGCACAGTCCGCAAAGCCGAATCGGGGCCACCGCCGAGGCGCAGCGACTGCTCGGTCAGGCGCGCAGCGAATTGGAATTCGTGCAACCCGGCGCGCTGCTGCAGTCCCTGGAGAGCCGCTTGGCTTGCTTGCAGACAACCTGCCGCGATGTCGGAGAAGCGTTGTCGCTGCAGTACTTCCACCTCACTCCCTGGGTCGCGTGGTCCGATGCCGGCCAGCGCACCGGACTGGTCACCAGGCAGGCGGAAGCCTGATGTGGCGGATGCGGGTGGTGCACACCACCGGGTATGCCTACCAGTCACCGGTGACCGCCTCCTACAACGAAGCCAGGCTGACCCCGCGGTCGGACACCAGGCAGAACGTCATCCTCAACCGTGTCGAAACCATTCCGGCGACCCGGTCCTATCGCTATATCGACTATTGGGGTACCGCTGTGACGGCGTTCGATCTGCACGCGCCGCACGCCGATCTCACGGTGACGTCTTCGTCGGTCGTCGAGACCGAACAGCCTCAGCCGGCGGCGATGGAGGCGGGTTGGAGCGACCTGCGATCTGAGGCCGTGATCGATCGGTTCTATGAACTGCTCCGTCCTACCACTCACGCTCCGGCAAGCAAACGTGTTGCGTCCGTGGGCAAGAAGATCGCCAAAATCCACCAGCCCCAAGAAGCCGTCGTCGCCGCAGCCAAGTGGGTGCACGACGAACTGGACTACCTGCCGGGTACCACCGGCGTGCATTCGTCGGGGCTGGACGCGCTGAACGAGGGCAAGGGCGTCTGCCAGGATTTCGTGCACCTGTCTCTAATGATGTTGCGCAGCATGGGAATTCCCGGGCGTTATGTGTCGGGTTACTTGCACCCGAAGCGCAACGCCATCGTGGGGGATACCGTGGACGGGCGAAGCCACGCCTGGATTCAAGCCTGGACCGGGGGTTGGTGGAACTACGACCCCACCAATGACACCGAAATCACCGAGCAGTATGTCAGTGTGGGCGTCGGCCGCGACTACGCCGATGTGTCACCGCTCAAAGGTATCTACTCAGGCGAGGGCGCGACCGACCTCGACGTGATCGTGGAGGTCACTCGGCTGGCCTAGCCGGTCGGAGGAGTGTGCGGTACCCGGGGTGGATATGCGGCGTCAGGCCCTGTTGCTGGGCCACTGTCGCAAGCAGGCCGCGCAGGGCGCTGTATTGCTCAGGATCGAGCGCCGCGGTGAGCCCGAGCTCGTGCTGGCGAGCGAGCCCAGAAAGCTTGCGCATGAGCCGTTTTCCGGCCGTGGTGAGGTACAGAGCGTGCAGCCGCCGATCGTCAGGGTTGCGGCGACGCTCGACATAGCCGCGCTCCTCGAGCTCGTCGACGTAAACGACGACCCGGCTGGGCAACATACCCAATTGAGCGCTGAGGACCTGCTGGCTGCGGCCGGGCTCGGCGGCGATGGCGCGCAGGATTCCCGCGTGTGGTGGGCTCAACTCGATAGTGGCCATCTTTTCAGCGAAGAGCGTCGCCGCGTGATGGCCGAGTTGAGCCAACAGGAAGGCCACGCCATCGGGGCGATCGCTAGCTGGGACTGATGACACGACCTCATCATAATGTTTGCGAATAATTCTGCGAATGAATCCTGCTGGGCCCTTGCCCGGTCGCAAATCCAGGAATATCGTTCATCTCATGAACGATTCATCAGCAGATAGAACTGGGCCGGTGCCCGGCCGCCGGCAAGGCGGACCGCCGCTGGTATTGCTATCCGTGATCTGTCTTGTGTTGCTCTTCGGTGGACTTGCCATCGGTGTCGCACTGGGCGGAGTGATGCCGTTGCCTTACGGGCCGGCGACCGCGGTTCAGGCGTACGTCCGCGCTCAGCCGCTCGCGGTGCAGGTCATCGCCACCGCGGCGTTCGCGTCGTCCGTCCCGTTGGCGATCTATGCGGCGACGGCTAGTACCCGGTTGAGGCAGCTCGGCGTTACCGCGCCGGGAGCTACGATCGCGCTCACGGGCGGAACCTTGGCGGCCGGCGCGCTCGGTCTGACCGGGTTGTTGGCCTGGACGCTGTCCCGAGCGGAAGTCAGCGCGGACGCCCCGCTGGTTCGGGCGATCTACTTCTTGGTTTTTCTGATCGGCGGCCCAGGGCACATTGTCGCCTTGGGCCTGCTGGTCGCCGGCATGGCAGTTCCCAGCCTCATCCTGGGGTTGACACCGAGGCCGCTGGCCTGGATTGGTCTGGCGACTGCCGCCCTTGCAGAACTGACGACATTGGTGTTGGTGTGGCCGGAACTAGGAGTGATCTTGCCGATCGCTCGGGTCTCGGCGTTGCTATGGCTGGTAGTGGCCGGCGCGCTATTGCCATTGCGGCGCACCGATATTCGGCAGCGAGTACCGGTTACGGCCGCCTAATTGACTTCGACTCGGTGCAGGTCGTCGCCGAGCTCGATGTGCCCGCCGAACTCGGTGGCAGCCAGCGTCCGCCACTGCTCTTCTTGCCCCGGCACCAGAGCCGGCACGTAGTGCGTCATGACCAGGGTTCCCACCCCCGCGCGGGCCGCGGTCGCCGCCGCTTCCTCTACCGACGAGTGGTAATCGCAGATGTCCTGGAGCCGCTGTTGCGGGATGTTGGAGACGATGTCCTTTCGGATCACGGTGTGCACCAACGCGCCCGCCGCGGCCGCCAACTCGTCCAGGCTGGAGCAAGGCACCGTATCTCCAGCCAGCACCACCGACGCGTCCCCGAATTCGATCCGGAACCCGATGGTTGGTGCCACCGGCCGGTGATCGGTAGGGGCCACCCGGATCGACACGCCGTCGCGATCCCACGCCGGACCTTCGATGTATTCGTGGACTTCAACGGCTGGCGGGGCATTCAGATCGGCGTGGTGAGCGATCCGGTAACTGATGTCGTGGCGGAACGCGTTCAGGGTCGCCTCAACCGTGTCCGCGGTGCCCGGCGGTCCGATGATCGGCAGCGGGGCGGGATCGGGGGCGAAC
>DASXMA010000196.1:0-1935 GCA_036495965.1 Mycobacterium sp.
GGGGCGGGGTGGGCCGCTGCCGTCGTTAGCCGTGGCGGATGCGCTGCTGGATGAACGCCGCGAGCTAATCGAATAGGCTCTAGGGGTGCGGCGTGGTCGGCGTTTGCCGAGGACCCGTCGGTCCACCTGGCCCCATCCCGCCCGGTCCCATCATTCCGCCGGGTCCCATCATTGGGCAGGTACCGTCACGGCCACCGTAGTAACCCCGGTGCCAGCCATAGTGGGTGCCTGAGGACCAGCCCAAAAAGAGCCCCGAGAAGAAGATCACCGCGACGACGAACACGACACCGGCGACGATGAGCACCCACGCCGCCACTTGGCCTAGACGACTAGGCGCGCCGGATTGGTCGTCGTACCGGGGTCGCCCAGTCACGGTGGTCGGTTCGGCCCTGGATTCAGGAGTTTGCGTCATCTTCCGAACCATGCCGCATGCATACCCAACTCGGGTAGGGGCTATCGGCCCTAGAAAGTGCGGCCCCTATCTGGTCAGCTTGCCAAAGGCTGTCGGACGAACGGCACACCGCGACCCAAGTAGCCACGGCCGCAAGGTGCCCTATGCCCGCACCGACGTGGTACCAACGTTCAGCTCTCGGCCTCCTTCTCCGGCGCGACCAAGAACACCGGATAGCGTTCGGCGATGTCGGTGAAGTCGCTCAGGCCCGGATGAGGCTTAACTCCGAAGTAGTTGCGGGCGATGTAGGCCGGAGACCGGGAAAACGCCCGATGGCGGGCGTAGGCCAGCAGCACCGGTGGCCGCTCAGCGGGCGGCACTTCGACCAGATGTACGGGTGTGCGTTTGCCTCTGCGCAAGATCGCCTTGCCTGCCGCGGCACGCACATTTCGGACCCACTCGGATTCGCCGCCTAGCGAGACTATGAAGCGTTGGCCTTGGTGGTCTACCACCACCACGGCGGTGCGGCGCAACCGGCCCGATCGCCGCCCGAGTACCTCTAATGCCACGGTGTTCGCGGGACTGAAGCCGTGAGCGGCCAGCGCGGCGACGGCGCTGCTAAGCAGCCCGTGCAGGACCGGCGGCGGCCGGTAGCGTCCCGCGGCGCGGTAGGGCATCTGTTCTCCTAGGGCTGGCCCAGTTCACCTGCCAAGCGAGCAGCTGTCAACAGCGCGTGATCATGCGTTGTGATCGCTGCGTCACCGTCCGACTGGTGAGGCAGCACCCACCAAACCGCCGCCTTTCTCAGTCATCGTCCGCACCACCGCCAAATTGCCGCGACGACCACGCGCCGACGCCGAACGTCAAGGTTGACAGCGGGCCGCTGCCGTCGATAGATGTGGCGGATGCGCTGCCACTTCTCAAATCAACGAAATGCTCTGTTTTCAAACAGGATTGGCCCACAGTTTGTCCTGATGTTGGGATCGGTAGCCGCTCCGACGCTCTGTACTTGTCATGACTATGCCGCGCGAGGCGGCGCATGAACAAAGGAAACCCAACATGAAACCCAACCTTGCACCACCCACTGGGGCAACCTTGGTCGACGAATGGGACAACATCGGGGCAGCATTCAGGGCATTCGACGGCTCTCATGTTCATGGATGGCTGTTTCTGGCATCCCTCAGCCCTGTATCCCAGAAAAATGCCCGACGGCCTAGAGCCCGACGGCGGCTACCCCATACTCCGCCTGCTCAGGGGTGTACCCGTCATACTCGAGCTGTTTGATCACGCGGCGGCGGCTACAGACCTGGCAAAAATACTGCCGACGGCAGTACGCCGTGCTGGATCGCCTCGATGCCCTGGTGCGCAAGTCACTGCTGGTCGCCGATCGGTCCTCGGGGCGGACCCGGTTCTCGATGCTGGAGACCATCCGGGCGTTCGCCGAGGAGCAACTCGCCGCCAGCGGTGCGGCCACCGAGGCCCGGGCCGCGCATGCCCGCCACTTTGCCGGGCGCGAAGCCGACATCCTCGCGCTGTGGGACAGC
>DASXMA010000197.1:0-5753 GCA_036495965.1 Mycobacterium sp.
ATCGACGAACGCCTTGCCGCGGGTGTATTGGCTGAGTTTGGCGTCGAGACCCAGCAGGGCACGGAGCAGCCGCTGCAACGGCGGCTGCTTGCGATGGCGACGCTCGTCGAATCGGCGGCGGATGGTGGCCACCGACGGCACCACCACCGGTCCGACAGCGTCCATCACGTGGTCGGCGTGGCCTTCCAGCAGGGTGCCCAGCACCAACAGCTGATCAAGGGCTTGGCGCTGCGGCTCGGACTGGACGGCGCGCACCAGACCGAGAATCCCCGACGAGTTGGCGTCTGGCTCCCCGGCGCCGCGATTGCGAACGAAGTCGGCAAGCCGGTTCACCACTTGCCCGATGTCTTCACCGACGTCCCGGGTCAACAACCCCAGCGCCTGCGACATGTATTCGGACAGCCACGGGTTCGCGGTGAACTGAACCCGGTGGGTCACCTCGTGCAGGCATACCCACAAACGGAAATCGGACGGCTCGACCTGCAGCTGACGCTCAACGGCGATGACGTTCGGGTACACCAGCAGCAGAAGCCCTCTTTGGCCCCTGCGAACGGGTCGTACTGACCGAGGATCCCGGACGCCACAAACGCCAACACGGCGCCCGTCTGCGCCCCGGTGATCCGACCGGTGAGAAACCCCCGTGGCTCTTCGCTTCCATTCGTCATCACGCGCATCGACTCGGCCGCGGCCCGAACCCACTCCGGGCGGTCGACGATCCGCGCCGCAGGCACCACACCGTTGGTGACCAAGCCGGTCACATCACGCACCGGCGGTTCGGCTTTCGCGGCCGCACTGGTGAGCCCGTCGATCGCCTGGCGGCGGGTGTAGTCGGTGGACGGCGGACCCGGCCGGGCCAGCCGAACGCCGACGCTGGCCGCGAATCGCCAGTCGACAGCGGTCCCGAGGGTCAAATCAGACGGCGGGGTCATGCGCACCCGCATGTCCACAGCTTGCTGGCCAGTGCATCCATCACGTTGCGGCCGTTGGGGCCCGCGGCATTGGAGAGAAACGCGAACGTGAGCACCCGGCCGCTGCGGTCGGTGAGAACGCCGGCCAAGGCGTTGATTTCGGTCAACGAGCCGGTCTTGGCCCGCAACCAGCCGGCCGGGCCTTGGTTGGTGGCCGTGTCCAGAAAACGGTCGGCCAGCGTCCCGCTGCCGCCGGCGATCGGAAGCAGATCCAGCAGCGCCCGCAACGCCGGCTGGTCCGGCCCCGCGGCCGCCTGCAGTGTGCCGTCAAGCGTCTTGGCCGTCAACCGATCGTCGACGGAAAGCCCGCTGGAATCCATCAGCGCAGCCCCGGCGGTGTCGATGTGCGCGGTGCTCAACCGGTTGGTGATCGCGTCGACCGCGCCGGCGAAGCTGCGCGGCCGGTTGATTGCGACCGCCACCTCGCGGGCGATGCATTCGGCCAGCACGTTGTCGGAGTGGTCCATCATCTCGGATAGCTGCTGGACCAACGGGGCTGACTGCACCACGCCCAGCTGCCGCGCGCCGGACGGCGGGGAGCCGATCGTCACCGCACCGGGATCCAGGCCGAGGGCCTTGGCCAGCTCCCGTCCGGCATCCAGCGCCGGGGTTCGCGACCGCCTCGAATTGACCGTGCTGGGCTGGATACGTCCGGCGTCGATCATCACCGATTCGATCGGCGCGATGTCACCGTTGTCGACGTCAGCGGGATCCCAGCCCTGCGCCATCGTCGGACCGGTGAACGCCGAGATGTCCACCTGCACGGCCGTCGGTGTCACGCCGCTGCGGCGGACCTGCTCCACGAGGTCGCTGATGCGCGGCGAACCCCGGTACCAGGTGGGTACGTCCGGCGGCGCCGCCGACAGCGTCGGATCCCCGGCACCCACCAGCACGATGGGCCCCTGGGCGTTCGGGCTACCGGCCACCACACGCGTGCTGATTCGGGCCTGACGATCCAGCGTCAGCAGTGCAGCGGCCGCGGTCAGAATTTTGTTAGTCGACGCCGGCACCAATGGCAGGTCGTCTGCCACCTGCCAAAGCTCTTTGCCGGTCATGGCGTCGGTGATGCGGCCGCCTAACCTGCCCAGGTTTGGATCGGCCGCCACAGGCGCGAGCGCGGCCGCCAGCCCAGGGACGCTCGGTGTTTCGGCGGTGTCGAGGACTGGGACCATTCCCGGTTTGACTACCGGCGGCCGCGGAGGCGGTACCGGAACCCGCGTGCCGCTGCTGCTGTGCCCACCCGTGGTGAAGAACGTTGCCGCCGCCACCAGGGCAGCGACGAACGCCAGCACGGCCAACGCGACGAAAACATAGTTGGATTTCCGCCAGCGAGTAGGACCCATCGCTCTCCTGACTGTCTGATCCCATTCTGCCGAATCGGCCGTACTGTGCTCGACTAGGGTGGACCCGCAATGCACTGACCTACCCAGATTCACCCAGATTCACCCAGATTCACCCAGATTCAAGGAGCCGAGACGGTGCAATTCGACGTGATCATCGAGATCCCGAAAGGCCAGCGGAACAAATACGAGGTCGATCACGAGACGGGACGGGTTCGTCTGGACCGCTACCTCTACACCTCGATGGCCTACCCGACCGACTACGGCTTCATCGAGGACACCCTCGGTGAAGACGGCGACCCGCTGGACGCGCTGGTGCTACTGCCGGAGCCGCTGTTCCCCGGCGTGACCGTGCAGGCGCGTCCGGTGGGAATGTTCCAGATGACCGACGAGGCCGGCGGTGACGACAAGGTGCTCTGTGTTCCGGCCGGCGACCATCGGTGGGATCAGATCCAAGACATCGGAGATGTTCCGGAATTCGAACTGGATGTCATCAAGCACTTCTTCTCGCAGTACAAGGCTCTGGAGCCGGGCAAGTTCGTGGAGACGGCCAACTGGGTCGGGCGGGCCGAGGCTGAGGCAGAGGTGCAACGCTCGGTGGAGCGGTTCAAGGCCGGCGGGCACTGAGCCTTTTCTTCTGGGCCCTTCTGGGCCTTTCCTTCCGGCGTAACCGCACACCGATTCTCGGTGGCATCCTGGCCATGTGACGCCGATTCTGCATTTCGCCGCGAATTTCTGGTGGTTGGTCTTTCCACTGGGCGGCGCGATTGGTGGGGGCATCAGAGCTATCGCCGCCGCCAGCGAGCGTCGGGCTGATCGACGGCTGGAACGGTACCGGCTGAAGCAGCAGGCCAAGATCGCCGTGGCGGAGGCGTCCGGACGGGCGCGGAACAACGACGAAAGCTACCGCCGCGAGCTCGTCAAAATTATTGCGGCGCACGACCGTACCGATGCCCGGTGGCTGGACTACGAGGTAGACCTCGCCAAACTTCTCGACTTCCCGCTGATGACCGATATGCGAGCTCCGCTGACCATCGCGTTTCACAAGGCCAAGCGGCACGCCGACCTGCTGCGGCCGGAACGGCCCGACGACGTGGTCGGCGATCGGGATGCGCAACTGGATTACCGCAACGCCGTGCACGAATACATCAGTGCGTTCGAGATCGCCGAGGCTGAGGCGATCCGCCGACGCCGCAGCGACTTCTCGCAAGACGAACAGCAACGGCTGGCACGCGCCCAGCACCTGCTGCACCTGGCGCAAGACGAGGCGGCCACGCGTGAGGAACGGCAGAATGCCTATGCGCGGGCGGGCAAGGAGCTCGACGGCCTGATCGTGCTGCCGGCCCGGGCGCGGGCCGCTATCGAACGGCGCATCGCCGGGCAGATCGAGGCCTAGCCGCTCAGGCGGCAGCCTTGGCAGCGCGCCGGTTGCGCAGCACGCTCCAGCTCAGCGCGGCCCCGATGAAGACAACGCCCACCGAAGCGGTGACGACCTCGGGGATCTGAAAGCGCTCGTCGATGGAGAGCAGCATGATCGCGGCAAGCACGCCGATCGCCCACTGCGCACCGTGTTCGAGGTACACATAACGGTCCAGCGCTTCCTGGTGGACCAGGTAGGTGGTGATTGACCGGACGAACATCGAGCCCACCAGTCCGAGACCGAGCGCGATAACGATCGGGTCCGATGTGATCGCGAAGGCGCCGGTGACGCCGTCGAACGAAAATGCGGCGTCGAGAACCTCGAGATACAAGAACAACATCAACCCGGCCTTGCCGGTCGCCACGGCCGGGTGGGCGTCCATCGTGCCGACCTCGATGCTCGACGGCCGGAACGCCCGACTCAAACCGTTGACGATCAAATACGTGACCAGGCCCAGCAGCCCGGCCGTCAGCACCGTCGCACGCTCCTCGCCGGAGTGGGTCAGCAGCGCGCCGACAAGGACCAGTGCAATGCCGGTCACCACCACCGACACCTGCCCAAGCCGCCCGATACGGGCGAACGGGACCTCAATCCACTTGAGCCACTTGATGTCTCGGTCGTCAAAAACGAAATCCAAAGACAGCATCAACAGGAAGGTCCCGCCGAAAGCCGCGATCTGCGGGTGGGCCGAGATGATCAGCTTTTCATAGCTCGGCGAGCCGTCAGGATATTCCAGTGCGCCGTGCGGCGGCGGATTGAGTGCCAACTCCATCGCGCGAACCGGGTCGATGCCGGCGGTTGCCCAAACGATGAGCAACGGGAACACCAGACGCATACCGAATACCGCGATCAGGATTCCGACCGTCAGGAACATCTGTTGCCAAAACGGGCTCATCCGCTTCAGAACCGCTGCGTTGATGATGGCGTTGTCAAAGGACAGCGACACCTCGAGCACGGCCAGCACTACCAATAGAAACAGGGCATTGAGCCCGCCATGCGCATATCCGAGCGCAAGGGCCGCCACGGTGAATAACAGCGAGAAGCCGAAGATGCGAAAGGCGGCCATGGGTCCTTCCTGACAGCCGCTCACCTTAGCGAAGCTGATCGCCACCGCCCGCCCATCGGCGCCGACGCTTACTATTTTCAAATTGTGGCGATACATCGGGTCAGTCGGCCGAAAGTGCTGCCCCGGTGACCGAAGTCGGGGGTGCGGCATCCCCCCTGGGAGCCACCGGCGCCGCCGGAGCCTCCCAGGGGCCGATCGCGCGTGGCAGCGTGGCACGAGTCGGCACCGCGACCGCATTGACCGCGTTGTGCGGGTACGCGGTGATCTACCTTGCCGCTCGGGACCTGGCTCCGAGCGGCTTCTCGGTCTTCGGGGTGTTCTGGGGTGCGTTCGGACTGGTCACCGGCGCCGCCAACGGCCTGCTGCAGGAAACCACCCGGGAGGTCCGCTCCAAGCGCTACCTCGATGTGCCGCCCGGCCCCGGCGGCTCACGTACCCATCCGCTGCGAGTCGCCGCGATGGTCGGCATAGCCGCAGCCGTCGTGATTGCGGGTAGTTCGCCGCTGTGGAGTGGTCGAGTATTCGTCGAGGCGCGCTGGTTATCGGTGGTACTGCTGAGCGTCGGTCTCGCCGGTTTTTGCCTACACGCCACCCTGCTGGGCATGTTGGCCGGCACCGATCAGTGGACCCACTACGGGGCGCTGATGGTGACCGACGCGGTCATCCGGGTGGCGGTCGCCGCGACGACGTTTGTGATCGGATGGGGCCTGAACGGATTTCTATGGGCAACCGTTGCCGGCGCGGTGGCCTGGCTGATCATGCTGGTGGCTTCACCCACCGCGCGCGCAACGGCCCGCATGCTGACGCCCGGCGGAACTGCGACCTTCTTGAAAGGCGCCGCCCATTCGATCACCGCGGCCGGTGCCAGCGCGATTCTGGTGATGGGATTCCCGGTGCTGCTCAAGCTGACCTCGAATGAGCTTGGGGCACAAGGCGGGGTGATCATTCTGGCGGTGACG
>DASXMA010000198.1:0-4200 GCA_036495965.1 Mycobacterium sp.
TCGCCCGGGGTGCGCATCGAACCCATCCGGATGGCGTCGATTTCCGACGAGACGTTCTGCGAGGTATTCCTCGACGACGTCGAGGTGCCCGCGGAAAACCTGCTGGGGCCACTCAACGGCGGCTGGAACGTCGCGCTGTCGTCGCTGCAGCATGAGCGCCAGATGATCTGGATCATGAACTGGGTCGAGATCAAGCGCGGTCTCGACTCGGTGCAGGGCACCCACGACGAAGACATCTGCACCGAGCTTGGCTCGCTGCTCGCCGATGCGGAAGCGCTGCGTGCTACCGGATACCGTGCGCTGGGCAACGAACTATCGGGACGCCCCAGCCCAGAAGCCGACATTCTGAAACTGCTCGGATCGGTTACCTTGCAACGTGTTTGGGAACTCAGCGCTGCAGCGGCAGGTCCGCATTCGGCGGGCGACCCGGATCTGCTCTTCGAACGCCAGGATGCGCTGGCCGCGACCATCTACGGCGGAACGTCGGAGGTCCAGCGCAACATCATCGCCGAGCGGCTGCTCGGGCTGCCGAAGGGATGACGACGATGGATTACGACCTCGGCGACGACGCCGGCCGGCTGCGAAACCACCTGCGGGAGCTTATATCCAATCACATCCCAGCCGACTTCCTCGGCGCCTGCACCGACGATCCGCAAGACCTAGCCACCACTGAGACGTTCTGCAAGCTGCTGGCTTCCGAGGGCCTGCTCGCGCTGGCCTGGCCGAAAGAGCATGGCGGCGGCGGCGGTTCGGTCTGGCAGCAGACGGTACTGCGTGAGGAAATGTGGGCTCAACACGAACCCCGTGGTCCGCAGTACATGGGAATCAACTGGGTCGGTCCGGCACTGATGCGCTACGGGACCGCCGAACAGAAGGCCAAGCACCTGGCTGCCATCGCATCCGGGGACGTGATCTGGTGCCAAGGATTTTCCGAGCCGGAGGCCGGAACCGATCTCGTGTCGTTGCGCACCCGCGCCGTGCCCGATGACCCGGATGGTAATGGCTGGCGCATCACCGGCCAGAAGGTGTGGACGTCGTATGCGCGGATGGCGTCCTGGTGCGTGCTGGCGGCGTGCACCGACCCCAATGCGCCAAAGGCCAAGCGGCTCACCCTATTTCTGATCCCAATGGACCGACCTGGCTTTACCGTCCGACCGATCCCGTCAATGCTGGGACCGCATCACCTCAACGAGATGTTCTTGGACGACGTGCCGGCATTCCCCGGCGACGTCCTCGGCGAGGTCGGCGACGGGTGGCGGGTGATGCGCGAGGCGCTGGCATTCGAGCGGGTGGGCATCGCGCGGTATGCACGATGCGAATCGCTGCTCCACCGGCTGCGCACCGAACTCGGCGACGACTGGGATGGGCTGCCCGAAACGATTCGCGCCCGCTGGGTTCGGGCGCTCGTCGACCTCCGGGTGGCCAGACTGCTGGCCTATCGAGCGGTGTCGCTGCAGGACGACCCGGCGGCGGGTGCGGCGGCAAGTGCCGCCCGCATCGCCACCACCACCTGCGATCAGCAAGTCGCCGAGCTGCTATTCGACGTACTGGGTCCGACCGCGCTGGATAGCGGTGCCTCCGCAACGCTGCACGGAGCGATTGAAGACCATTGGCGTTACGCACAAGCGGCCACCGTTGCATCGGGCACCATCGAAGTGCAACGCATGCTGGTGGCGCGGGACGTATTGGGAGAGCACCGGTGAAAACGGACCTGCCACAAGATATTAGAGACTTCGCCGCTGTCGCCAGCAAGCGGCTCACTCGGTTGGGCGGTCCACCAGCGGCGCTGCGCGCCGAGGCCGATGACGAGGTTCGGCATTCGGCGCGTGCGGCCCTGAACGAGGTCGGCGCGTTCGAGCTCGCTGTCCGCTCGGCGGCCGACGACCTGTTGGCCGCCGCGGTGCTCTGCCAGGCCGCGGGCGCAACCGCTCTGCCCTATCCACTCGTCGAAGAGCTGCTGGCGATCGACGGAGCCCGACTGGCCCTGGTCAATCCCGAGGCCCCGCGCATCGATCACGGCGATCTGCCCGGCGACTGGATCGCCGCGGACCTAGATGGCAACCGGTACCACCCGCAGCCCGCGTCGCGAACAAGCGCCAAATTGGGGCCGTTTCTGGTGCCGGCTACTCTAAGCGCACCCGATGGAATCGTCCCGGCCGCCGACGTTAACCTTCATCTCGTGCTGGGATCATGGCGGATTTTGGGTGCGGCGCAACAGTCGCTGCAGATCGTCACCGAACATGTGCGCGCCCGCATCCAGTTCGGCAAACCGCTGGCCGACTTCCAGGCGGTCAGGTTCGCCGTTGCGGATGCCGCTGTCGCGGTGCGCGGACTCCTCGAGCTCGCGAAATACACCATCTCCCGCCCGGAATCGCTACCGATGCAAGTCCGTTCGGTCGATGCGCTCGTTCTTCGGCTCAAGGCATCCGATACCGCACGGCAGGTGCTGCGCACCTCTCACCAGTTGCTCGGCGCCCTGGGTTTCTGCGACGAGTCCGACGTCAGCGTCCTCGATAGGCACACCCAGCCGCTGATCCGGTTGCCGCTGAGCACCGAGGAACTGGCTCTGCGGCTGATACCCGGTGTGCCCGACGGCTCGCTGGAGACACTGTTCAGCGGGCCGGTATCAGCATGAGCCGCGCCGGCGATGTTGCAGTGGGGGCATCTCCCGCTTGCGCGGGAGAGCGGCGCACATGAGCACCGAACCCGTCGCGGCTTCAGCAACACCCAACCCGCTCGAAGACGGAATCCCGTTCGGGACCAAACTCGCGCGGCTCGCCGAAGAACGGCGCGACGACACCGGGGTGACCATTGTCGCGCTCGACGGCACCGCGCAGTCGCTGACCTTTGGTGAACTCGACGCCCGCGCCAACCGGTGGGGGCGGGCCCTGGTCGCCAGCGGTGCTGAATCGGGTTCCCTTGTTGCACTTGCAATCCCGAATTCGCAGCACTTGGTGCTGGCCACGCTGGGGTGCTGGAAGATCGGCGCGGTTCCCGTTCCGATGCACTGGGATCTGCCCGAATGGGAGCGAGACCGGGTGCGCGCGGTGATCGGCCCCGCGGTCGTCGTCGATGAGAAGAGCCGGTGGGGGCTGGATGCGCGCGCGGCTGGCGAGTCCGATAGCCCGCTGCCCGAAGCCATCTCCCCCACCGCCAACGGAATCTGCAGTAGCGGTTCGACGGGCGTGCCCAAAGTGATCCTCAACTTGGCGCCGTCGCTCTGGATCCCTCAGCAAGGCGAACCGTTCTTGTCGAACTGGACGCCAGTAACCCAGCCGCAGACCATCATGGTGCCCGCGCCGATGTATCACACCAACGGCTTCGCCACCTTCCTCTTTCTGCTGGCCGGCGACCATCTGGTGGTGCTCGAAAAATTCGATGCGGCACTGGTTCTGGACGTCGTTGAGCGCTATCGGATCACCAACTTCACCGCCACGCCCACGATGCTGGCGCGTATCGCCGCCCGGCCCGACGTCCGGCAGCGTGACTTGTCCAGCGTCGTTTTCATCCTGCAGGGTGCCGCCGTGATGCCGCCGTCGCTGCTGCATACCTGGTTCGAGCTGCTGAGCCCTGAGCAGATCGTGACGGCATACGGCATGACCGAGAATCTCGGGCTCACCGCGTTGCGCGGCGACGAGTGGCTGACTCATCCGGGCAGCGTCGGCCGCGGCTTCCGGGACACCGAGATCCGGATTCTGGATGCCGAAAAAAGACCGCTGGGCCCCGGCGAAGATGGCGACGTGTATCTGCGCGCGCCAATGAGCGCGGGATACCGCTACTTAGGAGGCGCTCCGCCGTTGCCGTCGACCGACGACGGCTTCCGTTCCGCCGGCGACATCGGCCACCTGGACACCGACGGCTACCTCTACATCATCGACCGCCGCGTCGACATGATCATCACCGGCGGCGCAAATGTCTTTCCGGCGGAAGTGGAGTCCGCGCTTGCCGGCCACCCGGGCATCGCGGACGTCGTGGTCATCGGACTCGCAGATCCGAAGTGGGGCCGTCGGGTGCATGCCGTGGTGCAACTCGCCGACTCCAATGGGCAAGACCCGCTCACCGAGCAGCAGGTGATCGAGTACGCCAAGAGCCGGCTTGCCCCGTACAAGGCTCCCAAGACCGTCGAGTTCGTTGATGCGATTCCCCGCACGGCGGCCACCAAGGTGAATCGGTCGGCCATGATCGCGGCCCGGGGCGGCT
>DASXMA010000199.1:0-18452 GCA_036495965.1 Mycobacterium sp.
CAGCGGAGGCTGGCCATCGCCAAGGTCTATCAGCGCCTTCAACATCTGAGCGATCAGTGACGCGCCGTTGGTGAGGATCTGGCGCCTTCGGATCCGCGCTGCTGCGGTGCGCAGGAACACCTTTGTTGCGACCACGAACGCACGCGGCGAACGGTTGAAGTACTGCACCGAGCGTAGCTCGTTGGTCAGCACCAGGTATCCGTAGTTCTTGGCCAGCGGCGGCTGCACTTTGTCGTGCCAGCTCCCGAGCTCAGCGGCGTCGAAGGGAATTCCTTCGACCGCCCGGCCGGACTCGTTGCCGCCCTTGTGGTTTGGGTAGTAGTCGCTCCAGCCGGCGCACCGGACCAGTCGAACCCCCTTGCGAACAAGGAAATTGATCATTTCGTAGCCGGCGGTCAGAAACGTCTCACGACGCGCGGTTGAGGAAGGCGCACCGATGTCGCCGACCACGTCGGCGAGATAAGCCAAACCGTCCTCGTGCGAGTCAGCGATCCCGTCGGCCCGCATCAACGGGTTGTTGGGCAGCCACACGATGCCGCCCGAAAGCCCGGTCGAACCGCCGACGAGGGCCTGTTTCTCGATGATCAGCGGCTCGAGCCCGCAGTCGAGTGCGGCCAGCCCGGCCACCATGCCGCCACCGCCGCTGCCCGCGATGAGCAAGTCGACGGAGCGGTCCCACCGGGTGGTCATCGCGCCTCCGAGGTGGCGCTCGAGGTGAACCCCAGGTTGGCGACCGGCACGTCGATGGTGGTGTTGGCCTTCTGAATCGCGGGTACCAACGACTCGTACGGCAGGCCGGCGAGAAAGCCGTCGACGATGCGTTCGAAGTTCGAGATCAGTCCTTCGATCTGATTCGACAAGCGCATGTACTCGAATCCTTTGGAGTGCAGTCCTTTTTGCTGTCGTGGCAAGTTGGAGAAGTCCTGGGCAGGGATCGGTGGCCAGCGCGGATCGTCGGGCGCCATCGGATCCGGTGGGGTGGGTTTCCCCGCAGAAAGGTCAGAAGGTAAACGGGTCAGCGACCAGATCTCGAACAGAGTCTCCTCGGGCCCCAGCGGGCGGATTCGGTACGACGAGGCGCTGCTGTAGGTGGGCAGGATGAAGTGGTGTGGGAAGCAGAAGCCGATCGCGTCAGTGATCCCGCGGCGGACCAGCTCGTTGAGGTCGGGCATGTCGCTGCCCCGGGCTCGATGCCAGCTGACGACGGCATCGTTGAGGGCGCTGCGCCAGGCGGTCATCGCCTGGGCCGGATCGGACGGCAGCTCGATGTTCTGCAGGCCCTCCGCGACGCGGATGTCGTTCTCGTGAGTCATGCCGCCCATGCCGTCTCCGAGAGTGCGCATGAAGTACAGGCTGCTGGCGACAATTGGGTGCACCGCTTCGGACGGGGTACCGGTCTGCGCGGACGGCAGCAGCTGCGGGTGGGTCTGCGGGACGTGGTAGCCCTCCATGAACGCTGCCGTCGCGAGCTTCCAATTTACCGGTAGCCGACACGATTGCCACCACTCGACGCGCAGCGATTCCACCTTCCAGGCGTCATAGATCGATGCGAACGGTTCCATGCAGTCACGCAACGCAGGGGCGTCGTCATCGAGGTTGATCCAGGCGCACCCGCCCCAAAGCTCGCATCTGACCGAGACGAGTTGCAGATCGTCCGGGCACAGGTTCTCCTCAGCGAACACCTCAGGTCGCAACACAAAGGTGTTGCGACCATCGATGCCCCAGCACCAGCCGTGGAATGGGCAGACGAAAGTACGCCGATTCCCGTTGCCTTCCACCAGCTTTACTCCGCGGTGGCGGCATGCGTTGTGGTAGGCCCGCACGCTTTGGCTATCGATTCGCACCACGATGATCGACTCGTCGAGTATCTCGTACTCCACGAAATCGCCGGGCTTGGGTATCTCCTCGAGCCGGCACGCCATCTGCCACACGCGCGGCCAGAACATCTCTTTCTCCAGCGCGTAGAACTCCGGGTCGTAGTAGCGCTGCTTAGGAATCCGGTCGGCGGTCTGGACCGCCCACGGCACCGGGAGCGGCGTCCAGTTCACCTCGGTTCGTACGCTGCTGACGTGGTTACCCATCTCAACGGCCATCTCACTACCCTCTTTTGCTGTCGGCTCACACGATCCGTGATACCCGCCCCTGCCAGTAACGTTCGCGGATGCGCCTCTTGTAGAGCTTTCCGTTCGGGTCCCGGGGCAATTCCGGCTCGAATTCGACTGTGCGCGGGCACTTGTAGCCGGCCAGGTGTGCCCGGCAGTACTCGATGAGCTCGGCCTCGAGGTCGGTCCCGGGCGTGACGCCCTCGACCGGTTGTACGACGGCCTTGACCTCCTCACCGAACTCGTCGTTGGGAACGCCGAACACCGCTGCATCGACGAGTTTGGGGTGCATGACCAGCACGTTCTCCGCCTCTTGCGGGTAGATGTTCACCCCGCCGGAGACGATCATGAACGTCGATCGGTCGGTCAGGTACATGTACCCGTCCTCGTCGACGTAACCCATGTCGCCCAAGGAGCGCCACCCGCGGTCGTTGTACACCGACGCAGTCTTAGCTGGGTCCTTGAAGTACTCGAAGTCAGGTCCACCTTCGAAGTAAAGCTCGCCGGGCTGCCCGATGGGAAGCTCCTGTCCGTACTCGTCGACCACGTGCACCGGGGCCATTGGTATGCCCACCGACCCGGGATGAGCGAGCCACTCTTCTGGCCCGATCGTGGTACCTGCGAATCCCTCAGTGCCTCCGTAATATTCGTGGATGATGGGCCCAAACCACTCCATCATTTGGTGCTTGGCGTGCACCGGGCAGGGGGCGGCCGCGTGGATTACACAGCGCAGACTCGAGACGTCGTATTTATCTCGGACGGTGTTGGGCAGCTTGAGCATCCGCACGAACATCGTCGGCACGAACTGGGCGTGGGTGACGCTGTGCGTCTCGATCAGTCGCAAAACGGTCTCGGCGTCGAACTTTCGCATGACGATCGAGGCGGCACCCACACGATTGACCGCCATGGTGTGGTTCACCCCGGCAGCGTGATAGAGCGGGGCGGGGGAGAGGTACACGCTCGATTGGCTCATCCCGTACTTGTGGGTCAGTGCCATCTCCAGCACCGACTGA
The DNA here is from genome assembly GCA_036495965.1 of Mycobacterium sp. GTDB lineage: Bacteria > Actinomycetota > Actinomycetes > Mycobacteriales > Mycobacteriaceae > Mycobacterium. The sequence goes on from DASXMA010000199.1 coordinate 3,116, forward strand.
GCCCACGAGCCGTTGCCGTCGCTCGGAAGCGGCCGGCGAACGGCTTTGGGCCGTCCCGTGGTGCCCGACGAGTAGAGCATCTCCGAGCCGTCCGACAACGGCGGCGGATCGCCGGCCGCCGCGACGGCGTCGTCATAAGCCCACCAGCCGGGCAGGTCGCCTCCGACACTGAGGTGGAGCTCCACTGCCGTGTTGACATTGCGGATGTGGGCGGCGAGGTCGCCCATCGACGCGTCGACAAACACCGCCTTGGCATCGGAGTCGTCGATGACGTAGGCAACTTCGTCGGGGGTGAAGTGGGTGTTGACTGCGGTGTAGTAGAGCCCGGAAAGCTGGCAGCCCCAGGTGATTTCGAAGAATTCGGACCGATTCGGCAGGACCAGGGCCACGCCGTCGCCGCGGCGCAGCCCAGCACCGTGCAGTACCGCGGCGACGTGTTGGCTGCGGGCATGCAGCTCACCGAACGAGATCGTATCGCCGCCAGACATTATCAAGGCCGGCGCCTGGCCGGCAGCGATCGCGTGATCGGCGATATTCACCAGCGGATCCCGATCGGTTTACGTGGCCGCAGCGCCGTCGCTCGACGCGGCCGCCGCGGCTTGGCGTCGGGCCTGCTCGGACGGCAGCACCTTGTCTTTGAACACCTGCTGAATCAGCTCCTGCACATCCTTACTGATCGACGCCAGCGCGACGAGGTCATTGGAGCTCTGCCAGTGCACCCGCATGCCCATCAGCTCCCAGGCCCGCTTGAGATTGGCCTTGGTCGCCAGCAGCGTCGTCATCGGCGCCTGGGCAATATGGCGGGCGATCGCCTCGACGCGGTCGTTGAGTTGCTCGCGTGGCACCACCTCGTTGACCAGACCGACCTCCAGCGCCTTCTTGGCATCGATGACCTCGGCGAGATACAGGTAATACGCTGCGCGCCGCCAGTTCATGAACACCCACGGCTCAATCGAGCATTCACCCGAGGGCATACCGAAGCCTTGCAGCGGCGGATAAGAGAAGTAGGCGTCCTCGGAGGCGATCACGATGTCGGTGGTCAGGCCGTAGTGGGTGCCGCCACCGACGCAGTAGCCGTGCACCTGCGCGATGGTCGGCTTGGAGAACTCCCACAGGTTCAGGATCGGCTTCACGAACAGGTCGGTCTGCGGCTTCCAGGGCGTGCCCATGACCTTTGCGGCCTCGACGAACGACGGATAGTCAACTGCGTTGTTGCCGATGGCGTGTCCCGAGCAGAAGCCCTTGCCGTTGGCCTTGAGGATCAGCACCTTGATGTCGTAGTCGCGGTCAGCGTCCAGCAGTGCGGCGTCGACCTCTTCGGCCAGCTTCTGGTCCTGGGCGTTGGCCTTCTCGGGCCAATTCAGCGTCACGCGTGCAATGGAGCCTTCCTTTTCGAAGATGATTCTCTTGCGGGTCTCGTTGAGATCCATATGTTCGTCCTTACCTCTCGTTTACGGGGTGATGACGCCGATTTCGGCGCCGATGTCGTAGGTGGACCCGATCTGGCCCGTCCACTGCACAATGCCTGACGCTCCGGCTTCGATTTCCTGTTCCACCTTTTCTGTGGCGATTACGTAGATTGGGGTGCCCTCTTCGACATGCTCACCGGCGTTGACCAGAAAATCGGTGAGCTCTGCTTCGGCGACGGCCACCGACACGCGTGGAATGCGAATGATGAAGTCAGCCACGTGCTTCCGCCTTGTCCAGGGTCCGCTGCGCGGCCGCAACGATCCGAGCCGGCGACGGGTACACCTGCGCCTCGAGGGCGGCCGCGGCCGGGTTGGGGACGAACCTGGCGCCGACCCGCTCGACGGGTGCGGCCAGCTCGCCGAACAACTCGGTTGTGAGAATCGCAGCGATTTCTGCTCCCGGTCCGGCGAATTGCACTGCATCGTGGATGATTACGGCTCTTCGAGTACGGCGGGCGGACTCGACGATGGTTTCGACATCGAGTGGAACAAGGGTGCGGAGATCGACGACCTCCGCACTCACGCCCTGCTCGGCCAGGGTCGCGGCCGCCGCCAGTGCGTCGTGCACACTGCGCCCGTAGCTCATCAAACTCACATCGGAGCCCGGTCGCTTGATGTCGGCCTGGCCGAGCGGAATTGAGAACCCGGGATCGATGGGGACCGGCCCCTTCATGCTTTGCAGACGGATCGTCTCGACGAACAGGCAGGGGTCCTCATCGAAGATCGCCGACGTCAGCAGGCCTTTGCCGTCGCGAGGGGTGGAGGGCACGATCACCTTCATCCCCGGGATGTGCATGAACCAGGCCTCCAGGCTCTGCGAATGCGTAGCACCGGTGGCCAATCCCGCGTACACCTGAGTGCGGATGGTGATCGGCGCCGTGGTGCGCCCGCCGGTCATGAATCGCAGTTTGGCGGCGTTGTTGATCAGCTGGTCGGCGGCGATGCCGATGAAGTCCATGATCATGATCTCGGCCACCGGCCGCAGCCCGTCAATGGCGGCGCCGATCGCCGCGCCGACGATCGCGGCTTCCGAGATCGGTGTGTCCAAGACCCGGTCGTGGCCATACTTCGTCGACAGCCCGGCGGTCGGGCCGGACGCCCCGGGATCGGCGATGTCTTCGCCGAGCAAGAAGACTCGGTCGTCGGTCCGCAGCGCCTCATCCAGTGCGAGGTTCAGCGCCTCGCGCATCGTCATCTCTTTTTCTTCGTCGTTTTTTTGATTCATTCTGTGTGGCTTCCTCACACCGGGAACTTGATCGGGGTTGCGTACACGTCCTGGTCTAATTCGTCGATCGACGGTGAATCCGCGCTCATGACGGCTTTCAACGCCGTCTCTACGGTCACAAGGGCCTCTGCGTCGATGCGGTCGAGCTCGTCTGCATCGCAGACGCCGGTTTCGGCGAGGTGGCTGCGGAACCGCGGCACCGGGTCGGCCGCCATGGCCGCGGCTAGTTGGTCTTTGGGGATGTACGGCATCCGATCACCGAAGTAGTGGCCGCGGAAGCGGAACGTCACGCACTCGATAAAGGTGGGGCCGGCGCGGTCGCGCGCCCGCTGTAGTGCGTCGTCGAGCGCCGATTTCACCGCAAGCGGGTCGTTGCCGTCGACCCGAATGCCAGGCATGCCGTAACCGGCAGCCCGATCGGCGACCTGTTCGAGCTTCATCGTGTCGGCGGTCGGCGTCATCTCGGCGTAAAGATTGTTCTGGCACACGAACACCAGCGGCAGATCCCACAATGCGGCCATGTTCGCCGCCTCATGAAACGAGCCGGTGTTGGTGGCGCCGTCGCCGAAGCTGACCACCGTGACGCGGTCGATTCGCTTGCGCTTGGCGGCCATTGCCAGCCCCACGGCCACCGGCGGTCCGGCTCCGACGATCCCGGTCGAGAGCATCACGCCCTTCTCGGGTTTGGCGATGTGCATGGTGCCGCCCTTGCCTCGGCTGGCGCCGACGGTGCGTCCCATCATCTCGCCGTAGATCTCTTCGAGCGGAACCCCCTTGCCGATGAGGTCGTGCAACCCCCGGTAGGTGGTCACCAGCTGGTCATCGGGTCGCAACGAGACACCCATGGCTGCGGCGATCGCCTCCTGGCCGCGCGATGGCCAATACACACACATGAACTCGCCGGTGCCAATGCCCTTGGACAGCCGGTCATCGGCCGCCTTCATCAGCACCATGAGCGCGTAGATGTCACGCTGAACGTCTGGGGAGTAGCCGTCGTTCACTGCGCTCCTCCGCGGGTCGCCATTGGCATGCTCACGACTCCGATTCTGTTGCACGGCAGTGCGATTGGTGCCACCGCTGTCACGTACCCGACCAAGGCTTGACCTTGAGGAAGCCACCGCCGTCCACCCGCAACTGCTGTCCGGTGATGTAACGTGCCGCGTCGGAGGCGAGGAACACCACCGCCTCGCTGATGTCCTCCGGTTCGACATAGGGGATCGGCATCGCCTGAACCACCGGAAAAACCGGTTCGGCGTCCTCGCGGGTCGGGTCTTTCAAGTCGGGCCGGAAGGCCCGGTACATCGGCGCACTGTGCAACATGTCGGTGTTGACATTCGTCGGGTGCACCGCATTCATCCGGATGGAGAACTTGGCCAGCGCCAGGGCAAAGTCGTTGACATAGTGCGCGGCAGCGAGTTTCGCAAAGGCATATCCAGCCCCGCCGGGACCGCCATCGATGCCGGTGGTGTTCATTGACGACATAAATGCCGCATTTGACCCGATCACGATGATCGACGCACCGGCTTGCAGATGTTTGAGGCTTACGTGCACCAGGTTGAGCACGCCGAGCAGGTCCACGTCCACCGCGTCGGCGAAAGCCTGGGGCGGTAGGCCCGCAGTGAGCGGGCAGATACCGGCGTTGGCGACCACGATGTCGAGATGCCCGAATTCGGCGACGCCCTCGTCGATTGCCGTGGCCAACGCCGCCCGGTCGCGAACGTCGGCAATCGCGGTGAACGCGCGCTGCCCTTCCTTCTCGACCAGCCGCGCCGTCTCGTCCAGATCCTCCGGCCGTGCGAGCGGGTACTCATTGGTTTCGATATCTGCGCACAGGTCCACCGCAATGATGTCCGCGCCTTCCGCGGCCAGCATCCGCGCATGCGAACGCCCTTGCCCGCGCGCGGCGCCACTGATCACCGCCACCTTGCCCGCTACCCTGCCCATCGCCCGTCCTTCGTCCTCGTGCCTATGTCAACGACCCACGTTGGGGCGCAAAGCCGTTCGTCACCAGGATTAGTGGTAGAGCATCGAAAATTGGGCTGCGTCCGCTGACTTGCTTTGCGATTCGCCACGCGCTCACCGCGGCGGGGATTCGCATCGGACCAACGGTCGGCTCCATCGCATCTCTTCCACGAAAAACTGCGCGTGGCTGCAGCCGGGCTATCAATATCCCTTAGAGTAGCTAGAATATCTAAAATAGCAAGAAATGGTGGCGACTGGGGGTTGGTGATGTCAGGCGTGCTCAGCGGTGTCCGAGTTGTCGAGTTGGCGTCGTGGACCTACGTACCGTCAGCCGGTGCCGTCCTCGCGGACTGGGGCGCCGACGTGATCAAGGTGGAAGGCGTCGCGTCCGGGGATCCGGGACGGGCGCTGGTCGTCGGTGGTTTCACCCGAGAAGCGGCCCGCCCGGACGCCGACTTCATCCTCGAGTTGGGCAACCGCGGCAAGCGCAGCATCGGCATCGACATCAAATCCGAAACGGGGCGGGATTTGTTCGGCCGGCTGTTGGCCAGTGCGGATGTCTTGCTGACCAATTGGCCGCCTGCCGCACTCGAACGAGCCCGGCTCACCATCGAGGACATCCGCGCGTTCAACCCAAAGATCATCATCGCCCGGGGTACCGGGCTCGGGGTGCGCGGCCCGGACCGCGATCGTGGCGGTTTCGACGCCGCCACCTACCTGGCGCGTGGCGGGGTCGCGTACACGCTGACACCGTTCGGGTCCGAAACACCCGCTGTCCAGGGCCCGGGATTCGGAGACCTACAGGGCGGGGCAACCTTGGCCGGGGGCGTGTGCGCTGCTTTGTTCCACCGGGAACGAACCGGTGAGCCAACGATCGTCGACTCCTCGCTGCTGGCCCAGGCGATGTGGTCAATCGCGCCGTCGATTTGTGCGGCCGATTTCTTCGATATCGATGGCATCCCGGGCGCGCCGCCTGGGTTGGCCATCAACCCACTTGTGAACAGGTACAAAACCAAAGACGGCAGGTGGATTCAGTTGGTCTTCTTGCAGCCCGACAAATTCTGGGCCGGATTCTGCGAGCGTATGAGTCTGCCGGAGTTGGCCACCGACGAGCGGTTTGTGCCGTCGAGCAATCTGATAGCCAACGCGGCCGCGGCGACCGAGATCGTGGCGAATGCGTTCGCCAGCCATGACCTTGCGCACTGGCAGAAGGTGCTTGAAGACGAACCGGGTGTGTGGGGTACCCTCGCCACGCCGCGCGAGACGCTCAACGACCCGCAAGTCGAACCGAACGGCTACGTGGTGACCAACGTCGACGACCACGGCGAGAAATACCGGATCGTCGCGGCGCCCGTTCAATTCAACGAAACCCCGCCCGGCCCGGCGCGTGCTCCAGAGCATGGACAGCACACCGAGGAGATTCTGCTCGGGCTGGACGTCGACTGGGACGATATCGCCAAGGCGAAAGACCTCAAAGCCATCCTGTGATGACGCGGGCTTGGCAACTGCTGAGCTCGGAATACCCGTAAAACCGCCTGCTACTTGCGATTTCCCGGTTCACCAACATGTGTGTGAATCGCAATAGGGGGTGCCATAATGGCATCTGATCAATCTCAACACGATCACAAGCGCGTATCGATGTAGGCGGCGGTCTGGCACAACGCGATCGATCCACAAATCATTGCACAGGGCACCTTTCAGGATCGTGGTCGCGAGTTGCTGGTACTCGCATGGATTCTGACTCTGCTACGTGGGTAGCGGATTTCGTTAAGGCGCCAACAGGAGGTATCCACAGCATGATGGCGAACTGGGTTCCCGCCCAGACGACGTGTGGCCCGAACTCTGGTCGCATTCTCGACACCGCGCGGGGAATTATCATCGGACTTCGACGGTGCCGTTCAGACGCAGCTTTCGACGAATTACACAGCGCAGCAATACGTCACAGGGTGCCGGTGTTTGCGATGGCATGGGCGCTGGTTCACCTGGCGGGCGATGGCGCGAAGACAGCCAGCTTCACCGATGCGCAGTCTGCGGCTCGTCACGAGTGGGGACCGCTGTTCACCGAGTCGGCTGCGGTGACCTGTTGAGCGATGAGGAACTTGGCACGGCCGGGGTACCGGGGGGTACCGCGGCCGTCGCCAACTCTCGTCGACCAGGAGTCAGCCAAAAGCCCTCGGAACATGATGTTTTCCCGCTCCGACTGCATTGGCCGGCACGATCGAGAGGCATCAGGCGCCACCGAAAGAGTGCGACAATTCCGTCCGTGACTGACGATCACGCGGTGAACTTCTTCCGATGACGCTTTCCGGTCCTACGAGATAGCAGGGGCCCACAGGTCGACGGGCACTATTTCGCGTGTGCGGCCGTTGGGGCCCAACAGCCGCCCCCAGGATTTGACGGATCGCAGCACGATGCGTGTGTCCAGCACGGCAACGCCTGGGTATTCGGCGATCAGCCGAGAAATGACCGCGTCAAGGGCCGACAGTTTGTGTAGCTGCATGGGTACTCGGCAGCTCGGAAGCCACCGCTCTCAATCTGCTGGTGCGTTGCGCGGAGATGAATCACCTGGCACGTTTTCTGTCCGAGCTGTACGACGCATTCGGCAACGAGTAACCGTTCAGGCGAATGCCGGCGCGACGAATCTTTGAACTACTTGCCGCTCGGTCTCGTCATCGGGGGCGGGCCAGTACATCAGCGACAGCACAACACGAACTACCCAATGTGCGGCCTGGGGGTCATTGTCGGTAATGCCGGTGAGATCGGTGGCGAAGCGCGCCAATAGTGGCGATCCGGTCAGCCACACGATCTCGTTGGCGCGGACCGAGCTCATCATGAGCTGGTACAGGGGATCGGCTCGGATCAGCCTGAGCGCCACCGTGATTGCGGTGACAACCCGCTCCTGCCCGCTCATCGTGTCAACGGTTTGCCGCACCGTTTCGATGATGCGCGAACCGGTGCGGGTGACGACTGCGTCGCGGATTTCCGCTTTTCCGCCCACATAGCGGTAAATCGTGGCCCGAGAACAGTGGACCCGTTTAGCCAGTTTGTCGATATCGAAGGCATCCAGACCTTCGCGCGTGATCATGTCCGTAGCGGCGGCATAGATGCGTTCGGTGGCGATCTCGCGGCGATCGCCCCCGACCAACCAATCATTACGCGGCACTGCCGACACGTCTTTCTGCCCGAGAAGACAAGACATTACAATCTCAGATTGAGACAGTACACGCTATTTTTCTCAGCGTAGTTGCAGGTCTGAGGCCCGCGGTGAGACAGCCGGGCGCACCTGCTCCGGCCAGCGGGTTTCAACCTCGCGCGGCGGCGTTGACGTGCAGATATCCCGCCTAGCACGCTGAAAATGTGGCAGTCGTTAGCGAAGCGGACGCCTTCTTTGGTCCCGAGTCTCTGCAGGATCCCTACCCGCTCTACGAGCGGATGCGCGCCGCCGGGCCCGTCCACCGAATTGGCGGCTCGAACTTCTATGCCGTCTGTGATTGGGATGCGGTCCATGATGTCATCGGCCGCCCCGAGGACTTTTCGTCGAACCTCACCGCCACCATGACCTACAACGCGGAGGGAGGCGTCCAGCCATTCGAGATGGACCCCCTCGGCGGACCGACGCACGTGCTGGCCACCGCCGACGATCCCGCCCACGCGATACACCGCAAGTTAGTGGTACGCCAATTGGCGGCCAGGCGGATTCGGGTGATCGAGCAATTCATCGCTGACACTGCGGACCGGTTGTGGAACGAGGCGCTGCGCAACGGGCGCATCGAATGGATGGGCGCGGTGGCCAATCGCCTGCCGATGATGGTCGTGGCGGAGCTGATTGGTGTGCCCGAGCCCGACACCGCCAAGCTGGTGAAATGGGGGTACGCGGCCACCCAACTGCTTGAAGGGCTTGTCAGCCAGGACCAGCTCACCGCCTCGGGTGTTGCCGTCATGGAGCTCAGCGGCTACATCCACGAGCAATTCGACCGGGCTGCAGCCGATCCGCAGGACAACCTGCTCGGCGAACTTGCTACCGCGTGCGCCGCGGGCGAGCTTGATGCCGTCACCGGCCTGGCGATGATGGTGATCTTGTTCGCAGCGGGCGGAGAGTCCACCGCGTCGTTGCTGGGCAGCGCAACCTGGATGCTGGCACAACGGCCCGATATCCAGCAGCAGGTCCGCGAAAACCCAGATCTGCTAACGGCATTCATTGAAGAGACCCTGCGTTACGAGCCGCCGTTCCGTGGCCACTACCGGCACGTACGCAACGACACCACCCTGGGTGGCGTCGACCTGCCCGCCGACTCGCATCTGCTGCTTTTATGGGGGGCGGCCAATCGCGATCCAGCTCACTTTGAGACACCCGGTGAGTTCCGTCTGGATCGCGCTGAAGCCAAGGGGCACATCACCTTTGGAAAGGGACCGCACTTCTGCGTCGGTGCGGCGCTGGCACGTCTTGAGGCTCAGATCGTTTTGCGCCTGCTGCTCGATCGTACGTCGGAGATCGAAGCGATCGACGTGGGTGGGTGGCTTCCCAGCATCCTGGTGCGCCGCCTCGAGCGTCTCGAGCTAGCCGTCAGCTAACCTGCGCTTGAAGCAGCTTGGTTGTCAGCTATTTCGGGGGCGGTAGTTCACGCGGGCCTTCGGGAGCACGAAGTTCACGGGGTCCGTCTCGCTCCATCAACTCGAGCTTGCGGTCGCGCTCCGCCGACCCGAGTGACCAGCCCTCCACCTCGCCAGCCGGTAGCGGCCACGATGACTGTTGCTCGTGACGATCTACCTCATGGTGAGACCCGTGCGATGACGGGTCGTGGGTCCCGTGGCCTTCGCGCGACGAATGGATCCGGCCGGTGCGGGGCGGCTTGTCCGCAGTGGCGGATTCCCGCGGCGGCTGAGTGTCGGAACTCTCGGAGTCGACCGTAATCTTGCGAGTGCGCTTGAGCGAAAACGTGATTTCTTCGACCTCTTCGAACACCTGACGCGCGGTACGCAGCGGCTGAGTCGTGTTGTCGATCACCCGCGCAACGAACGGCGGTACCAGCGGGCGAATCCAGCGAGCCGCGGCCTTGGTCGCGTCCGGAATCGACGGGATCAACGGTGTGCGCGCATCATGGGCTGCAACCTCGCCACTTGGCTTGACCTGTGCCGGCAGGTTCTGCACGTTCTCCGGGGTATCGGAGCGATCATCCTGTGCGCCAGATGGCAATTGGGCCAGCGCTCGGCTGGCCGCCTCCGCTTCTGCGGCGATCGGCAGGTACATGTCTTCCTCCACGGGCTCGAAGGTACGCTGCGCCGACGCGCGCACGGGGGCCTCAAGAGCTTCCGCGACTCGACGGCGTTGGTGCTCGCGGTCGATTTCAGTCTGAGCCTTGATAGCAAGGCGGGCCTGGGTGAGTTGGTGCTCGGCCCATAATATTTCGGCCTCACGGCGAACCTCGGCCCGCTTGATCGCGATCGCGGTGTCCACGTCGAGTTCGGCGCGTTCACGTTCTGATCGCGCCGACGCATGCCGGTCCTGGGTTGTCTCGCCACGCCATAATCGCAAGATCAGCGGCAGGAGGTAAAGCAGCACGAAGAACGCGATCGTCAGCAGCCGCAGCATCAGCGCCCCGGCGCTGGCCAACGTCACATCGTTCATCGCGGCCCAGCGTGCGCCGACTCCTCGTCCGGCATCCGCCACCACGCTTTGGCGTGCCTCGGTAAATGCTTGCTCCGCACGGGAAACCTTGGCGTCCAGATCTGGGGCTTGGCTGTCGCGAGCTGCCAACGCGTTGTCCAGCTCGTGCTGCGCATCGGCGAGAAGCTCATTCGCCGTTCGTGTTTCGGGCCCGGCACCGGGATCTCCGGTGATCCGGGTCTGCGGGCAGGCCGGTGTGGGATGGTATTCGCAGCGTGCCACCACCAAGGCCTGGTCCTGATGTAAGCGGGCCTGTTCTACCGCGTTGTCGAGCGCAGTGCGCGCGTCCCGCGTCTGTTGAAGTGACGCCGACGCTTGCGCGACCGCCGGCGACGACTCAGCGTTGCGCAGGGCCCGCTCGGCGAGGCGATGCTCGATCGAGCTGGAGAACACCACGAGCGCGGCAAGCTCGCCGACGACAACACCGACCGCAATCCCGACAGCTGCGCGCCCGGTAGTGCCGGGCCACCGACGGTCGGGCCCGCTGGCGGTAGCCCGCGTCACCGCGCCGACCAGCAGACCGAAGACGAGGGTCAGCGGCAGGATCACAAGCACCGACCAGCGCGCCGACTCGGATACAGCCAAGCTCGCCACGAGCCAGGCCAGCACGGCGCCGAATAGCACAACAGCGCCGGCCACGGCATGGGCGGACCGTTCGTGACGCTCAGCGAGTTCGCGCCAGTGCCCACCGCCAAGCCAGGTAAGCAGTCCCGCTATGGGGGACGCGGCCGAGCGCGACTCAGTAACTTCGTGGGCGCTCATAAGACTCCAAACACCTCCAACTCGTCCAAGCCTCCCAGGCCACCGGCCGACACACCGAATCGAAGCGGCGGGGTGTGGTGTTGTTCACACCAGGCCCGAAACGGGGCAGCGGACACTGGTGTGTACCGATTGGGCTCGTTCAGCCTTGTCCAGGCATCTGACGTGGAATTCCTGCGACGCGAGCAGATCAGCGGCCGTTCCGGCAGGTGACGTGAGACGGTATAAGCCTATGCAGAACCACGATTATGTCACCTACGAAGAGTTCGGTCGCTTGTTCTTCGAGGTCGCCGTCACCCCCGAGCGCGTCGCCGCCGCATTTGCCGATATCGCGGGCAGCGAGTTCGCCATGGAGCCGATTGCCCAGGGCCCCGGCGGCATTGCCAAGGTCAGCGCCAACGTCAAAATCCACGAGCCGCGAGTCACACGGCGTCTGGGTGACAGCATCACGTTCGTCATACATATTCCGCTGTCGATCGATCTCCTGCTCGACCTAAGACTCGACAAGCAGCGGTTTGTGGTATCCGGAGACATCGCATTGCGCGCTACGGCGCGAGCCGCTGAGCCGCTGTTGCTGATTGTCGACGTCGCGAAGCCGCGCCCCTCCGACATCACCGTCAACGTGTCGTCCAAGTCATTTCGTGGCGAGGTATTGCGCATCCTTGCGGGCGTCGACGGTGAGATCCGTCGATTCGTCGCGCAGTACGTCGCCGAAGAAATTGACTCGCCTCCATCGCAAGCCGCGCAAGTCATCGATGTAGCCCACCAATTGAACGAGGCCTGGCCTTAAGAGCCACGCGGACGGAGGCATGGGGTGGGTTTATCGAGTCCGTGCACCCGGGTATGCAACTCGGACTGCTGGGCCCGGTTCACGTCGCGGGAAGGTGGGCCCGAGGTGGCCTGGGCAGTGGATTTGGTCACTGCTTTGCCGTGCTGTCGGCAACGTTTGGCCACCGTCGCAAAGGGAGCGATAAGCCTTGGCACAAGTAGATGTTTCGACATCATCGGACCTCGAACCGGAGGCCGCCTGGAAGCTGGCTTCAGATTTGGGTCGATTCGATGAGTGGATGACGATTTTTGGCGGATGGCGGAGCAAGGTGCCGTCGACGATCGAGGAGGGCACCCAAATCTCGTCGTGTGTCAAGGTCAAGGGCTTTCGCAACGTCGTCCACTGGAAAGTCACCCGTTACGACGAGCCGAAATCGATTGAACTGCAGGGCCGTGGCCGAGGCGGGATCCGGATCTCAGTGGCGATGGCCGTCGCCGATAACCATCCGGGATCGACCTTTCATCTCACCGCAGATCTCAAGGGCGGTGTGCTCAGCGGGCCGATCGGAAAGGTCGTCGCCAGAGTCGTGCGATCCGATGTGCGCAAGTCGGTGAACAATCTCGCTGCACTCCAATAACCCGCAGACGGCTACCGCGCGGGATGGCTGATGAGCGATTCCCTTTCAGCCTGGCGCATTCGCCTGCGGTCCATGACAAGCCAATCCAGGCCGGCCCCCGAGGCCAGCAGTCCCACGATCGCCGCATCGATGCCTGCCTTGGCCTCTCCGAAAGCAAAAATCGTCACGCAAACCACAAACGCCAGCACCGCCGCCGCAACCACGACCAGCCCGGGCATTCTCTCAGCGTACTGCCCCGATTCGTCGGCGAACCGCCCGGTGGTCCGGTCATGGTCGACAAGATCGCGCGCGACGTGCTTCATCAGCGCCTCCTCTGCTGTCACTTCCGCGTCAGGCAGCTGGCCCGGGCAGCTCCTTGTGACCAGCTACCCGAAAAACCGTCCCAACAAACGACTTCGAAGCCGCAACGCCGCTACCGCCCGTCGGCTCCGGCGTCGCAGTGGCACGCGGGAGGAAAACCGTAAACCCAGATATCACACGGATTTTCGTTGCGCTCTACAGCGTTTGGTGACGCCCGAAATACTTGTGGTCTTCGCTATAGCCGCCGTAACCGCTACCAATGTCGGAGTAGTCGGCGACGAACTCGATTCCCTTGATCCACTTGACCAGTTTGAACCCATGCTGCAACTCGTTGCGCAGCCGTAGCGGTTTGCCGTGCATGTAGGGGAGCGGCCGGTCGTTCATGTTGAAGGCCAACATCGTCATGTGGTGGTCCATTTGGCCGATGTGATGGGCGTTGTAGTAGATGCCGCCGGTGGCGCCGAGACCCATCGAATAGAACACCACCCATTTCGCCTCGGGCAGCGGTTTGACGATGTCCATGATGGTCTGCATCTGCACGCCGCCCCACTTGGCAACTCCGGACCAGGCCTGGATGCAGAAGTGCTGGCTGATCTGGTCGTGGTAGGGCAGTGCCTTCAACTCGTCGAGTGAGAACTCCGTCGGATGCTTTACGAGGCCGTAGACCTTGAGCCGCCAGTCGGCGAAGTCGTCTTTTTCCAGTTCTTTGTACTCGACGGTCTCCGGCAGACGGCCGTTACGCCAGTGGTGCGGCGAGATGTCTTTTTCGTTGAAGGCACCCGGCTTGGGGTCGAGCTTTTCCAGCATCCGCTGGAACGGGCCGACCAGCGCATACCCGACACGCTGAATCACGCGCGGATGGCGAATCGTGAACGGAGTGGCCCAAACCCAGGCGATGGCTGTGACCACCATTGCCGCAGCGAAAATCCAGAAACCCATCCAACTGTTGTCGTCGCGGGCGGCGAACATGTGGTTGAGGTTTCTCAGCGCACTGGTCGCGAAGACCAGCGTGACGTGCACGAGGATGAAGAACAAGAAGTACACCAGCACCACGAAATGCAGTGACCGTGCGTGCTGAATACTCAACCGCTTGCTGAGCCAGTGGACGCGTTGCGATAACGCCGGCGACATCCCAAGGCCGGTGAGCACTGCTGCCGGGGCGGCGATGAAAACTGTGGTGAAGTAGGCGAGCAACTGCATTCCGTTGTAGGCCACCCATCCGTTGTCGGTCGGCCAATCCAGGGACAGGTACTGAATCGCCACCGACGCGGCGTTGGGGAAGACGTCCCAGTTGGTCGGCACGATGTGACGCCACTGCCCGGTAGTGAACAGCAAGACATAGAAGACTGCGCCGTTGACCAGCCACAAGACATCGATGCCAAGGTGCCACCACCGGGCCAAGCCGATGGAGTGCCGGAAACCGGGCAGCCCGAACTGCGGCGGCAACGCGACCGTGTCGGCGTTAGCGGTCCACAGCTCGTCGTCGGGAACCGGCGGGCCCACCCGCAGCCACTCGTCCTTACCGGGAGTGGCATTGCGGCTGAAGTAGAGCCGAGGGTGGTCACAGAGAATCTGGATGCCGGTCCGGATGATGAACATCATCATGAACAGGTTGAAAAAGTGGGTCCACCCGATCCACTCGGGCAGGCCCCGACTGACACCTGAATGGATGTCGGTCCCGGGGTAACGCTGGATGAATGACTGCACCGCCGGCATGTTGTGCAGCCCTTTGCCAATCGCCACGGCCGCAATCAGCAGAGCGAAGCCGATCGGAATCAGCCACAGCAGGTTGAACCACCTGTCGCGGCTGACTCGCAGATGTGGGGCAGTCGCTCGCCTGGTGAGGTCGAATCCACCACCGTAGGCCTCTACATCGATGGTGTCTTCGGCCGTGTGTATCTCGTTGCGGTAGTCGGGGATCGATAGCAGCGGCGTGCCTACCGCCACCGTCGAGACAGATCCGATGTGCGCTGCCCGCTCTGCGGCAGTTGCGTTGGAATCACCGTGCAGGTCTCGATGTTCGGTGTTCGTCACACGTCCGAATTTACAAGAGCGCGCTTGGATAAATTGGGCTCAACGTGCCGCCCCGAGCCCCGGTGGGCGCCACGGTCGGCGGCGGCAATCCATGGCGGGCGAAATCGGCTTCGCCCCAGCTAACGATATCCGCAACTGCATAACAATCGGCAAGGTCCCCGCCGCAAACGCGGTTCCTTAATGGTCGCTGTGAGTTTGAGTAGAACCTTCTGGACGGCGCAGCTAGGCCGAGTCGTGCGGCAGAAATCGGCGTACCGGCCGCGCCTCGATGGCGTTGATCGTCAAGGCCCGACGGCTGATCCGCCAACCCGCATCGGTTAGTTCGTATTCATCGTCGTAGCGCAGATGCCAGACCACGTCCACGACCTCATCGGGGCGCTGGTTCCAGTGATGCGCAATGCAGGCAACGCGTCCCCGTGCGCTCCCACGCCGGGCGACTTCGTCGTAAACCTCGCCGATGATCGCATGCTCGGTACGCGCCACCGCAGCGACCGCAGCAACCGCTGCGGCGATGGCC